>NZ_JAPEPI010000002.1:3425575-3736991 GCF_026340305.1 Streptomyces sp. NBC_01381 | reverse complement strand
CCCGGCAGTTCGATGTCGACGGGCGAGCGGTCGGAGGCGGGCACGGCGATGTGCAGCCTGCCCGGTCGCATGCGCAGCCGAATGCCCCAGTGCCCCTGGTAGCGCAGTGCGAAGCCGTACTCGGAGAGTTCCGGGAGCGGCACCGGGTCCAGCCAGAGGGCGCCTCCCCGCGCCTCCAGGCCGGTGAGGCCCCGTTGCACGAGGTCGAGCGTGCCCGCCATGGCACCGAGGTGGATGCCCTCGCCGGTGGTGCCGCCCTGCAGGTCGGCGATGTCGCCCGCCAACGCCTCCTGAACGAACTTCCAGGCTCCCGCGCGCCGCACCCTGGCAAGGACCCAGCCGTGCACGAGGCCGCTGAGGGTGGAACCGTGGCTGGTCCGCCGCAGATAGTGGTCGACCGTGCGCTGCCAGGTGTCCGCGTCCAGCGAGTATCCCAACCGGCCGAAGAGGGAATGCAGTTCGGCCGGGGAGAAGAGGTAGCCGAGCATCAGCACATCGGCCTGCTTGGAGGCCTGGTAGCGGTTGACCGTGTCGCCCTCGGCCTCCAGGATCCGGTCGAGGCGCCGGATGTCGCCGTAGCGGGCGCGGTAGCCGTCCCAGTCCAGCTCCGCCAGCTCCCCGTATCCCTCGAACTGGCTGATCACCCCCTCGTGGAACGGCACATACAGGGTGCGCGACACGTCCTCCCACAGTTCGATCTCCCCGCCGTCGAGCCCGATCCTCTCCACGAGTTCCCGCCTTCGCGGCTCGGGCAGATCACCCAGCACGTCCAGGGCCCTGGCGAGGACCCAGGCCGCCGTGACATTCGTGTACGCGTTGTCGTCGAGCCCCGGCTCCGACGCATCGGGGTAGGCATCGTGGTACTCGTCGGGACCTACCACCCCGCGGATACGGTGCCGGCCCAGGCTCTCGTCGTACGTCGCCGAGTCCGCCCAGAAACGGGCGATCTGCAGCAGCATCTCGGCGCCCTTGGTGTGCAGGAACTCGACGTCGCCGCTCGCCTCGCAGTAGCGCCACACGTTGTACGCCACCGCCGAACCCACATGATGCTGGAGCCGGGAATTGTCCGGCAGCCAGCGCCCCGAGCGCGGGTTGAGGTGCAGCTCCTGGGTCTCCTCACGGCCGTCGCTGCCGCTCTGCCACGGGAACATCGCCCCCGCGCGGCCGGCATCACGTGCCGCCGTGCACGCCTGCTCCAGGCGTCGGTGCCGGTAGGTCAGCAGAGCCCGGGAGACCTCGGGGAAATGCAGGCTCAGGTAAGGCAGGACGAACAGCTCGTCCCAGAAGACATGGCCGCGGTACGCCTCGCCGTGCAGCCCGCGCGCCGGCACTCCGACGTCGAGGTCGGCGGTGTGCGGGGAGAGCGTCTGCAGGACGTGGAAGTGGTGCAGGCGCAGGATACGGCCCGCCTCGCCGGGCACGTCCAGTTCGGCCCTGCGCCACAGCTGGTCCCATGCGGTGAGGTGCGAGTCGAGCAGCTCCTCGAAGCCGGGCGCCCGGCCGACCCGGTCGACGGCCGCCTGCAGGGGGTCGCTGATCGCCGGGTCACGGGAGGTGTGCAGGGCGATGGTCTTGTCGACGGTGACGGTACGCCCGGGTTCCAGGTCGAGATCGAAGCGTTGAGCGGCTCGGCCCGCTTCATGCAGCGTCGCGGCCCTGGCGGAGCCCGCCGTCGTGCGGGCGGCCAGTCCCACCCGTACGTCGGAGGTTGTCGTGCGGCAGCGGAGCCACACGATGTCGCGACCGTCGCCGTCTCCGGTGTGGACGTGCGTCAGGTGCTTGGAGTTCAGCTGCCGGTAGCGCGCCACACCCGCGTTGCTGACGCTCCCGTCCAACGCCGCCTCGACCTCCAAGTCACTGGGCGCGCCCTCCAGGCTGAACTCGGTCCTCAGCAGGGCCAGATGCGGATCAGCCATGTGAACGACGCGCAGCTGGCGCACCGCCAGGGCCCGCCCCTGCCCGTCCTCATAGCGCAGATTGCGTTCCAGGACACCGGACTGCACATCGAGGGACTGCTGCAGCGCGATCAGCGCGGTCGAGTCCGGGGTGAGCCACTCCCCCATCTCGTCCCGGTCCTTCAGCCGGTAGCGCAAGGGCAGCCAGTCGGGCAGGTTGACCATGTCCTCGTTCTCGACCTGCCGGTTCGCGACGTGCGAGGTGAGCCGGTTGTAGCAGCCCGCCGCGTACGTCCCCGGATAGTGCGTGTCGTCCGCCGGGCATTCGGGGGCGGCACCCCGGGTGGCGAAGTAGCCGTTGCCCAGCGTGCACAGCGACTCCCTGAGCCGCTCCTGTGCCGGGTCGTACCCCTCGTACTCCCAGACCCAGTCCTCGATGGGCTCCGTCATGGCCCTTCCCCTCCGTCCAGAAGTTCCCCGAGGTCGTCCACAACGATGTCCGCACCGTGCCGCAGCAGAGCCGCCCTGGTGCCGGCCGCCGCGTTCCTGTCCACGCCGATCACTACACGGAACCCGCCACGCCGCCCGGCCTCGACACCGGCCAACGCGTCCTCTACGACGGCGGTATCCGCCGCCGGCACACCGAGGCGGCGAGCCGCCTCCAGGAACAGCGCCGGATCCGGCTTCCCGGGCAGCCCGAGCCGGGCCGCCTCGGCGCCGTCGACGAGCGCATCGAACAGCGACAACACCCCTGCGTGAAGGAGCAGTTCACGGGCATGGCGGGAAGCGGAGGCCGCCGCGAGCGGAATGCCTTCACCGCGCAGTTCGTGCAGCAGGCGGACGGTGCCCGGGTAGGCGTCGATATGGCCCTTGCGCAACCGCTCGACATAGCGGCACTCCTTGTCCGCGGCCACCGCCTCCACTGCCTCGGCCGGCAGTCGCAGCCCGCGCGAAGCCAGAAAGGACTCGGCGCCGTCGAGACGCGACTTGCCGTCGACATACCGGAGATAGTCCTCGTGTACGTCGAACACCCTTCGCTGCTCCGGGAGTTCGGGCGGATGCTCCACCAGGAACGCGTCAAAAGCTCGCTTCCATGCTTCGGCGTGTACCCGCGCCGAATCGGTGATCACTCCGTCGGTGTCGAGGACAACTGCCCGTACGCCCCGCAGGATGGGCGGGATCACAGGCGCTCACCGACGTAGGTGGTCAGGTCCAACAGCCTTTGGCAGTACGCCCATTCGTTGTCGTACCAGCCGAAGATCTTGACCAGATCACCGTGGGCCTGGGTGAGGGCCGGGTCGAAGATGCAGGAGGCCGGGTCGCCGATCACGTCACGGGAGACGATCGGGGCGTGCGACACCCGCAGGACGCCCTCCAGTCGCCCGCTCGCCGCCTCCTCGAACGCCGCGTTGACCTCCTCCGCGGTGGCCTCACGCCGCAGCACCACCGTCAGATCGGTGAGCGATCCGTCCTCGACCGGGACGCGGACCGCCAGGCCGTCGAGCACGCCGTCGAGTTCAGGCACGACCTGACCGACGGCGCGCGCGGCACCTGTACTGGTCGGAATGATGCTCAACGCGGCCGAACGGGCACGGCGCAGGTCCTTGTGCGGCCCGTCCAGGAGTGCCTGGTCGTTGGTGTAGCCGTGAATGGTGGTCATCAGTCCCTTGGTGATGCCGAAGTGCTCGTGCAGCACACTGACCATCGGAACGACGCAGTTGGTGGTGCAGGAGGCCGCGGAGATCACATGATGCCGGTCCGGCTCGTAGGAGTCGCGATTCACGCCCATCACGATGGTCGTGTCGGCGTTCTTGCCCGGCGCGGAGAGCAGCACCTTGCTCGCGCCCGCCTTGAGGTGCAGCGCGGCGGCGTCCCGGTCCCGGAAGCGACCGGTGGACTCGATCACGACGTCCACGCGGTGCCCGCTCCAATCGAGGGCGGAGGGGTCACGTTCCGCGGACACGGCAATACGGTGCCCGTCCACGGTGATCGAGGTGTCGTCGTGCCGGACGTCACGGCGCAGCCTGCCGTACGTCGAGTCGTATTCGAGCAGATGCGCCAGTGTCGCGGTCGGTGCGACGTCGTTGACGGCGACGACCTCGATCGTGTCCCTTTCCAGGGCTGCACGCAGATAATTGCGGCCGATACGGCCGAATCCGTTGATCCCAACGCGGATGGTCATGAGCAGCTCCCTCTCGTGGCAGGCGCTTCTTGCCTTCGGCCCATGCACCGAATGTCGCGACCCCCGTGTCGGCCAGGCCGGTCAGGGCCTTGTGCGTAAGGGCTCCCGGTGCACCTTTCGTCACCCTCCCACCGCGGGGCCGCCCGGAGCAGGGGCCGACCGGGACCCAAAAAAGGGGGCGTTCGGCCTCGCGGCATCGGCGCGGCACGTACGAGCGGGCTCTCGCTGCTGGAATCCTCCGTAACGTCGTTGCAGGACACGAGCGTTCGATAGCCAGAGGCGGGTGCGTGGCCATGAAGAAGGAGCTGTACGAGCGCGAGCTGTACCGCATGCAGACCGAACTGGTGAGGCTGCAGGAGTGGGTGAGGGCCGAGGGGGCACGGCTCGTCGTGGTGTTCGAAGGACGCGACGCGGCCGGCAAGGGCAGCACCATCAAACGCGTGGCGGAGCACCTCAATCCCCGCGTCACACGCATCGTCGCCCTGCCCGCACCCACCGAGCGCGAACGTACCCAGTGGTACTTCCAGCGCTACACCGAGCATCTCCCCGCCGCGGGAGAGATCGTCCTCTTCGACCGGAGCTGGTACAACCGCGCGGGCGTCGAGCACGTGATGGGCTTCTGTACCAAAGCCGAGCACCAGCGCTTCCTCCACCAGTGCCCCACCTACGAGCGTCTGTTGGTGGAGGACGGCCTGCTGCTGCGCAAGTACTGGTTCTCGGTGAGCGACGCGGTACAGGAACAGCGTTTCCGCCGCCGCCTTCAGGACCCCACTCGCCGCTGGAAACTGTCCGCCATGGACCTGGAGTCGATCACGCGCTGGGAGGCGTACTCGCGGGCGAAGGACGAGATGTTCGTGCACACGGACATCTCCGAAGCCCCTTGGCACGTGGTCGAGAGCGACGACAAACGCAGCGCACGGCTGAACATGATCGCCCACCTGCTGTCGACCGTCCCGTACCACGATGTGCCACCACCGGAACTCACGCTTCCGCCCCGGCCCCCGAACTCGGGGTACCAACGGCCGCCACGGGACCTCCAGTCCTACGTCCCCGATCACGCCGCAGGGCTGACCGGCGACTAGGAATGCGGGACAACGGTGCCGTCGGCATCGTTATCGGATACGAGGTCGGCAGGCCTGCTTCTGCCTCCTTGACCCTCCCCGTCACCCCCGCTGCGGCACGACAGCGACTGGGCAGTCGGCGTGGTGGAGCAACGCATGTGCCACCCGGCCGAGTTGGAGACCAGCGTGGTCATGACGCCGCCGCGCTCCCAGTACAAGCAGATCCGCCGCAGCGGTGAGATCGGCCAGGACCTTGTGTGCGGGGCCCTCCACGACGGAATGGCGCACATACACAGAGGGGTGGTCACTCGCCGGAACACGCAGTGTGTCCTCGAGCATGCTCCATGCGTGGTCCCGGTGGTACCGGGCGGGTTCTTCCGCGATGAGCGGATGGTCCGTCGTCTCGTGGGCGGGGCAGCGCCAGGCGCGTACGGCATGGAGTGTGCAGTGCCGCGCCTCGGCTTCCCGGAAGGCGAATCGGACCGCCGCGACGCTGGTGGTCGTGTCGCCCACCCCGAGGACGATGCGGCCATGCTCGCCATTTCGGCCCGCGGCTCTGCCCCGCACCACGATGACGGGGCAGAGCGCCCGGGAGGCCATCGCCAGACTCACCGAACCGAGCAGCAGTCCGGCGAGCGGCCCCCTGCCGCGCGAACCGGTGACCAGCGCTGTTGCGTTGCGCGTTTCACGCAGCAGGGCGATCTCGGTGTCCTCCGCCAGCACCTCCGTGGAGATCTTCACGGCCGCGTTGCGCCGCCCGGCCCGCTCGGCCGCGAGGTCGATGATGTGCTGTGCGCTCTCGGAGGGTGCCCTCAGACCATAGGCGAAAGCGCTTCCCTCGTACTGCTGCCAGAGCGACGCATGTACGAGCCGTACCGCGAGTCCGAGCCGGTCTGCCTCATCCACGGCCCAGTCGACCGCCAGCAGGCTCGATTCCGAACCGTCCACTCCCACGATCAGGGGCAACTCCACTGTCCCCACCACCTCAATCCGTCTGTATGCCGGAGATGTCCATGGTTGCGATGTCCGACTGAACGATCAGGTAGCTGTGGTGGGCCCGGTGCTGGCCGTCGTGCCACGTCAGTTTCACGCGCGTCCAGCAGTGGCCCATACCGCTGTCCTGATAGGTCACCCTCCATGCGGTCGGCACACCCTTGGCCCGCAGCACACCGTCACGGTGGTGCGCGGCCTCCCACCGGGCCAGGCTCTTGCTCAGGCCGGAAGTGAGGTAGTGGTGACGCAGGCCGTTCGCCAGCGAGCCGCGCCCGGTGTCGTGCAGGACGTCGATGTACGCGCCGTAGAAGTTCGCGACGTGATCGACAGTGGATGCGGGGTTTCCGCTGCGGGCGGGTGGCCCCGCCACGCGGGACGGCGTGTCCGCACCCGCGGAACTCGCGCCCACCGCAGGCACGGTCAGTGCGAGCAGCAGAGCAGCCATGGCCGATATCGTGCGTCGGACCCTTGGGGTTCCGGTCATGATGTCCCTCCCTCGGCACCCCCATTGCACCGCTTTCGGGGCACTCTCCACAGAGGCCAAGCGGCCCCTGGCCAGGGCTGTTCGTCCCTATTCGTTTTCAGTGGCGCTCGGCTGGGCCGACCAGCCCACGGGCGATCTCCTCCGCCCGACCATTGAGGGCAGTCCAGTCGCGATAGTCCCCGTACCGGCAGCCCATGAGCCGGAACAACACCCTGCCTGCCAACGGCAGATGCGCGGGCCTGATGACTCCCGACATCAACCAGTGGCGGCGGTAGGGAACGTGGCCCGGCAAACTCTCTGCGATGACGGGCTCCTCCTTGTGGGCCATACGCTTCCACGGCCCGCGCAGCGAGTCGGGCATACCCACGCTGAAGATCCACACAGGCCGGACACGGAGCAGCTCACTGTTGCGACGCAGGAACTCCCGTGCCTCAGGCAGCCATTCCTGTCCGTGGACGGCGCTGCAGAGGACGAAGGCTTCGTACGCGTCCTCGTCATGGACTTCCTTCATGGGCCGCACATCAGCATCCAGCCCGGCTTCGTCCAGCCGCGCCCCCAGCCGTTCGGCGATCTCCCGGGTAGAGCCGTGCACTGTGGCGTATGCGATCAGTACCTTCGTGTCCGGCGACCAACAACCAGCAAGCCGGAGTCACTTGCAGCCCGAAGCAATTCCGGGGCGGGCCGCCTGTGCGCTACCCGGGCTCGAACCTCCACGCTCGGGAACTTTCCCCGCCATGGATCCAGCACTGCGTCGAGCGCCCATCCGGCCTCGCGGCTCCTGGCCATCCGTGCGGCGCTCCCCCTGCCTTTGTCATCGCGAGTGCCGGGCATCTGCCAGGCGTGAATGACCCGCAACGGTGCACCTCGGAGGCAAGCCTCCTCGAAGGCGAACTCCAGCAGCGGCTCCGACTCGTTCCGCACGTCGATGCCGAGCAACGATTCGCGGCAAGGCGTACTCGTCGCCGGGCTCCCGTCGGCATCCGGTAGATGTTCGTCCGCTTCGCACCATTCCGCGCGTACGAGAACGACCGGGCGTCGCACGTGAGCCACTACAGCATCACGACCGAGCCCGCAAGGAGGCGTCCGAGTTGCCCGAACCCCTGGCTTCCCAAAACGAGCAGCTCGGCTGTCTCGCCCTCGGTCACCAAGCCCGGGACCGGAGGTCACTTGATCTGGTCAGCACTGATCGTCAACTGCGGGAAACACTCGGCAAGCTGCTGCTGCGCGGTGCGCAGCACCCTCCCCGCCCAGTACTGCGGGACCTTCAGTTCGGGCAGGGACACCGGTTGGTCATCGCTCGGCATTCCCTCCCACGCGTGGACGAGCCGCAGCGGCAGCCCCCGGCGCACAGCTTCCCTGGCCGCCCAGTCCGCCGCAGAAATACTCTCTGGGGAGCCGTCCAGACCCACCACGATCGACCGGAGCATCGTCCCCACCTCCTTGTACCATCAGCGTCAGGCGTGGGCGGTCCGACGTGCAGAGTCCGGCGAGCCCCTTTCCCGGGCCGGACAGTCCACAGCAGGGGCCAACCGGCCCCTGCGCAATGCCTCGGCCCTCGACGACGCTTGAGCAATAAGCCAAACCCGTCAAGGTTCGGGGGCATGCCATGCCCGTGCGTCACGCCCAACTCGACCACGCGGCGCACTACCTCGTCCGCGCGGCCGTCACCGCGCCCTCACTGCACAACCGGCTCTCACGGTCACGATGGTGCCGCATGCTCCTGGCGCAGTGCCTTGGGACCGGCGGGCGTTCGAGGAGTATCGACGTCAACTCCATTGCGAAACAGCCCTGCTGGAGGCGCAACACACCGCTTTCGATGAGGTGGAGCCTGCGGCAGGCGGCTTCGTCGCGCGCCACGCCCCAGATACAACCCGCGAGGTGGTTGCCGTTTTCGGGGACGATGGGAGTGCCGGTGTGCAGTACTCCTTGTCGCCCCGATCCGAACGCGGTTGGTACGACGCCGATGATGACGAAGGGGCGGGTGGCCCGCGGCCGCTGGTGCTCAGTACGGGAGAGCTGACCGAGGTGGTCGTCTCGGCGCTCGGCCTGCTTGGCCGACACGCGGCGGATCGCGCAGGCACCTACGGCGGCTGCGCGATCCGCGTCAACCTGGCCGGCCCATCACCCCAAGGTCTCGAGCGTGTCGTATCCCGGGCGCTCGGGCCGGTCCGGCTGACGTCCGGCAGCAGGTCGGCCGAGCAAGCCTCGGCGGAGATCGGCGCATTTGTGGAAGACCTCATCCAGCCAGGCCCGCCGCTGTTCCAAGCCGTCGACCTGCTGCTGACCCGGCTGGGGCGCCGGTTCGGTCAGGTCGAGTCGGTGTACACCACCCGCGAGGGTGCCCTGGTCAGAGACCAGCGGACACCGTTCTTCCCAGGCGACCTGTACCGATGGGCGGAGCGACTGGGCATCGTCGTGGAAAATCACGTCAATCGCTAGCCCGCAAAGCGGGAGCCGGTATTTCTCCCGCCATCACGTCGCGCCCCCTCGTCGGCTCAGTGGTGTACCAGGGCCCGGTGAGGCCGGTCAGAGGCGCCTGCCTCGTGCGTGATCGGCGTCAGGTGGCGGGTGCGGCGACGCTGCAGGCGCAACACCAGAGCGTCGAGCGCGGCGCTGACCACGAAGGTCACTGCCATCGCGCTGACGAGGAGAACGGCGAACAGCCGCCAGAAGTCCGGGGTAAGTGTCGTACCCACGGTTCCCACTTCCTTCCACCAAGTTGCCTTCGTTCTTATCGAATCTCGTATCGGGCGGCGCCACAGGCTGCCGAAGGACTCTCATGCGGGGCCAGATGGACCCGGCCGAACGGCCGGGTGGCCCATGGCCTGTGCCCACAGCACCGGCACATGCTGAACGTGACAGGTCGAAACGCCCGTCCTGGAGGGCCGTCATGAACTCTTCGATCACTCACAGCATGCTGCAGGCACTTCCCGCTGAGCACCGCCAGCGGTTGATGCGCATCGCCCGCGAGGTGTCATTCCCGCACGGGACCCGCCTCTTCGAGGAGGGCGGACGCGCCGACCGGTTCTGGATCATCCGCACTGGCACGATCGCCCTCGACATCCACGTGCCCGGTCGGCGGCCGGCCGTCATCGAAACCCTCGGCCACAACGAACTCGTCGGCTGGTCCTGGCTGTTCGCACCGCGCTCCTGGCACCTGGGAGCCGAGACCACAACGCCTGTACGGGCATACGAGTTCGACGCCGTGGCTGTTCGGGCCATGTGCCGGGACGACCCTGCCATGGGCTACGCGGTCACCCAGTGGGTGGGCGACATCGTCGCCCGTCGGCTGCGTTCGTCCCGCACTCGGCTGCTCGATCTGTACGCCCCGTATGGCAGCGGCACCACCCTGTGAGCGCACCTGGAACCCGACGCGACGGTCGACCGCCCACGGTCCACTCGATCCCCAGACTGGTCCTGCGCCTGGTGCGGGAGAATCCATCGTGGGGCTGTCGCAGGGTGCACGGCGAACTCACCACGCCCGGCATCAAAGTCGCCGCCTCCACCGTCTGGGAGATCCTCACCTCCCAGGGCATCGACCCTGCACCCGACCGGGCCGCCACCACCTGGGCCGACTTCCTGCACTCCCAGGCCGACGCTCTCCTGGCCTGCGACTTCATCGAGACCGTCACCCTAACCACCCAGCGCCAGTACGTCCTCGCCGTCATCGAACACGTCACCCGCCGCATCCGCGTCCTCGGCACTACCGCCCACCCCACCGCGGCCTGCGTCACCCAGGACGCCCGCTGGCCATGGACCTCACTGGCGCACAGGCCACCCACGCGTACCTGATCCGGGACCGGAACGCGAAGTACCCCGTCCTCTTCGACGACATCCTGTGCAACGCCGGCATCCAAGTCATGCGCGCCGAAATAGGGATCCCACGCATGAACGCCCTCACGGAGCGGTGGGTCCAGACCTGCCGCCACAAACTCCTGGACCGCAACCTCGCCTGGAACGAACGTCATCTACGCCACGCGCTCCGCCCATTCGAAGTGCAATCGAAGTGCACTACCAACACCCACCGGCCCCACCAAGCGACAGACCAGACAGCACCCCTACGCTCCGCCCCCGAACCACTCCCCCACGCACAGAACACCCAACTGAAAGTGCGCCGGACAGACCGCCTCGGCGGAGTCCTCCCCGAGTACCAGCAAGCCGCCTGAGCTGCGCGGATGGAGTTTTCGGCAGGCGCGCAGTCTTACCCTCACGGCCCCTAAGCCATGATCCGCCTCGCGATGAACGACCTCCTGAACGTGCCCTCATCAGCCCTCGGCTGGCGCGAAACCTGCTTCGGAACCCAAACATCACCGGACCAGGCTTTCAGTTACTGCTGATGCCACCTGTAGTACTGGTGGGAAGGGTCGCAGGCCGTCGCTTGCAGAAGGGTGCCGTTTCCTACGCTGGGTGTAGACAGACAGAGCCCGCTCGAAGCGTTCTGCCAGACCTGGTACCAGCCTGACGGGGGCCCGTTGGGGTTGTCCGCGTAGAAGACGCGCCACTGCTGGGTGGTCGCCGCCGCGTTACAGAAGGCCATTGTGACTGTCCCCGGCCCCGAGGCCGGTGCCGTGATGCACCGCCCCGTGCGTTGGTTGGTGAAGGTGAACAGGCCGGTCTGGGTATTGAACCCTGCAAGCCAATTCTTCGCGGAACTGCTGCCGCAGGACCACATATGCAGCTTGGCGGCGTTCTCGGTGGCGTTGTCGAGACAGTGGCTCGAGTTCCAGACGTTGATTGGAGTGAAGCCTGCGGCCTGCGCCGGCGTGCCGACCATGGAAAAGGCCAGCACCGCTAACACCGTGGTGACGAGCGCGCACGATTTACGTCGTATGGACATGAGCTCCTCCGGTTCCTCACTGAAGACTGGTGGAGAGCCCGAACGGTATCCAGTAGCTACAGAGGAAGGGGTCCGAGCGTCGCGCGTCCTGAGGCTGCCAGATGGAGACACCGACAATATTCTCCGGCCAGGCGCCCCGATTCTCACAGCAAGGCTGTTTTTCGGCAATGTACTTGAGGAGCATTGTCCGATTCCCGCCGGGGCCGATTTCTCAGAGATCGTCGCCCGTGTAGATGGAGATCTTTGTGGATGTGAAGTCGGCTGCGAGGGCCAGGCTTGCACGACAGCAATAGACACTTTCCCTGCGTCCCCTCCGCCATTTGAGAGGTTCTCGATGGGCGAAGGCGGAAACATTGACTTGTGGTTCACTCGACGCCCGGCCGCGGTGTCGCCCGCAGGCCTGGCGGCTGATGTGGTGGATCACCAACTGCCGTACGCCCGGCATCTGCTCGACGCCCCCCTAGAAGAGGGGGCGTCGCCGTCGCTCTGACCAGGACGCAGGACGCGCTCGTCTTCGGCGGTTACACCGCAGTCGTTCTGGTCGTCGGAACAGTCCTGCTGCGCCGGCGCGACACCAACTGAATATGTGTGCCGCGCAGCTCGTACACCCACCTGACCTGCCCTTTCCTGGTCAGGCGGCCCCTGCTGCGGCAGCCGGACGTCATCCAGCGAGTACCTCACCTACGGCCTTCATATGGCTGACGACTTCACAGGACGCTCCCTGCGGAGGAGGCTGTCTGTTGAGCGATCCGGCGTCTTCGGGGTGTGAACGGCCCCGTGAGCCGGGCCCGGCCAACCGTCTCGGCGGCCCTGGCTACCTGCTCGATCGAGGGGGACGCCATGGCCTGGCCGGCCGACGGCAGAGCGGCTCGAAGGCACCGCAGCGCGGCCGCCTATCAGCATGATCCACTGCAATTCCTGGCGGCAGAGTTCGAAGGCACTCAGGATGTGTGGCGCTCGGCGTCCGGCCGGCTCTGCGTGGCAAGCCCGCAGGCGGCCCGTGACGTGCTGGGCAACCGGCAGGGCGCTTTCCGGCTATATGGCTGCACCATCTACAGCGCGCCCGAGACCTCGCCTTCCAACTGGCCGACTCCCGGCCCGAGGACGCGTCCTTGGCCGTCGCCAACTGCCTGACAGTGCTCCGCAGTCACACTGGCCATGGCACCCCGGAGCCAGAGGTGCAAGCCCTCGCCGCCGATTTCGACTCGCTGAGCCAACGGATGCCGACCACTCCGTCCGCGCGCATTCAGCGCGAGATCGGCCAGATCAATGACGCCCTCACGACCGGGCTCATGACCGACGAGGAAGTCGAGCAATGCTGCCGAACGCTGCTTGAGGACGACGGTCTGCGCGGCCCGCAGCGCCTTCAGCTGAGAGGGTTCCTCACCGAGGCCCTGGTGTATCAGAACCGATGGAACGATGCCCTGGAACCCCTTCAATCCATCCACGCGTATTCGGTCGAGCGGCCCATGCATCCGCAGGTGATCGCCAGGACCCTGCACGATGTAGGGCTGCATGTGGGGCTGTCCGTCGCCTCCGGCGTGCCTGAGTGCCGCGCCTCACTCATGGTCCTGGTCGGCGAAGCCGACGCACCACCTGCCCCTGAGAGCCATCAAGTGCTGTCCATTCTCGTCAGCATCGCGTCACGCATGACGGCCGAACAGCTCAGTCTCCAGGCGGGGATGACGTGCATGCCCTTCAAGATGCAGACGTTGCGCCTCCTGGAAGCGGTGCGCGCCGGGGAGCACGCCGCGATTCGCGAAATCTACGATGGCCTCGATGGTCTCGACACGGCGGCACTAGGGCCTGTGTGACGTCGTGATCAATCAGTTGCCTTCAGCAGGTCGTTGATCCAGATCATGGAGGCGCGGAGGTGGAGGCCGACGAGGTAGCTCTGGGGCGTCTTGTCGTATCGAGTCGCGATGCCCCGCCAGGCCTTCAGCTTGTTGATCAGACGCTCGACGGTGTTCCGCTCCTTGTAGAGACCGGCGTCGTGACCTGTGGGCCGGCCGCCCCGGCTGCCTTTCCTCTTCCGGTTGGCTGCCTGGTCCTTCTTCTCCGGGATGACGGCCTTGATGTTGCGTTTGCGCAGGTAAGAACGGTTGGCGCGGGATGAGTAGGCCTTGTCGGCGGCGACAGCCCCAGGCCGGGTCCGGGGACAACCGACAGGCAGACGGATCCGCACTTCTGCAACACGTGGACGAACTGCGGGCTGTCGGCGGCCTGTCCCGCGGTCAGGACGAACGACAACGGACGGCACTTGCGGTCCGTGGCGAGATGAACCTTGCTCGTCAGCCCGCCACGGGATCTCCCGAGCAGGGCTTCCTTCAGACGGAGCTTGTGCCGTCGTCTGAGGTGCCGCCGTTTTTCCCGGTCGAGGGCGTCGCTTCCGTCCTGTCCGTTCTGTTCCGGCGCGGCGCCCCCTTTTACCGGGCCCGTTCCTGGTCGGCGGCGGCTTCCTCCAGGGCGTCCATGACCTCCTTGCCGATGTACATCCCGGCGGCGTCGTGGTGGGCGCGGGCGGTGGTGGAGTCCACGCTGACCAGGGATAAGTCCGTCTGTCCGCGGCGGGCGGCCTCCGCGATCGTGCCTTCCAGGAGAGCAGAGAAGACCCCGGCGTCCCGCCAGACGCGAAAGCGCCCGTAGACCGTCGGCCACGGTCCGAACTCGGAGGGCACCTCGCGCCACTGGGCGCTGGACCGGAACCGCCAGATCACCCCCTCGAACTGCTCCCGCAGCCGCTCGGGCTACGGACCGTACTCGCCTATCGGCAGGTACGGCTCGATGAACTCCCATTGCTCGTCGGTGAGTTGCCTACGTGTCACACCCAGCGTCCTACCAGGTCCTACCCCGCACGGGACCAGAACCCGAAATTGATCACGACGTCACACAGGCCCTAGGAGTCAGTCAGTCGCGAATCCAGAGGCGCAGGCCAGCCTTTGCTGGCCGGGCATGAGTGCGATTCGGGGACAAGCCGTGCCGAGGGCGCAGTGTTTGTAATGACGGCTTCTGTACGCGACACTGCCCAGGGTGGGCGCCGATGACGCGGGCGTTGGATCTCATCGAGGGTTGGCCCGTCAGGCGCCCAGCACCACCGCTTGTCACGCAGATCAGCCTTCCCCATCACCCATTCGTGGCACGTCAGCGACCTCGAGGTCGGTCCGCCTCCTGAGAACTCGAACTGGGTGCCGGTACCGGCCCTGATCAACCGAGGTGTCGACTCGAATCTCGACGATGACCGCAGGATCGGCGGTGGTAAAGGCCAAGACCTCCTTGCTCCCCCAGCTTGCCGAAAAGCGAACCTGGGCCCACGGGTGCCCAGCGTCGCCTGAGCTCAGGGCTTGGCCAAGTTCCTGCCGCAGGCTCTGAGTGAGCGGTGTCGTACGGGCTACGAGCCGTAGGTTGCCCTCGGCGTCGAACCGGCCGAGCAACAGCGTGCGCGGGGAGGCCAGCGGACCGGTGACACCTCCGATCACGGCTTCGGTCGTCTCGAAGGTCCACTGGCGAAGAGGCGGTGTTCCGGACGTGCGCAATGCCCTGGCCTTCTCACGTGTCGTGATGGCGAATGCTCATGGACGTCCTTGTACAGCGAAGTTAGTCGCACGCAGCGCGCTGATCTGGGGCGACTAGGTTGGATGTCAACGAGCAGGACGTGCAGGCCACCGGATTCGGTTGGGCAGTCGGAGGCGATACGCCCGGGGCGTCCGGTCATCCCGCCAGGCGGCCTGGATGGGACGCGGGACTGTCACCGGTGTTTGGCGGTGCCAAGCTCGTCGGTGAAGCAGGCGAGGACCTCCTCGGCGGTGGCGACGGGGTCGAAGAGCTGCTCCTGGCGGCGGGGGTCGGCGACGTAGCGGCCGGTGTCGAACCAGCGGAACATCGCGGCCATGTGAAGCGGCCGGCGACGGCTGCCGCGGCGCGGGCGACGGGGGACGGGACGGCCCACGCCTTGACCTTCTTTCCGGCCCGGGCACTCATCAGGTCGGCCACCTCGCGCATGCTGACGGGGCGGTCCCAGCCGATGTCGATGCGCTCCCCGTTCTGAGCGTCGGCGTCGACCGCGGCGGCGAGGTCGGAGGTGTGGAAGAAGGTCAGCGGGACGGTGGTCTTGCCGATCCAGATCATGCGGCCCTTGTCGATCGGGTCGCCCGCTGAGGTCGCGATCTGGTCGAGGAATGCCCCCGGGCGCAGGGCGACGAAGGGGACGCCGAGTTGTTCGAGTTTGTCCTCGGCGAGCTTCTTGTGCCAGAGGTGTGGGACGTCGGTCGTCTGGTCGCTGGTGAGGATCCTGGTCAGGACGAATCGTCGGATGCCGGTGCGGTGGGCGGCCTCGGCGAGGTTGGCGTTGCCGAGGGTGTCGATGTCGTTGGCGTTCTTGCCGCCGCGGGTGTGGCCGGCGGCGGTGGTGATGACGGCGTCGGCGCCGTTCATGGCGGTCACGAGCGAGCCGACGTCGAGCATGTCGCCGCGGGCTATCTCGACGCCCTTGTTTTCGAGCCGGCTCGCGTCGCTGGTGGGCCGCACCAGGGCGCGGACATCCTTGCCGCGTGCCAGGAGTTCGTCGACGACCTTGCTCCCCAGGGAGCCGGTCGCCCCGACGACGAGGACGGGGAGGTGGTTGGTCCGGTGGCAGTCATAGGGGTTGCACTTTCCATCAGGTCGGAGAGGACCTGCTGAAGCAGCAGGGTGTTGATGTGCACGAGCGCGGACTGGAGGAGGTGCAGGGCGAGCATCGAGGTCTCGGAATGCTCCCTGTCCGGGCCGGTCAGCGCGCCGTCCTTGCCGTAATGCAAGACGGTGTTCGCGCTGTTCCAGTTCTCCACGACGATGATCGCGGTGGCCGACAAGCACGAGAATGTCTGTATCGATACCAGCGCCTACACCGCCCGCCGCGCTCCGCGCGAGCTGGTGGACCACATACGGGGCCGAGGTCGCCGGAAGGTGCGCTTCGGCTCCAACTACCCAATGATCACGCCTGCTCAGGCCCTGGAACACCTCGGCGACCTCGACCTGGACAAGGAGGCCACCGAGCTGTTCCTGTCCGGCAACGCGCGGCGTGTCTTCAAGCTCTGACCGCACACCGGCCAGGCCGGAACCGCGCCCGTGATCGTGTGGCCCGTTCTCGCTGCCGCCGCACCGCATGCGTAAAAAGACGTGTTGACCTCGCTCGGCGGGCCGCAGAACGATGAGCCAGCCTCCGGAACGGGTCCGGCGGTGGCAAGTCCATCGGCGCCCCCGGGGGGTGGCTGCACATGTCCGTGCTCGGCTCTGGTTCCATCAGCCCGTTTCTTGCTGCCGACAGCTTCGAGATGCCCGACGAAGGGGAGAGCCCGGCCGCGTCGGCGCCGCCCGGCCCGGCGGCGTACGAGAGCCCCTTCCTCAGGAGCTATCTCCGCGACGGTGAGGACCCGGCGGTGGATCCGGAGGCCGAGGAGTTCGCCGCCTTCCTCGCCGAGCTCTACGAGCCGGGGCTCGACGACGCCCTGCTGCGGCTGGCCGGTGAGGCCGCCGCGGAGCATGCGGAGCTCGAGTCGGGGGACGGTGGGGCGGTTTATACCGATCCGGCGGCTGTGCGGCAGTTGATGGATGACCGTTATGCCCCGCTTGTACGGGAGTTGGAATCGGCCATAGATGCGGTGGCCGAGGCGGGCGGCGAGCGTGCGCTGCACGCGATGGACGAGAACGAGGTGGACACGCTCTTCGAGGCATTCGCCGCGCCGCCGGGCGGCCATCCGCCGGGATCGCCCTCCTTCGAGTTCCTGTTCGGCATCGGCAACGTGCTGAAGAAGGTCGCCAAGGGCGCGGTCGGCCTCGCCAAACGCGGGCTCAAGGTCGTCGCGAACCTCGCCCTCGGCCCGCTGCTGGCCAAACTGAAGCCGATCGCCGTCGCCCTGCTCCGCAAGGCGGTCGCAGCCGGGCTCAAGTGGCTGCCGGAGGGGCTGCGCCCGTACGCGCAGAAGCTCGCCGAGCGACTGCCGCTGCTGGGCGCGGGCGAGAGCGAGACCCGCGACGACACCGGCCGGGAGACGGTCGATGCCACCGGTGATGTCCGCGAGCTGCAGGCCGAGTTCGGGATGCGCGCGGCCGACACGGTGTTCGCCGACACCGAGGCGGCCATGGACCGGCCGGGCGCCGAGTACGCCCGGGAGGCGGACCGGGCCGCCGTCCGGCCCGACCCCGTCGCGGAACTCGACCGCGCTCGCGAGCGGTTCATCGCCGAGCTCGGCGCGGCCGAGGACGGCACCGATCTGACGCCGCAGCTGGAACAGTTCCTGCCCGCGGCGCTGCCGGTGCTGAAGCTCGCGCTGAAGCTGACCGGCGGGCGGTCCGTGCTGGTGAAGACCCTCGCCAAGTTCGTCGCGCCGCTCATCCGGCGGTTCGTCGGGCCGACCGCCGCCGCGGCGCTGTCCCGGGCGCTGGTGGACGCCGGGCTGCGCCTGATCCACCTCGAAGCCGGCCCCGAGGACGAACGGCAGGCGGCGGGGGCGGCGATGGCGTCCGTCGTGGAGGACACGGTGCGCGGCGTGGCCGCGCTGCCGGAGCACATCCTCGCCGACGACACCCTCCTCGAAGGCTTCGTCCTGGAGGCCTTCGAGCAGGCCGCCGCCCGCAACCTCCCGCAGATCCTCACCGAGGCCACCTACCAGGACCGCCCGGAGCTGCGCGAAGACCTCACCCTCCGCGGCGCCTGGCTGCCGAAGCCGCTGCGCGGCCGGCACCGCTACCGCAAGTACACCCGCATCCCGTGGGTGACGGTCTCGCCGTACCAGGCGGCACACATCGGCACCTTCTGCGGCCTCAATCTCGGTGACACGCTGCGGTCCAGGCTCGGATACGCGCCCGGCGCGCCGGTCCGCGCCCGCATGCATCTCTACGAGGCGGTGCCCGGCACCACGCTCGACTCGATCATGCGCGGCGAAGGACTGGAGGACCCCGAAGGCGAGCTGTCCGAGACGCCCGCGCTGCACCCCCTGACCCCGGACGCGGCCGCGCTGCTGCTCGGCGAGCCGGCCCTCGGGGAGGAGGCCGAAGCGCGGTACATGGACGGGCAGTTGCTCGGGGTGGGGCAGCGGCTGTACTACCTGGAGGCCGCGGACGCGGGCGGCGCCGCGGCGGCGGACCCCGGCGGAGCCTTGGCGGCGCAACCCGTCGCGGCCCCCGCCCCCGCAGCCCGCCACACCCGCGCCCCCGCGTCCCGCCCCGGCCGGGTCCGTATCAACCTCGGCTGCACCGACGACACCCTGCGGACCGAGCTCTACCTCACCGAAGCCGAGGCGCAGCGGCTCGCCGCCGGACTGCGCCAAGGCCGGCAGGCCGGACAGCTCCTGGCCCCGCTGATACGGCCGTTGCGCCGCCGGATCAGGGCCGCCCTCACCGGCCACCGGCTCCGCATCGTCCACGGCGCCGTACCGCCCGGCGCCGGTGCCGCGGCGCTGCGCACACTGCCGGCGGGTGCGCTGAACCGGCTCGCCGCGACGGTCGAGGAAGCGCTCACCCGCGGGCTCGCCACGCTGCTGAAGGACCACCGGGATGCGTTCACCGCCGCCACCGAGGCGCCGGAGGACGGTGCGACCGTACGGGTCGTGCTCAAGGCGGCGCCCGTACTTGCCCGGGTGCGCTCGGCCCTTGACGGCCGACCCGAGCGCCCCGGCCGCCCCGCGGCGCCCGCGGCCATGGACGTCACCGTGACAGCCGGGCATGCAACGCACCGCCGCTGACGCCACGCGGGCCCAGCTCGCCCGCCAGCTCGGCCACTGGACCGCGGCGGCCGACCGGCTCGGCGCCCTGGACGACCTCGCCGCGCCGGCCGCCTGGGCGGGCCTGGAGCAGTACCTCGGCGTCGCGGTGCGCCGCGCCCTGACCGAGGCGGTCAGCGGCCTGCGCACCCGCGGGCACATCCTGCGCACGGCCCTGCGCGCGGCCCACTCGCCCGCCGAACTCGACGCCGTCCGGCGCCGCTTGCTCGAATTCCGGCAAGGCTATCTACGGGCCGAGACCAGCATCGAGTTCTACGCCGACGCTGTGAACACCCGCACCAGCCCGCACATCGCCGCCCTGCTGCGGGCCTGCGACAGCCTCGCCCAGCGCAGCATGGCGGCCGTCCTCGACCCGCTGCTCAAACCCGTACCGGCGGTCCTGACCTACCTCGACAACGGCGTCGGCGCCGCCATCCTCAAGGCGGGACTGCGGCTGTGGGACGGCAGCACCGAGAGCCCGGCCGCCACCATCAAGGTCACCCGGCACAGCCTGCTCTGCCCGACCGCCGTCCTGCACGAATGCGGTCACCAAGTCGCCTTCCAGACCGGCTGGAACGAGGAGGCCGCCGCCCTCCTCGCCCGCGCCGCCGCCCCCGCGGGCCCCGACGTCGCCGCGCTGTGGGCGGGCTGGTCCTCCGAGATCACCGCCGACGTCTTCGCCTTCGCGCACGCGGGCTACGGCGCCGTCGCCAACCTGCACGACGTGCTCTCCGGCGGCCCGGCGTACGTCTTCCGGCTGCTGCCCGGCGACCCGCACCCGGTCGCCTGGCTGCGCGTACCGCTCAACACGGCGCTGTGCCGGCACGCCTACGGACCGGGGCCCTGGGACGCGCTGGAGCGGGAGTGGCTCGCGGCGTATCCGCTCGCCGACTGCCCGGACCTCCAGGCCCGCGAACTCCTCGCCGCCTCACTGCCGCGGCTCCCCGCCCTTGCGGCCGCCGTGCTCGACGAGCCGCTCGCGGCCTTCGCGGGGCGCCCGCTGACCGCGCTCGTACCGCCGCAGCGGGTCGCGCCGCAAGCCCTGCGGGAGCTGGCCGCCCGGCTCGGCCCCGCGCTCTACACCTCGCCGCACTGGCTGTGGAACGAGGGGCTGCGGCTGCTGGCGCTCACCGGCTGGCGGGCGGCGACAGAACCAGAGCCGGCGGCCGGCCCCGCCGCCGGACAGGAGGCCTGGCTGCTGCGGCTCGGAGGAGGCGCGGCGCCGGCTGCCTGACGTAACCGACCGACCCACCACGACCAGGGGGGGGATCACCAGATGCCCGAGGAAAAGGCGTCCCGGACCACCGAGAAGCCACCACCGCAGGTGCGCCGCACCACCGCCACTGCCACCGCCACCGGCTCGGGGGATGACCAGCCGACCGACCCCGGCCCGGTACCGCCCGACCCGCTGCAGGCGTTCCGCGACCGCTACCGGCGCATCCGCGACGACCTGCGGGTGGCCACCACCCAAGCGCCGGCCGCGGACCGCAAGCTGTGGTGCCTGCCCGACCTGAGCTGTCTCGCCCGCAACCCCGCCGCCCCCGCCGCCCCCGGCGTCCACGGGCTGGATGCCGCGAAGGCCGCGAACGCCGCACTCTGCCGCGACCAGAGTTCAGAATGACGAGGAGCCCGCGATGTTCCGACAACTGACCCGGCAGATTCCGGGTGGCGCCGAGCTCCTCTTCCGGCTGCACCCCATTGATCTGGCCTCTCTGCTGGAGCAGGCCTGGACCTTCCAGCGCAACGACCTCACCCAGCCGTCCGGCCACCCCGACCACCGCAGCGACATCCCCGGCCTGCCCGTTCGGCTGCAGCAGCTCTTCCAAGGCTTCGACCGCAACCAGCGCGTCTTCTCCAGCACCTCCCCGGACGACTGCCGCCCCGGCTATGTCCGCTGGGAGCACCTCAGCTACGCGTACATGCTCGAGAGCACCCGGCTCATGGAGATCTTCCGCCGCGTCGTCGCCCTCTACCGCGAGGGCGAGGAGCTGGGGGTGCCCTCGAACGGCGCCGAGCACTGGCTGCGCAACACCGAGGAGCTCTTCTTCCGGGAGTCGGCCCCCTTCTTCATCACGGCCCTCACGAGCTTTGGCCGCCCGAACGGCGACTCCATCCGGCGCAACGCCTACTACCGCATGTTCGGCATGGACCTCACCCACCCCGCGGCGGAGCCGTATCCGAAGCCGGCCGCCGCCAACACCCAATTCGTCTCCATCTTCGAGGAGTTCCTGCGCGAGACCTGGATCGGCATCATCAACGTCCGCAACACCATCGGGCCCAACCCCACCGACCACGCGAAGATCGCGGACCTGGCGGAGCGGCTGTCCGACATGCTCACCACGCGCAGGCTCGCCTCGAACCTCTCCCGGGAGGAGTTCTGGGCGATCTCGACGATGGCGTGGTTCCATCTGACCCTTGACTTCAACTCGCCGATCGTGAGCGCGCTCCGCGCCGAGGCGACCAGCCCCGAGCAGCGGCTGTTCCGCATCGCGGAGCGGGTGCGGATACCCGCGCATGCGATGTCGAAGAGCTTCTTCGACGTCGCCGACGCGATCTCGCGGCTGCTGATCGCCATCGAGACCAAAGCGTTCGACGACGCGGCGAACGTCCCGGTGCTCTTCAACGACCTGCTGATCACTCCGGATGTGCAGACGGTGATCACGCACTGGTCGATCACCACCGGGCGAGATCTGAAGGCGCCGAAGGTCGCCCCGAATCCGTAGAGGGGAGCAGGCCATGCCGTACGAGACGGGTGTGCCGTCGCCCTTCGCGGACGAGGGCGCGCTGGAGCTGCCGGAGGGGGCGGCGGGGCCGCCGGCGCCGGCCGGCGGGCCGTTCCAGGCGGAGGGGGAGTGGTATGAGGGCGAGGCGTACGCGGGTGACGCGTACGCGGGCGAGAGCTACGCGGCAGAGCCGTACGGGGCGGAGCCGCACGCGGCCTCGTCGTACGAGGTCGATGCCGTCGAGCCCGCCGAGCAGGAGTCCGGCGAGGCCGCCGATGAGCCGGTGTCGGAGGCGGAGTGGCAACTCGCCCAGTGGGAGGCGGAGCTGGACGACGCCGCCGAGGAGGGCGAAGGGCCGGACGACTTCGCCGGCGAAGGCCCGGACGACCTCGCGGGCGAGGAGCCGGACGCCGCCCCGTCCGGCGAGAGTGAGGAGCCGGCGCGGCCCGCCGCCGCCCTCGGCGCCCGTATCGCGGCGATCGCGGAGCAGGAGTGCAACCGCTGGGGCGACGGCGCCCGGAAGGAGACCGACCCGCGGCTGACGGCGGTGCTGCAGGACTACTACCGCACCGGCGTCCGCCGCACCGTCGACGCGGCCGATCTGCAGAGCGTCGCGTGGCAGGCGCACGAGCCGTGGAGCGCGGTCTTCGTCTCCTGGGTGATGGCGAAGGCCGGCGCCGCGACCTTCCCGCGCAGCAGCGCCCACCGCGGCTACATCAGCGCCATCAAGCGCCGCACCGCGCAGGGCGACACGACCAGCGAGTTCTGGCTGCACCGGCTGGAACGTGCCCGGCCGGAACCGGGCGACATCCTGTGCGCCGACCGGCCCTGCGGCCCGAACAAGCCGTGCAACGGCGCCACGTACGACAACATCGACAACGGCCACGGATGGTGCACGCACGGCGACATCGTCACCGCGGTCGACCTGGCCCGGCGGACGGTCCGGGTGGTCGGAGGCAATGTGGACCAGTCGGTGCATGCGCGCACGTACCGGCTGGACGCGCAGGGCTTCGTGCTGCCGAAGCAGGGCAGGTGCGGGCACTTCGCCCTGATCAAGGTCCGTGCGCCCGGCAGTGGTGGCGCGGCCGGCGGGGCCGGTGCTTCCGGACTCGGCTCGGTCTTCCGGCTCTTCGGGCTGCTTCCCCCGGACGCCCTGGCCAAGGCGATGCGGCTGAATCGCTCGTACGGGGAGCGGCTCGGCTGGCGCGGCCGGATCGACTCCGTCGCGCGGCTGCTCGGCGACCCGCAACTGGCAGGGGACGAGGTGCGCTTCGCGCACGCGGTCGCCCAGTGGCAGGGGCAGCACGGGATGGCGAAGGACGGCATCGTCGGCCCTGATACGTGGGCGGCGCTGCGGCGGCTGCTCGACGCGGGGCGGCCGGCGATGCCCGCTGCGGGGCCCGCGCCTGCTCCAGCCCCTGCCACCGCGCCGCCGGCGACCGCGCCCGGCGTGCCGCCGCTGGGCGGGGACAGGCAGCCCAGCAAGGACTACACGATCAAGTATCGCGGCAAGGGCGCGGCCCGACAGGCCCGCGGGCTGGCCCGGTACTCCGCGGACCGTCCGCTCGCCGCGACGCTTAACGACCTGCGCAGACGCGGTGTTGTCACGATGTCCGAGGACATCCTCGACACCTTCGTACGCGTGTCGCAGGTGGAGACCGGCGGGGCCGTGCAGGCCCTCAACACCTGGGACAGCGCGGTGGTCAGCATCGGCTTTCTGCAGCTCACTCTGCAGCACGGGAAGCTCCAGGAATGGATCGACGCGGGCCCCGAGGCGTTCCGGCGCTTCGGGATCGAGGTCGACCGAGGCCGCACGTACCGGTGGGGTAAGACGACGAAGCGGGCGATCGTCGGGGCCGCCACCAAGGATGAGCTGCGCTGGGACGGCTGGGCCGAGCGCTTCTACCTGGCCGGACTCGACGAGGCCGTGATCGTCGCCGAGTGCGTGATCTCCATGCGGTGGCTGGAGAGGCATTTGTCAGGCATGAAGGCGGGGTTCACCAGGGAGCGCATGGGGTGGGCCGCGGACGCCTTCCGGGCGCACTACGACCGGTCGCCCTATGTGCGGGGGATGTTCCAGTCCGCGTACAACAATCTGCCGGTGGTGGCTCAGCGAGCGGTGATCAACGCGATGCACGCGGACCACAAGGCCGGCGGCCTGTCCACGGAGCGCTTCATCCCGGTCCTCGCGGACGCGATCAAGTCGGCGTTCGCGTCGTGGAAGACGCCGCTGCCGGAGCGCGGGGTCCACGTCGTGGAGAAGACGCGGAAGGGGCTGCACGACTGACTGACTCCTAGGGCCTGTGTGACGTCGTGATCAATTTCGGGTTCTGGTCCCGTGCGGGGGTAGGACCTGGTAGGACGCTGGGTGTGACACGTAGGCAACTCACCGACGAGCAATGGGAGTTCATCGAGCCGTACCTGCCGATAGGCGAGTACGGTCCGTAGCCCGAGCGGCTGCGGGAGCAGTTCGAGGGGGTGATCTGGCGGTTCCGGTCCAGCGCCCAGTGGCGCGAGGTGCCCTCCGAGTTCGGACCGTGGCCGACGGTCTACGGGCGCTTTCGCGTCTGGCGGGACGCCGGGGTCTTCTCTGCTCTCCTGAAAGGCACGATCGCGGAGGCCGCCCGCCGCGGACAGACGGACTTATCCCTGGTCAGCGTGGACTCCACCACCGCCCGCGCCCACCACGACGCCGCCGGGATGTACATCGGCAAGGAGGTCATGGACGCCCTGGAGGAAGCCGCCGCCGACCAGGAACGGGCCCGGTAAAAGGGGGCGCCGCGCCGGAACAGAACGGACAGGACGGAAGCGACGCCCTCGACCGGGAAAAACGGCGGCACCTCAGACGACGGCACAAGCTCCGTCTGAAGGAAGCCCTGCTCGGGAGATCCCGTGGCGGGCTGACGAGCAAGGTTCATCTCGCCACGGACCGCAAGTGCCGTCCGTTGTCGTTCGTCCTGACCGCGGGACAGGCCGCCGACAGCCCGCAGTTCGTCCACGTGTTGCAGAAGTGCGGATCCGTCTGCCTGTCGGTTGTCCCCGGACCCGGCCTGGGGCTGTCGCCGCCGACAAGGCCTACTCATCCCGCGCCAACCGTTCTTACCTGCGCAAACGCAACATCAAGGCCGTCATCCCGGAGAAGAAGGACCAGGCAGCCAACCGGAAGAGGAAAGGCAGCCGGGGCGGCCGGCCCACAGGTCACGACGCCGGTCTCTACAAGGAGCGGAACACCGTCGAGCGTCTGATCAACAAGCTGAAGGCCTGGCGGGGCATCGCGACTCGATACGACAAGACGCCCCAGAGCTACCTCGTCGGCCTCCACCTCCGCGCCTCCATGATCTGGATCAACGACCTGCTGAAGGCAACTGATTGATCACGACGTCACACAGGCCCTAGCGGGGCCGCGGTCAAGATGGATACGGTAGATCAGCCGTGGCTTGCGGCCGGTCCTGGTGCAGATCAGCGCGGCCATCGAGACACGTCTGGCGCCTTGGGCCGTGACCTTCACGAGGGGTGTGTGACGATCTTCGATTCGTCCCGCTCGGTGGCTCTGCGGCTGGAGATCTGCGCGCTCCAGCCAATGCAGTGCAGCAGCAGGTCCAGCCCGGCCAGGGTGTACTCGGCGCCGAACCGGCGGCGCACGACCTCAGCGATCCGCGCCAGCGTCCAGCACTGGTCACTCCAGCCGCACAGGCCGGGCCGGATTCCAACGCCGCATCCAAGTACCGTAGTTGACCGGCATCGAGCTTGATGCAGGCACCACCGGCCCGCTTGGGGGCCAGGGCCTGCCGGCCGCCCCAGGCCAACGCCCGACGCCATCGGTTCGCCGACATCCGCGTAACCCTGAACTGCCGGTCCACCTCCACGTCACCGGCCCCTGCCTCAATCAAGTCGGCTGCTGCGAGCCGGACCTGCTCGCGTCGAGCCCGCGTCTCGGCCGTCAGCGCACCGCCATCGGGATACCTCATCCCTCCGGCATAGCGCGACCCACACCAACGGTCACGACCCGACGTAACCCGCACCGTTAAAGATCTCTAGACGCAACTGCCCCATGTCTCACTGCAACGCCCGCTCCGTAACACTGCGCCTGCCGAATATGCCATCCATGCAGCTCAGGAGCGTCTGCGACGGTGCGGCAGGATGAGCAATTGTGCTGCTGCGTCTTGTCTACTTGACCGTCACCAACCTGTTCGGCGCGCTGCGATTGCTGCCGGTGAGCGACCGCGACAAGGTCACGGAGATCCTCGCCCTGCGCCACCAGCTCACCGTCCTTGAGCGACAACTCGGCGCGGACCGGGTGAAGCTTGCTCCGGAAGACCGGGTGCTTCTTGCCGCTCTGCTGGTGCCATTGCCCCGCGAGGTCCTGCGCCGATTGCGCCTACTTATCCGGCCTGACACCGTGCTGCGCTGGCACCGCGACTTGATGAAGCGGCGCCACGCCCACACCTGCCGGCCGAAGAAGCCCGGACGACCGCCCACGGTCCACTCGATCCGCAGACTGGTCCTGCGCCTGGTCCGTGAGAATCCATCGTGGGGCTATCGCAGGGTGCACGGTGAACTCACCACGCTCGGCGTCAAGGTCGCCGCCTCCACCGTCTGGGAGATCCTCACCTCCGAGGGCATAGACCCCGCGCCCGACCGGGCCGCCACCACCTGGGCCGATTTCCTACGCTCGCAGGCCGACGCTCTCCTGGCCTGCGACTTCATCGAGACGGTGACTATGACAGGGCAGCGCCAGTACATCCTCGCGGTCATCGAGCACGTCACCCGCCGCATCCGGATCCTCGGCACCACAGCCCACCCCACCGCGGCCTGGGTCAGTCAAGCCGCCCGCAACCTGGCCATGGACCTGACGCACGCCAACGCCACCCACGCGTACTTGGTCCGGGACCGGGACGCGAAGTACCCCGCCCTCTTCGACGAAATCCTGAGCAACGCCGGCATCCAAGTCGTGCGCACCGGCGTCCGGATACCGCGCATGAACTCGATCATGGAACGCTGGGTCCAAACCTGCCGCCACGAACTCCTGGACCGCACCCTCATCTGGAACGAGCGCCACCTGCGCCACGCACTTCACCAGTTCGAACTGCACTACCACACCCACCGGCCCCACCAAGCGAAAGACCAGTCAGCACCCCTACGCGCCGTTTCCGCACCACTCCCCCACGCACAGATCACCCAGCTCGACGTACTCCGAAGAGACCGCCTCGGCGGAGTGCTGCACGAGTACCAACATGCCGCTTGAGCGGCGCGGATGGGGTTTTCGGCAGGCGCACTGTCCACGCCGGTGCCGACCGCGCCGCGTGAGCAGGTCACGCCTTTGCCCAAGTGAAGGCAAGCCATAGGTCCTTCATGGTGTTGCCGTCGAAGTAGAGGGTGAAGTCCCGGTCCTCGGGGGTGATCGGGGGCGGCAGCGGAACGTGGTTCAGTTCGCCGGTCCTGACTTCGGGGCCGAGGCGGACGGAGACCGGGTCTGGCTCGGCGCCGGCCGCCCTGCTCGCGAAGACCCGGAGAGGGCCGTCGGTGCGGGCCAGCAGGTGGACGCCCGTGATCCTGTCCAGGCGGCCCTTACTCCAGTACGGGTAGTGCTCGGCCCGCAACGGGAGCGCGAGGCGGGGGCGAGGGGCGTCGTCGTTGGTGAACCGGGCCCAGGCGCCGGGGAATTCTGCGGGGACTGAGAAAAGGCGGACCGACCCGGGGCCCGTTCCTTCGTTCAGGCGCTCTGCCAGGTGGTCGACCGCGCCCTGGCGCAGTGGGCGGCCACCCTCGCGCGCCGTGTACACCACGTGCAGCAGTACGTCGTCGAGGGTGAAGGGATCGAACTGCGGGATTTCGTGGGGCAGTTCCAGTTCCCAGTCGCCGATCACGCCGGAGCGCTCGAACTTCTTGAGGCGTTCGTCGTCCCGGGGGTCCTGCCCCGTGTCGCGTACGCCTTCGCACACGACGACGGCGTCCACCGCGCCGAAGTGCTCGGAGAAGCGTGTGTCGTCGTCGCGGCGGGCGTAGCCGCCGTCCAGGGAGGTGCTGGTGCGAATGGCGCTCCTGACCAGGGTCAGTTTGAGGTTGATGCCGGTGCCGTACGGCGTGGCTCCCGGGACGCTCACCGCGAAGGAGCTGGTGCGGCGGAAGAGCTGACCGGGCGCGTCCGCGTCGAAGTCCACCTCCCGCAGCGAAACGGAGCAACGGCCCGTCGCCCGCAGCCGCATCAGCGCCAGGGGATCGGTCTGGGCCAGGCTCAGGTGCTTGACCATCTGGTACTCGCGCTCGTTCAGGTCGTCGTAGGCCGTCTCCATGCGTTGGATGTCCAGGGCGAGACGGTCGGCGGCGAGCAGCTTCTCAGAGCCCGCAAGGTAGTCGGAGGTGAGGAACGAGACGGCCGGGTCGCCCAGTTCGTGCTGCAGCGCCCGCTCCGCCTTGCGTGCCACTTCGAGGGCGAGGTCGATGGCGCGCGTCAACAGGCCGCGGGTTTCGCGACGGTGGTAGGCGTGAACCGCCGTCGTGACCGCCTTGGCTCCGGTCTCCCCGGACAGGAACTGCTGGATCTCCCGGGCCTGGGACTTCTGCTTGATGTGGTGGGTCCACTCGCGGGCGGCAATGTACTCGCGCAGCTGCGCGGCCCGCAACTGCTTGAAGATCTGGGTGAGTTCACCGGCGGCGAGATTGCGGTTGAGGGCCCAGTCCTGCTGCCGCCTGTCGTAGCCGGCGAACTTCTCCTTGAGGCCCGCCCGGTACGAGAGGTGGGCGCCCTCCGCGCGGGACGCCGCCGCCGTGGTCGACAGCATGCGCGCGATGTACTCCCCGCCGAAGGCGAGGCCCGCGCCCACCCCGAAGGGTTTGACGTCGGTGGCGAACATGGGGATCAGGTTGATCAGCGAGGCGATGAGTTCCGCGTTCGCCGCCTCGGTCTGCTTCTCCTGGGCGGACTTCAGCACGGCCAGTTCGCCGTACTCGTACGTGGAGAGCTTGCGTTTGCCGGCGTCGGTGAACTCGGCCCCCTTCGCGATGTCGTAGGCGAGGTCGCCCTGTTCGACGTCCGGTTCGGTGGCGGAGAACTGCAGGGCGTCGAGGGAGTCGGTGACCAGCGCATCGGGGGTGGGCGGGAGCAGCTTATCGGGGGTGAGGCCCAGCAGGCTGCCGTAGTGGGCGAAGCGCTGAGCGACCAGTTCGAGGGATTTCTGCACGCTCTCGGTCGACTTCTTCGCCTCCTGGAGCTGTGCGTAGCGCACGCTCTCACCGAGTTCGAGCAAGGCGGTCTCGTGCTGTGCGTGCAGCGCCGCGAGCTTCTCGCCGTCGCCCTTCTCCATGGCCGCGAACAGCGCGCCGCTCAGCGCCCCGGCCTGCCGGCAGATTTCCGTGGCTTTCTGCGCGAGGAAGCGGAAGCGTACGAGGGGCAGCGGCTGGTCGGTTCCGGCGGCCACCGCGCCCACATCCACGCCGACCGCCGCCGCCCTCACCAGGACCGCGGGGTCGAGCGCCGGGGCGTTGGCGGGCAGCTGCCGGAAGGTGCCCTGTAGGTTCAGGCTGTTGCGGATGTTGAAGAGCCGGGCCGCCACGGTGTCCCAGTAGTCGAGCAGCTTCTCGTCGCGCGGTACCCCGAAGTAGAGGGCCGTGCCCAGGCTGGACAGCGCCCGGCTCTGGTCGGAGGCCGCCCCCGCGCCGGGTGGTGCGATCGCGGCGAACGGGATGTCGGTCTCCACCGAACGTAGTGCGTTCCCGAACTCGTCTAAACCGGAGCGGAGTTGGGCGTAGGTCTGCGGCTTCGCGGGGGCCTTGCGGGGCAGGGACTGCGGGCGGGGGCCGAGGAGGTTCGCGGCGAGGATGTAGTACTGGGTGGCTTCGTTGACCGACTCGCGGGTGTCCTGGCCGTAGAAGTAGTCGCCTGCCGCGATGTAGTTGTCGAGGACGGCGAAGACGGTGGCCATCATGTAGGCGGAGGGCCGCATGCGGGCGATGGCGTGCGGCTGGAGCGGGTTCTCCCGCCAGTTCGCGATCGCGCGCACGGTCTGCGCCCGCAGCTCCTTGTCCTCGCCGCTCGCCAGGTTGGTGAGGATCTTCTCGATGGACTGGACGTCGGTCTGCCTGAACTCGGCGTACTGCCAATAGCGTTGCGGCACCAGGGTGCCGTCGTCGCCGTCCGGGGCCGGGTCGAAAATGTACGAGAACCACTGCCGTGCCTCGTCGAACCGCTGGTTGCGGCTGAGGTGCAGGCCGAGGGCAAGCGGGAGGTGGAAGCCGAATTCCCTGTGGTAGCCGGCGTACGGTCCCGTGAAGTCCAGCTCGTGGACAGGATAGGGCTTGGTGACCACGGGCGTCGGCGCGTAGGCGGCGGCGAAGAACTCCTGGCGCAGGGGCGGTGTGGCGGTGTCCGCGGCCAGCGCGGCGTCCACACCGCCCTCGATGAGGCGGCGCAGCAGTTCACCCGCGTAGGGGTGGGTGTGCGAGGTGAACCGGTAGTGCAGGTCCGTGCGGTAGTGCACCTCTTCGTAGGCGAGGGCCTTGTTCCCGGTGACCTTCTTCCCGACGGGCTGCTCGCTCATGGCCGCCGGCCTCCTTCCGACTTGTTCAGGTGGGCGAGGGCCGGCGCGTTGAGGCCCGCGCCGCCGATGACCAGGAGGCCCCGGTCGGGGGCTGCGAACTGCTGGTCCGCGATGAGCCGCGGATCGCCGATCTCGATCGAGCTGCCGGGGGCGACCTGGCTGCCGACGCTGATCTCTATGCCGCTGCGTCCCGTGAGGGTGCCGGTCCGGCCGCTGAGAATCTTCAGGTCGAGGCCGCCGTCGTGCCCGACGAGGCGGTCGCCGAGCTGAAGGACCGTACCGGGGTTGATCAGCCAGTCGCGGCGGTCGGCGAGCTGGTGGCGGGCGTAGGGGCTGATCGGCGGGCGCGGGCCGATGTCCGGGAACTCCCTTGGGGCGGGGACGTACACCTTGACCGGCAGTTCGGTCAGGATTTTGGGCCACACCCGGTCCGGAAGCTGCACGGGTGGCAGCACCCACATCCGGTAGACGACGTACTCCGGTTCCGCCTCGACGAGGAAGGAGTGCGCGGCGTCGCTGTAGAAGAACGGGGCGACGGCGTGCCCCTGGAACAGGTCGTAGGGCTCGTACTGCGGCGGAATGTCGCTGTGTACGAGGCTGAACGCGCCGCCGGTGCCCAGGACTTGGGCGCTGAACGGTTCAGTGGCGTACTCCCGCTGTCCGCGGGTGAGGATGAGGTTGTTGGTCCTCGTCAGGGCTCCGCTGCCGGTCAGGGCGGTCGGTATGCCGTCCGGTGAGACGGTGTACACGGATGTCAGGGGCGCGTCCGCGTCCTCCCACAGACCCGGGGCGTACTTGTTGGTCAGCCGGAACGCCTTGCGGAGGGGAGCGCCGAGGTTGACCTTGATGGCATCGCGCCCTTCGGCCGTGTCGTGCGTGACGTATACCCGGACACGGGAGGTGGTCGCCGCGTCGAACGGGACCGTCACCTTCTCCGCTCCGCCGAATGCGCCGGTGCGGCGGGGCGCCCAGCGACCCTTGACCCTTTCGGTCCAGCTGAGTTGGGCCTGCACCCGGTTCTGCGCGACGCCGCCGGCCGTGTTCTTGGCGAGCGTCTCGAAGGAGTCGCCGCGTCCCTGAGCGGAGGGCTCCGCCGAGGGCAGGAAGGTGACCCAGAACAGGTGGAGCCGGCCCCGCCACATCGCCGCCACCACGTGGTCGCCGTCGATCTGGGTGTCGATCGGCCGCCAGGGTCCCCAGTCGCGGCTGGCCGGGCTGTACGTCCGGTGGAAGTACTCGTGCGGCGCGCTGGTGGTGCGGCCGACGATGTGCAGGACCTCGGCCGGCGGAACACCGGGCAGCACCTCGCGGCACAGGGACACGATGTCCAGCTTGGCGATCTTCTCGAGTCCCTGGAGATAGCCGGTGAAGACCTGCTCGACGAGGTCGTTGTCCACGTCGGCCTGCGTCAGCAGGCTCTCTGCCTGTTCGAAGAGGTGGGTCTTGTCGTCCCGCAGCTCGGGGGCGAGATAGCGCGGCGAGTGCAGGAAGATCTTCCGGGCGACCTCCCAGACCCGGTAGCGGCTCATCCACTTCCACCAGCGGCCGTTGACGGCCGTCGGCTCGACGGTGTCCTCCAGGTCCATGAGGCAGCGCTGGACGAAGAGTTGGACGGCCGCGGTGGCCGCGTGGATGCGGGAGCTGCGCACGACGGGCTGGACTCCGGGGTCCATCAGGAAGTGCTCGTAGATCTCCTCGTCGCTGGCGAACCCTTCGGTGTGCGTCAGATGCGCCACCAGGGCGTCCCGTTTGAGTGTGCGCAGCTCGTCGCTGATGGGCCGGGCCACGGCGCGCCAGCCTGCCGCGTTGAACCGGCCCCTGACGGTGTCGCGCAGGGCGCGTGCCGTCTCCTGGGCGCGTATCGGGTCGCCTTCGAGGACGCGCGCCCAGTCCGCGACGGCGGCGGGCGCGGCGCCGAGTTGTTCGGCCATCCGCAGCGAGGTCCACAGGCGTCGCAGGCCTTCGGGCCCGGCCAGTCCCGTGAGGGTGACCGCCGTCGCGTCCTGCGAGGTGTCGGTGAGGAGTCCGAGGTGGTCCGCTGCGGCGCGCGGTGCGTCGGGCGGGCGCCGCAGCAGTGCCCCGAGGCGTCCGCATACGTCATCCACGACCGATGCCCGGAACGCCGCGCGGTCGGCGCCCTGCGGCACCGAGCGCCGGGTCCGCTCCAGGGCAGTGACGAGGTCGTCGGGATCCGCTCCCCACTCCGTGCGCAGGGCTGCGTACCGGGTCAGGGCCAGGAAGGCGGGGAACAGGTCGCCGGGCGGGGCGGCGGCCGGGTCACCGAGCCGGGTGGGCAGCCGCCCGAGGTCGAGGCCCGCGAAGTCCTCGCGATGGGTCAGGGCGTGCCGCGTCTCGCGTACGGTGAGCGCGAGCCCGGTGGCGATCCGAACGGCCTTGGTGAGCAGGGTCCTGGCACGGTCCACCCGGTCGACACTGGCCGCCGGATACAGGCGCAGCCCGGTCAGCGGGCGGGCGGGCAGCCCGGCGCCCTCGATGAGCAGCCGGGTGTGCCCCGCCTCCAGATGATGTGCCTCGAAGGTAAAGGCGTATGGGACGCCCGCGCGCAGTTCGACGGTCCCCGCTCCGGGCAGCAGGTCGTCCGACAGCTGCGGCATGCGCAGGACGGCCGCCGCACCGGGACGCTGCGGGGAGACGCTGAAGACGTAGGCGCCGTCGGCCGGGACCTCGAGGCGGCCGGTGAACCGGGCGCTCTTGTAGGCCGCTTCGTCGATCCCGAAGGTGCCGGGCTCCGCAACGGTCCGCTCCCCCACAGCCGGACCCGTGGCGTCGGCGGACACGAAGGACACCTGGGTCACTCCCTGGTCGGCCGCCGCGGTGAAGGACTCGAGGAGCGGCTTGCCGTCGAGAGTGAGGAGCCGGGCGTCGCTCGCGAGGGCATCGGTGACGTCTCCGGGGAGGGCCGCGGCCAGTGAGTCCAGGACGAACCCCTCGACCAGCGCCCGCGTCTCGGCGGCGGGTGCCGGCGGGGCGGGGTGTTCGGACCGGATCCGGGCGATCCCCGTCGAGAGGGTCAGCAGGAGGGTGAGCAGCGCGCCGGGGTCGGGTCGGTACGGGCCCACCGGGTCGGCCCGGTGCCGGAGCAGATGGTCGAGTTCATCGGGGGTGAATCCGCTCGCGGCGGCTTCCCGTGCCCACCGTACGAACCGCAGCGTCGACGCCTCGATCGGGTCCACGGCGTCATCGGCGAGCGGGGCCGCCGACAGCCCGGCGAACGGCGAGAGCCCCGTCACCCGTCCCAGAGTGATCAGGTCCGGTACGGACAGGCCGAGGAGTTCGGCCAGCACCCGGTGGTGGTGCAGCTCCGTGACGACGGCCAGGGAGAGCGGCGCGGTGGCGGAGCTCCGGCCGCTCGCGGCGAGGATCTGCTCGATGTCCGAAGTGGACAGGCCGAGCGCCGCCCGCAGTCCGGGCAGATGCTCGCCGACGGTGGCACCCGGTGCCTGCAGCCAGCGGCCCGCAGGGTGATCGAACGTCACGTCCACCGCGCGGACACTGGAGTTGACGAACGCCTCCTCGTACGGAGACCGTTCCCCACCAGTGCCGAGGGGTGACCAGCAGGCGAGCAGGCGCACCCGGTCGCGCGGCCGGCCTCCGAGCAGTTCGTGGAGCTCGGTGAGGTGTCCGAGGCAGACCAGGGCGGTGCGCAGGCCCTGGGCGGTGTCCGCCGCACCTGACGGGGTGAAGTCACTGAGCACGAGGTCGAGGTCGCGCAGCGGGATGCCGAGCCGCCGGTGCAGCCGGAGCAGCAGGTTGAGCCGGTGCAGCTCGGCCGCGGCAGCCTGGGTGCGGTCCGCGTGCCTCACCTCGGTCCGCTCGAAGGAACAGCCGGGGTGGGGGTCAGCCAGGACGAGGACCCCGTGGAAGTCTCCTGCGGCCCACGCCGCCGCCAGCCAGGCGGCGGCGTCGAACGCCGGACGGGCCGCGGCGTGGCGGGCGGTCGCGTCGGCCAGCCGCTGCTCGAACTCCGCCTTCTCCCTCTGATCGAAGGCGACGTACCCGGCGTGACCGTGGTAGCGGAAGACATCGGTCAGCGAGATCCCTATGCGGTGCAGTGCCACCGCGATGCGGCCGCGCGCGCCGTCGGGGCCGTTCGCCCGGTACAGCGCCGGGTTGACGAACCGGGTGCGCAGCAGCTCGATCAACTCGCGGTAGGTGCAGCCGAGCCGGCGGGCGAGCGTCTTCGCCGAGACCAGCACGTCGGCGTCGGCCGCGCTCCCGTATCCGTACAGCGTGAACCAGTCGGCGTCCGGCGTGCGCAGCGCCGCATACGCGGCCGGTGAGAGACCGATCCGCTCGGCGAGCACGGCGGCCCTGCCATAGCTCTCTCCGGCGGCCGCGAACAGCGCCGGGTTGGTGCGCTGCGCGTCCGCCACATCGGCCAGGGACAGGTCGAAGTGGCCGAGGAAGCGGCGGACGGTCTCCGTCCACAGGTCGAAGGGGAGCGTGAGCGGGTACGTGGTGGCGGCGAGCTCGTCGTACACGGCGGGCATCACGTTCTGCGGCTCGGCCAGCAGATCCTCGGTGACGGCCTCCCCGCTGTCCGGGGGCGGCTCGTCCCTCCTCCTGCGGCTCTGCCGGGCGATGAAGGCCTCGGCGACCTCGTTGAACAGATCGGTCTGGGCATGGACCGTATTCGTGTTCTCACAGGTGAGCGGGGTGTGCTGGATGTCGGGGCGGCGGGCGGTGAGCGCGTCGAACGGTTTCGTGTAGGGATAGGCGCGGCCCTGGTGGGCTTGTGACCAGGCCGCGGTGTGACGCTGCCAGTCGGCGTCGCCGGGGTTGATCAGCTGGAGCAGGTCCACGAGGTAGGCGGCGGGGCCGAGCACGGACCGGCAGTGGTCGCACGCGCAGAAGTCGAAGGAGCCGAAGAGCTGCTCGAGCGCCGGATAGCGCCTGCTGATACGGGACTTGGCGGCTTCCTTGTCCTCGGCGGTGCCGGACAGCGCGGTCAGGGACGGCGCACTGTCCATGGTGCGCAATGCAGTCACCACTTCGGCGGTGACCGCGGTGATCTGCTCGGCCCGACGGTGCACCTGCTCGGCGACGACCGGGCCGCCGAGGCGCTCCGCGTGGCGGGTGACGAAGACGGCGCGGTCGGTCGCGGCCACGTCCTGGGCGGAGCCGTAGCCCGCCTCCGCGAGGGCGGGCAGGCCGTCGTGGGACACCTGGTCGAGCCGGTGCAGGGTCTTCACGCCCTCCAGCGCCGCGCTGGTGGGGCGGCCCAGATCCTGGCGGTGGTCGGCCACGAAGGTGTCGAACGGGGTCTCCCCGAAGCGGTAGCCGAGCGGCAGCGCCCGGTCGAGGAAGTCCAGGACGGGGAGCTTGAGTTCACCGTGCGGCCGCCCCAGCCGTATCTCGTCTGCGCGCACCATCGCCCGTACGACGTGGGAGGGAAACTCGGACCGGATCCGGGCCGCGAGGTCACCGGTGTACGCGGTGAGGCGGTCGACGAGGCTGTCCGCCGCGAAGGCGTCGGGAACGAGCGCGGCGAGCCGGTTCTTGTCACCGCCGGCCAGCTCGTTCAGCCGGTCGAACCACACACCTGGCTTGTAGTACCCGGCGTCGACGAGGCGCGGCATGTCGGCGGTCTGGTCGATCACACCCATCACCGACTCGACGAGCGGCGCGTTGTTCCGGGTCAGGTGCGCAAGCCGGCCCTGCAGCTGGAGCCGCTGCACACCGCGGTCGGTGACCCCCGCGCGCCGGGCCGCGTCCCACAGCTCGTCCGCGCCGCCGGTGTGCTGCGTCCACGCGCGGAAGAAGGCGTCCTGGTCGGCCTCTGACACTCCGGCCGTGCGCAGGAGTTCGCCGTACGTCGACGGGGTCCCCGGCGTCCTCAGGTCCCGGCGGGCCCGCTCGGCGAACTCCTGGAACGCGCCCACCGTCCGGGCTGTCTCCCGGGACACGACGCCCTCGGCGACGGCCTTCGCGACGGCGTCGCGCACGGTGCCGGGGCTCACGAGCGCGAGCTGCTCCCGGTCGCTCGGCAGACCAATGCGCAGCAGCGCGTAGAGGAGCTCGCGGGGCAGTGCGGTGCGTTCGTCGGCGTGCAGTTGCTCGGTGCGGGCGGCGAGGGCGAGCACACGGGCGTCCCACCCGGTGGCCCGGTGCAGATACCGCAGATCCTGCTGGTCCTCCTCCTCGCGAACCCCGGCGAGCCGTGCGGGGTCGCCGAGGTGTTCGGTGAGGTCGGTGAGGAGGCGGGTGTACTCGGGGGCGGTTGCCTGAAGGGCGGCGGGGGCGACGAGGTCGAGGACTTCTCGCTGGGCGGCGTCGAACTTGGTCTGGGACAGCGAGACTTCGCGGTCACGCGCGTCGTCGAGGGCACGCACCTCAATGTTGACGGCGGCGCCGACGGCGGCCTCGTACGTGAAGGTGTAGAACCCCTGGGAGTCGGTGCGGACTTCGGCGAGCAGCGTGGTGGCGTCGGCGAAGCCGTGGCTATAGAGCCGGAGGGCCAGACCGGCTGCGGGCGGGCCCGAGTCGACGCGGATGCGGCCTTCGACGGTGCGGGTCGCGGCGCGGGCCGTGGCGCGAGAGGAGTCACTGACAGTCATGGATGTTCACACCGCCGTTCACTTCCCTGAAGGATCTGAAGAAGAGTTGCGACCTGCCCAATTCTGGTAAACCTCGGGCCAGTTCACTCCATCGAACCGAGTGCCCCTGAAGTACTCGACCGGGTCACCTCCCATGTGCGGGGGCTTGTGTGCTCCCTTACCGATCCCTAGAAGGTGGAGCGCTGAACCAAGCGCGTATACAAGTTCAGCATCACCGGTGTCGTAGTAGCTCTCCCAGTGATGAGGGGTACTGGCGGTGGCACCCAGAACGAGTCCCCCGACACCGAGCCCAAATTTCCCCGCCGCCAACAAATCCCTGCCCAGACCGCGTACCACCGGGCCCACGCCCGGAGAGACACGACCACCCGTTGGGGCATTCTCAGCTGGAGGACCACCGCCGACCGGTGGTGCAACCTCGACGACAGGGGCCACCACAGGACCAGCGGGCGGTGTGCCAGCAGGGGCGGCCACCCCCTCAGCGACGGGAGTCGCCTTCAGCGGTCCCAGCGTCGTCTTCTTGCCATCCGGACCGACTCTGCGCACGGTGGGCGGCACCGCCTTCACCGGTGTGTCGAACTTTTCCGGGAATTTCTTACGTACGACATTCGCGAACTCGTCATTGACATTCGCGTGGGTCAGATCGAACAGGTCGTTCTGCACTACCGTGCCGGCTTTCACGCTGATTTCCGGCGCGCTTCTCGTGACCGTCTGCTCGCCGCCCAACCGAATGAGTGGATGGTTCACCTTTTGAGCTTCCGTGTAGGGCGATGAAGAATAGATCTTCGCCTCGATCTGAAGGGTCCCTCCCTTTCCGATCACCAGATCGTGACGTCCGGGCTTGCCGCCCTTCACTATGTAGTCAACCTCGCGGGCGTACGGAATGTTGTGTTTGTCCAGGAAGTCGGTGGCGAGGTTTACCACGTCAACTTCCGCGATCTTGGACGCGGATCCGTCCGGGTCGAAACGCGTGACGGGCGACTGACGGCAGAAGCCGTACAGCTGAGGACCATCCCCCGCGATCCCTGATGGGTCGGTGCTCGTCCACCGCGCCAGCCAGGGAGCGTAATAGCGCGCCCCGTACCAGCTGAGCCGACTCTCCTCGTCCCGCTCCTTACCCGTAAATCCGTACCGCTTCGGCGGATCCGTCCGGCTGCGGCTCGCCCGATGAGCCGTCGTCCCGTACGGGTGGTACTCCTCGTACGAGATCACCTGACCCGCCGCACCCAACTCCAGGGCCGCGGAGTCGAGATGGTCACCGAACTGGTACCGGACTAACAGCTCCGGCGACCCGTCGTCCCCCTCCGTCCGGCTGTCCACCAGCGCGATGCGCCGCGTGTCGTCCATGACGTGGAGGGTTTCGCGGCGCAGGTTCACGGTGGTGCCGTCGGTGTCGTACGCGCGATAGAGCTCGACCCCGCCCAAGTAGACCCGATCCCGCATCCGCTTGCCCGACGGCCCGTCCGTCACCTTGCGGACGCGCGCGCCAGCGCCGTCGTACACGTAGTACGTGACCGCCGCGGACTGCGCCGGTACCGTCGTCGCCATGGAGCGCAGTTGGTCGCGGTGGTCCCAGGTCATCAGGGACAGGTGCGGCATCGCCGTCATGTTGCCGTGGGCGTCGTGCGCGTACGGCTCCGTGGTGGGTGTGCCCGCGAAGCCCGTCCAGGAGAGGCGGTTGCTGTGCTGGGCGGCGTCCAGAGCGCTGCGTTCCTCGTAGCCGAAGCGGCGGGTCCAGCCGGGGTGGGCGGGGTCCGTGCCGGTGTGGGTCAGGAGGTCGAGGTTCCCCGCGAGGTCGTAGGCGTACGACTCGTGGTAGCGGCCCAGTGCGTCGCGGTCGCCGGGGTGGTCGACGACGGGTGCGTGGACCCCCGCGGCGAGCAGGCCGAGGTGTTCGCGGCCGGTGGCTTCGGTGAGGCGGTACAGCGCGTCGTAGGTGAAGTCCGCCGCGGGCTCGACGCGCACGTTGCGGAAGAACACCGTCTGCTGGGCGTCGTCCTGGATGGCGGTGATGTTGCCCGCCGGGTCGTAGGTGTAGCCGAGGTCCTGGTAGGCCGTACCTCCGCGCACCGTGTGCAGGCGGCGGAGGCGGAAGGTGCGGGGGTCGTAGGTGTAGTCCGTGGACGCCCCGTTGCCGTAGGCGATCAGTGTGCGCTGGCCCTTGGCGTTGTAGTCGATGTCCGAGATGAAAAGCGACGCCGGTGCGCCGCGGACCGACACGGACACGCTTTCCAGGAGACCCGCCTCGTTGTAGGCGGGGACGGTCGTGCTTCCGTCGGGCGTGGTGAGGGAGGCAGGGCGATTCAGGGCGTCGTACACCGTGGTGGCCGGCGCGAACTCCGGTTCCAGGGGCGGGCTCGCGGACCAGTCCACGGTGGCGCGATATTCGGCGGCGAGCGCGCGGCGGCTCTCCAGGAGGTTGCCCTTGAAGTCGTAGCGGGTGTGGGTGACGCGGCCTGCCTGGTCGTACGTCCGCCAGGGCTTGCCGCGCAGGTTCAGGGCCGCGCCCTGGCTCTCCCCGTACAGCGTGCGGTCGGTGAGTGTCTCCGGGGCGGACGCGTTCCGCAGCCAGGTCTCGGCGGGCCGCCGCGCCGCGTCGTGCACCGTGCGCACCTGGTGGCCCCGACTGTCCCAGCCGTACAGCGGTCCGCCCGCGGTGTCGGGCAACAGCCAACGGCCGCCCGCCTCCATACTCACCGTGCGAATGCAGCGGCCGAGGAGGTCGTAGGCGCCGACCATGACCAACCGGCCGCGGGCGTCCTGCACTTCGCGCACATTGCCCTCAATGTCGAGGCGGCGGCGTTCGATGTGCGCGGTGTTCTTCGCGGACCGGGTGACGGTGCGGAAGGCACGGCCCAGCGCGTCGAGGTCCACGCGCGTGGGAGTGCTGTCGTGGGCCGCCGCCTTCGTAGCGGCGGACTGTTCACGGGCGCCGAGGGCTCCGCCCGACCGCTGGACGTACCAGGTCGGCAGGATGTCCTCGCGCGGGATCCGGGCGATGAGTGCGCCCACGTCGGGGTCGAAGCGCGGGTCCACGCGCAGCACCGTGTCGTTGACGTCCCAGGTCGTCTGCTGCCAGGCGTCGAAGACGGCCTTTTCGTAGGTGTGGTCGGGGTGGACGGTCGCGGCGACCCGCTGGAGCGGGTCGTACAGGAGGGTCGTGGCGACGCCGACCCGCTGGTCGAACTCGAAGGCGGGCGTGGGGGTGAAGTCGGGTTCGTGGCGGCGGACGGTGCTGCCCTTGTTGTTGAACACGGCCCAGCCGGAGCGCACCCACCGCGGGGCGCCCGCCGCGTCCGATTCCGCCGTGGCCTTGGTCTGGATCTCGCGTCCGAAACCGTCGCTGTAGACGAGCCGGTGCTGGACCCGGGTGGTCTCACCGGGGCCCAGGTCGGCGGCGTGCGTCTCCCGGGTGAGGGTCGCCACCACGGGCGGGTCGGGGTGTGCCGCTTCGCGCGTGCGCGCGTAGGCGAACAGGTCGTAGACGAGGCGGGTGGTGGCGCGTCCGAGCAGGGTGTGCGGGGCGGTGAGCGGGTCGCTCAGGTAGTCGGCCGTCTGCTGCTCGCTCAGGTCGGCCGTGAGGCCGGACGTCGAGTCGCCGAGGGTCTCCGTCGCCTTGCCCATGACCGCGGTGGCGGTGACAAGGCCGAGGGTGTCGAACAGGACCTGGGTGCGGTTCCCGTTCGCGTCGGTCACCAGGCGCGGCTGCAGCACCCGGTGGTCGTGCTCGGCCGTGACGACGTTGCCCACCGGGTCCTGGGTGCGGCGCACGAGCAGGATGTCGTCGTCGTACGTGATGAGGCTGTCGTGGCCGAAGGGGTCGCGGTGGCGGACCGGGAGGAAGAAGTGCCGCTGCGCCGAGGCGAGTTCGGCGGCCGGGGCGTCCGCGGGGTCGTGGGAGTAGTGCATCCTCCCGGACGGCAGCCACCACTCGTCCGCGTCGTGTGTGTAGCCGCCCTCGGTGCCGAGCATCGTGGCCCGCGCGGCGGCCGGCAGCAGGTCCTCGCCGTCGCGCCGGTACTCCTGGGCGATCAGTCCCGGCGTGAGAGCCAGCTTCGCCGTTTCGTAGGGCAGCGCGCGCCTTCCCAACTGACCGAGGGGCAGCGACCCTTGGACATCGTCGAGATCCTCGCGCCTGAAGAGCGTGCGGACGTGCTCGATGCGGCGCCGCCTGGCCGCTCCGACGGGCACACCGGTGCCCCGCTCGTTCTCGTACGGGACGTCGGGTGCGGCGGCGGCTTCGGCCGCCCTGGCCTCGACCGTCTCGAAGCTCAGTAGTCCGCTGCCCTGCACCGCTCCGAGGAGTTCGAAGGTGTGGGCGTCGCACGGCAGCGGCGCGCGGTAGGCGTCCGGTTCCTCGACGGGGAGGGTGTGCCGGGTCTCCGTGTACGTGACGTGGCTGCGGCGCTGTCGGGCGCGATCCTCCTCGGGCAGCGAGACGTCGACGCCGCGGCGTCCGTAGGCGATGGCGGCCGCTGCCAGCACGTTGCCGTACGCGTCGGTCTCCAGGGTCAGCGAGTGGCTCACCCGTGGGTCGGGCCTGCGCTCGTAGTGGAAGTCGACTGTCTCGCGCGCGTGGACGGCCATGACCGCGTGGCGGTATCCGGCGGTGCGCGGCTGCAGGGGCTCGATGGTGTAGTTGCGTTCGGAGACGGTGTAGGGGACGTCCGGTGTGGCGTCCAGGCCGTAGACCTCCTGGCGCAGGATCGAGCCCTTGAGTGCGCGGCACGCCTCCCGCTCGTCCGCGGTCCCTCGCACCGATGCAGGCAGCACCGTGTCGGGCAGCAGCAAGTCGCCGGCCGTGGGTCCCGGTTCGCGGTAGTACTCGTCCTCGTACGCCCGCGAGATCCGGCCGCCCTCCGTGTAGGCGCCGGTGTGGTACCAGGTCCGGGTCAGGGCGGGCGGGACATGCGAAGCCTTGTCGACATTCGCGGGTGGTACGGGGCCGGTGCCGCGCAGCACCTCGTACTCCTCGGTGTCCAGCTGGTCCACGCGGCCGAACCCGCGGAACTCGCGGTCCTCGTAGTGGCCGTGGCGGTAGGAGTAGCGGGTCGTGAACAGGTTGCCGCTGATGCGGTCCCTGGTCCGCACGGCGGCGACGACGTGGACGGGGAACGGCAGCCGGGTGGCCCAAGGCTGCCCCTTCATCCGGTCGGCGAGGGCGTAGGCGGTCGACGGGGCGTAGGTGATGACGGTCTCCGCGCCGAGGTTGTTGCGGATCTCCGTCAGCAGGCGGGGCTTGATGCCGCCCATGAGGTCGACGTAGCGGACCGGGGTGCGGGCATCCCCGGGCAGGGGGGAGGTCAGCACCAGGCATGCGGTTCCGTTGCCGAGCAGATCGGTGACGGTGACGTCGGCGGCGCCGGTGCCGCGCGGCAGGGCATGCAACACCCGGGGCGGGTCCCAGCGGTTGCCCGACCGGTTGAGCCAGAGGCGGACGGTGTCGCGGCCGAGGTAGCACACGTCCGCACAGCCGTTGCCGTCGCTGTCCAGGAACCGGATCCGGCGGGGGTCGAACAGCTCCGCGCGGTCGAACCAGGGGGCGGCGTCCATCGTGACCTTCGCGCCGAAACGGCCGCCGACGTTCGGCCAGTAGCAGATCTCCCCGTTGCGGACGCGGACCAGCGCAGCCAGACCGTCCCCGCACATGTCGGCCGTGAAGACCGACTGGGTGCCGTCGTCGAACAGCAACCGCGGTCCGGTGTCCTCGTCCCGGGCCTGCGGCATCCGGCGCGCGGGCCCGAACCCCGCTGCACCGAGGGAGGGGTAGTACGTGAGCGCGTGTTCCGCCGTCAGCACGGCGTCCGCACGGCCGTCGCCCGTGACGTCGAGCAGCCGCAGTTGGGGGTCGTCCCAGTTGAGGTCCGGCAGGTTGGTGAAGGGGGTGAAGCGCGACCAGCCGTCCACGCGCGTACGCGCGTGGGAGCCGGCGACGGGGCGGGTGAAGTCGACGAGATGGAGGCGCCCTTCGCCCGTCAGATCGGCGAGCCGGCCGACCCGGCCGGTGGTGGGGCGAGTGGGTACGGGCACGGCGGGACCGAGGCGCGCGGTGCCGTCGCCGGTCAGCGGTCCGAGGTTCGGCTTGTACAGCCAGCCGTCCGGTACGTCGATCCAGGCACCGGCGAGGCCGTCGCCGTACAGGTCTGCCCACTGGGTGGCACCGATGGGCAGATGCGTGGCGCTGTCCGGGTCCAGGGTGCGTAGCTCCTCGCTCAACTCGGCTTCGCTGTACGCGAGTTCCAGCGGCGGCAGCGACTTCTTGCGGTAGCCGACGGCCTGCCGGGTATATCCGCTGACGACGACCGAGGAGAGCAGCGAGCCACGCGGCTCGCCCCGGGCCGGGTCGCCCCGGTAGCCGAAGTCGGTGGAGCGGACCAGGCAGTTCCGCCCGACGGCCGGGTCGTCGGGGAAGTGGTGGAACATCAGGACACGCCGGCACAGACGGTAGCTGCGGACCTCGAATCCCGCGCGGTACGTCGAGAAGGGGTCGTGGCGGCAGGTCCAGGTGCGGCCCGGCGCCGCGCTCGGCGCGGGGACATCGGCGTCGTGTTCGCCGTAGTCGAAGACGGCCTCGAACATCCAGTCCGTGCGGTCCCGCAGCCGCTCCCCCGCGGCGTAGGGGGTGCGATTGCCGTACAGGACCCGCTTGATGTGCCGCTGCGTGCCGCGCGCCCGGTGGCCGCGCTCATGGGTCTGGCCCAGGTCCACGTCCGCGTCGTCGTCCGCCACGTACCGGTACAGGACGGCGTTGCCCTTGTCGTCCCGGCTCTCGCAGACGAGCCAGGAGAAGATCCGGCGGGCGTCGGCGGGGTCGACGACGCGGCTCTCCGGGCTCGCGCCGTACAGGGTGGTGACGTTGTCGCGGTCCAGGGTGCGCCAGTGGGCGATGCCGCTCACGCGGTCCGTCCACCGTTCGATGCGGGTGTAGGCCGCCTCGATCCGCGGCCGGTAGCGTTCGACGCGCCACGCGCCGCGGTCCTGCGCCGGATGCGCCCATGCGTCGCCCGCCTGCCGGAGTTCGGGCACGAGTTCCTCGCCGAGGAAGAGGAAGTCGTCGGATTCTGGGTGGACATCCTGGTAGCGGGGCAGCCCGCGGTCGGTCCTGCGAGTGACGGCGGCGAGGGGCAGCGCCCACCCCTGACCCCAATCCCCTTGCCCAGAGCCGGAGTTGTAGGTGAGCGCGAGCCGGGGACTCGCCCCGGACCTGCCGGGGCTGAGGGCGAGGGGAACGGTCAGGGAGCCGGTGCCGGTGGCCGGTGCGGCGGTGAACTTCTCGTCGATGCCGCGGATCGCGCCGCCCCCGTGAGGGAGCGAGATCGCGGGCGGCGCGACGGATCCGGTGCGCTCGGCCGCGCTCATGGCAGCACCCGTAGCAGGGCCTGCACGTCGGAATACGAGAAGCCGGCCAGCGGGCCGATTGCCCCGGTTCCACTCACCGGATGGGCAGCGAACTTCTCGCCCGCCCCGCGCAATTCACCGCCGCCCCGGGGAAGGCTGATCGTCGGCGTGACGACGCCTCGACCGCCCTCCCGGCCGTCTGCCGTGCGGTCCTCGGCCATACGTCCCTCGCGTCTCGTGCCCGGTGCCGGTGGTGCCCTGGTCGTCGTCACAACGGTGCGGCGACGGCGGTCTCGACGGTCGGCTCAGGTGACTTCGAAGACGAAGAGGCTGCGATCGAGGTAGGTACCCGGATCGTGCCAGGTCGACTGGAACAGGAAGGAGTTCCCGAGGTAGTTCGACTTCTCCACAGTGGGGACCGGAATCGTGAATTCGACGTGCTCGAACGCCCCCGCCTTGACCACGAGACCCGCGAACCCTGGTTTGGTCAGGCGCGGGAAGCGGGGGTCGACCGCCGACACGGATTCGCTCACATCCGGGGCGATATTGGCCGGCCCGATGAAGAGATGGACGAACAGGGAGCCCCGGTCGACCGGGTCCGGGTTGCTGATGCCGACGGTGTAGCTGAGCGTTCCACCGACCGGCGCGGAGCCGCTCCACCCCTGGGAGACGATCATGGGGCTGTTGGTCCGCTCCAGTTTGTGCTGAAGCTGTTCGGGCGTGACCGAGGTGAACACCATGCCCTTGCGCTGGTGCTCCTGCCGACTCTGCTCAATGTGTTCCGCGACTCGCTTGACCAACTCCGCTCGCTGGTCTGCGTAGTCGGCGACCGAGTGCCGGTAGTCCGTCATGGTCAGCTCCCCCTGCGATCCGTCGTGGCGATGCCGAGGAACCAGCCTCCGCCGCCCCCGCCCCGAGGGCTGCCGGGAACTCCCTACGAGCGGGTACGCGGCCCTCGCCGCGGCTCGTGCCCGGCACCACGGAGGCCCGTCCGCCGCATCGGGGAACTCCCTCAAGCCACCAGGCCGATCCGGGCCAGCGTGCGGGCCAGATCCGAGCGGGAGCGGATACCGAGCTTGCGGTACACCCGCGTCAGATGGGCTTCCACCGTCTTGCGGGAAAGGAACAGCGCGGTGGACGCCTCGCTGTTGCTCATGCCCTCGGCGATGGCCCGCGCCACCTGCAGCTCCTGGGACGTGAGCAGGTCCACCACCGGTGTACTCAGGTCACGCGGCCTGGTCCGGACCCCGGCCGCGGCCAGCTCGGCCGTGGCACGGGATGCCCAGCTGACGGCGCCGAGACCGGCGAACGCCCGCTGCGCGGCGATGAGGGGTTCCCTGGCCGCCACCGGACGCCGGAAACGCCGCAGCAGCTCGCCGTGGACCAGCCGAGTACGGGCGCGCTCGTACGTCATCTCCCGGCGAGCATGGGCCTGTTCGGCCCTGCTCACCCATGTCTCGGCCTCCTCCGCCGAGTCCGCGAGCAGGGCCCGGCACCGGGCGTGCGCGGCTTCGGGCCAGGCAAGTCCGGTGGCACTGCTCCGTTCGCCGAGCCATGCGGTCAGCTCGCCTGCCCGGTCCCGGGCGCCGGCCCTGACCTGGGCCTCGATCAGGTCCGCGACGAAGAGCAGCAGGTTCGGATTGTTCAGGCCGAGTTCACCGGCGAGCTTGAAGGCCCACTCCAGGTGCGTACGGCAGGCGTCGAGGTCTCCGGTGGCCAGCGCCGCGGAACCCGAGGCAGCCTCGGCGAAGAGGGTGAGGCCCTGAATGCCGCGGCCGCCGTACTGGTCGAACGCCGCGAGACGTTCCTCGCACGCGGTCCGGTCTCCGCGCAGGCCGTCGAGCCGCGCCAGCAGCGTCAACGTGTACGACGTCATGGCGGCATGCCCGAATTCCCGCCCCCACCTCAGTGCCTCGGCGCCGTCCGCGCGGGCCGCGGCCCACCGGCTCCAGGACTCCACCTCGCACCGTCCGGCCAACGCGTACGGAAGCAGGGCCGGTGCTCCATCGCGACGTGCCTGGTCGACCACGACGCCCAGCAGTTCGCGCGCAGGGGTGTCCTCGTCCACCCAGGACAGCCCCTCGCCTATCTGGACGGCCATCTGCTGCTTCTCCACCGGCCAGTCCCCGTGCAGCGCGGCACGGCCCCGCAGGAGCAGTTCCCGGCCCTCGGTGACGCGGCCGTCCAGCGCTCGCGTGACCCCCAGGAGCACGGTCGCCAACTGGGCCTGGCCCGGGGCGTCGTGCGCGGCCAGCGCGGCGCATCGCTCAGCGGTGTCCACGGCCAGCGGGATACGGCCGTCCATCACGGCCGGCAGGGTTGCGCCGCCGTACAACAGGCAGGCCCTGGAGGGATCCACTGGTTCCACCGCGCGCGCCGCGGAGACCATCGACTCGTGGGCGCCGATCGGGTCACCGAGCCAGGTGCGCGCCTGGCCGTGCAGCAAGGCTATGTCCGCGGCCCTGCGCGGGTCGTCATTGCAGTCCTGCGCCTGCTTGCTCCATTTCAGCGCTTCGCGGGTGGCACCACTGCGGAAGGCATCCCAGGCCGCGTTGAGCAGTCGCGCCGTCGTGCCGGACGCCGAGGCCGACAACTCCGCAGCCCTGTGCCAGGTATGCGCGGCCGCGCCGAGCGCTCCCCGCTGGCGTGCCCGTAGGGCCTCGTTCGCCAGCGCCGTGGCCAACTCCTCGTCGGCGCCTGTCGCCGCAGCGGCCAGATACCAGGTGCGCAGCTCGTCCGATGACGCATCCGCCAGCACCCGATAGGTCTGCAGCCGCCGCGCCACCGTGCAACGCCCCAGGACCAGCGGACGCAGTACGGGATGGCGCAGCCCGTACCCGGCGTGTTCAGGTTGGATGAGTCCCGCCTGTTCGGCCGGCTCCAGGTCGGCCAGGCAGAGCCCCCCTGCCGTCAACGCCCGTTCCAGCACCGCAAGTTCGGGGGAACGGCAGGCCGCCACGTACACGAGGGCATCACGCGTGCGGGCCGGGAGCGGACGCATGCGGCTCCACCACGCACGCTGCACCAGCGGCCCCGGCGCCGCCCATCCCTCGCCCCACACGCCGCCCGGCTGCTCCGGGACCTGCTCCAAGGCGGCCGCGTACTCCACCAGAACCAGCGGGTTGCCCATGCTCATCCTGGCCAGCCGCTCGGCAGCCGGCTGGAACGGGTCCAGGCCCTGCCGCCGGAGCACGGTCCGGCGCTCGTCGGCGTCCAGCGGACGGAGGGTGATCTGCGGTATCCCGTCCCAGGATCCCTCGTCGTCCGGCTCGGGCCGCACGGCCATGATCAGCGCCACCCGCTCGGTTGCCAGGCGCCGGGCGGTGAACTGCAGCGCCATGCGAGAGGACGGGTCCACCCAGTGCAGGTCGTCGATGAGTACCACGACCGGGGCTTCCTCCCCGGCTGCCGCCAGCACGCCCAGGGTCGCCGCACAGACGGCGTACGGATGGGGCTCGGTCGCCTCGGAGAGGGCGAAGCATGCTTCCAGCGCGCGTCGCTGGGTGACCGGAAGGTCCACGAAATGCGCGCGCAGCGGGAGCAGCAGATCCGCCAGCGCGATATAGGGCAGGACCGCTTCCGATTCCCTCCCCCACGTTCGGATCAACCGCGTGCCGCAGCGCCGGGCCGCCCGGTCGAGCAGAAGGCTCTTGCCCATGCCGGGCTCCCCGCACAACAGCAGCGCCGATCCCCGTTCGGCCACCGCCGCCAACACGTCGTCCAGCAGCTCGCATTCGCGCTGTCGCCCGACGGGATCCTGCGGGCCGTCTCCCGTGCGGCACCCGGAAGCCCCCGCGTCGGTCGTCACCGTGTCCGCTCGTAGGTCGCCCTTGTCCATGGCGCTCCCACCCCCCGTGGCGTCGACACGGTCGATGTCGCCACCCCCCGATGCGGGAGACCGAGGGTTGACGGTGTGCTGGGAACTCACGATGCTACGCGGTAAAGAGCAGCAAAAGGTACAACAAGACCACTTGACCTGAATGAGGAGATTCTTCCGGATAGGGCGCGGTCCCGACCGTGTCTTGTCAGCGGATACACAAGCTTGAGGTGTGAGGGAAACGGGGGGGGCAGATGGCCAGGGACTTGGCGGTCTTCTTTGACATCGGCGACACGTTGGCGAGCGCGGTGATGGAGAACGGGCACCTCGCCCGTCTCGACGTGTATCGCTTCGTTCCCGGCGTCCTGGCCCGGCTGCGGGCAGGAGGTGAGGGTGTTTCGGTGTCACTGGGGCTGATGTCGAATACCGGTGACGAAAGCGCGGCAAGGATGAACCAGGTGCTTGCCGATGCCGGATTGTCGGGTCTGGTCGAACCCCGCCTCTGCCTGTTCAGTTCGGTCGAGAGGCTGGACAAATCCCAGCCTGCCTTCTTCAAGCTCGGACAGGAGCGCGCCGCTGTCCCCGCCGCCCGCTGCCTGTTCGTGGGTGAGAGCGCGGCGGAGCGGACGGTGGCGGCCTCAGCCGGCTTCCGGGTATCGCCCCACCCACTGCACGCGCTGCACCTTGTCGAAAGCGAGCTTTTCGCCAAACCCCACACCCTGCTCGAGAAGGAATAGCGTCATGCCCAACCAACAAGCCGCAGACAACGGCCTGAGCACCTTCTCGCTGCACACGTTCGACGAGTCGTCGTCCCGCACCATCGCGCAACTGCAGGAGGAGCACGCCGCATCTCCGGGCGTCAGGCCGGAGGGGCTCGAAAGTGAGCGCGACCTGGACCCCGAGATGGCGGCGCGCCGCTACCTGGGCCAGGCCCTGGCAAGCGACGTGGTGCCGTCGTTCAATGCTCCGGTGGCGAACGGAGTCACCAGCCGGTTCAAGACGATCGGAACGGAGACGATCCCGCTCACCGACACCTGCACGGTGAAGTTCCGTCAGACACTGAACGACATCCCGGTCTACGGGTCTCTGGTCACCGTCGAACTCGACAAGGCCAACGGTCTCGTCGGCATCGACTCCGCTCTTGGCGAGCCCCAGGGGGTTGACCCGGTCGCCACCGTCTCGCCGGGCGCCGCCCTGGCAGCGGCAGACGCCGCACCGGACGGTTATGCACTCGACCTGGCCGGTGTGGTGCCTCGCCTGAACCACTACTTCGACGCCGCCGCGTCCCACTGGCGGCTCGTGTACATCCTCCAAGACGTGCCGGTCACCCTGGACCGCACGGCTGAGCCTAGGTCGGACCAGCAAAGCGAGCTCGAGCCGCCCCGGTTCGTCGACTACGTGGTGGACGCCCACGACCGGCACGTCGTGGCCATCTTGCCGCGCACCCCCAGCATGACCGCTGGTGAAGAGCAGACGGCGACCGACAGCTTCGACGTCAAACGCACCTTCCTCACCTCGCGGCGTGGCGCAAACCTGGAGATGAACGACCCCCTCCACAACGTCCAAACCTTCGACTTCGACTTCGGCGATCCCTCCGTTGACCATGACCAGCTGCCGGGCCGCATCATCACCAACCCGCCGCCCTGGTCACCAGGCGCCGTCAGCGCCCACGCCAACGCGATCGCGGTGTCCGAGTTTCTGCGCACGGTGCTGCGACGGGACAACATCGACGGCCGAGGCGGTCCCATGCGGTCGACCATCAACTGCGTCGTCGCCGACAGCAGCCCCGGCCCCAACCAATGGATCAACGCCTTCTGGGACGGTCAGCAGATGGTCTACGGCCAGGTGCTGCGGCCCGGAGACGAACTACGCTCCCTGTCCGCCAACATCGACGTGGTGGCGCACGAGATGTTCCACGGCGTCACGGACCACACCTCGCGCCTGGAGTATGCATTCCAGTCGGGGGCCCTCAACGAGTCCTACTCCGACATCTTCGGAACGATCGTCGCCAACGCGGGCAACGAGGACTCCCGCACCTGGAACTGGCTGCTGGGCGAGAACCTCCTGCCCGGGGACAGGCCGTTCCGCGACCTGTCGGACCCGCCTCGCTTCGGGCAGTCGGCACACACGAATCAGTTCCGCGTGCTCCCCAACACCCGGGCCGGTGACTGGGGCGGGGTGCACGTCAACAGCGGGATCCACAACAAAGCGGCCTTCCACATGTTCACCGCGCAGGCCGACGACGGCACACTGAAACTGAGCCCTGCCGAGGTGGCGGCCATCTTCTATCTGGCCCTCACGCAGCGGCTGTCGCGGACCTCGCAGTTCACGGACAGCCGACGCGCGGTCGTGGCCAGCGCTCGGACACTGTTCCGCGCCCTGCCCGCGGAGCAGCGGGCAGACAAGGTCGCCGCGGTCGAAGCGGCCTTCGACGCGGTCGGGATCCTCTGAACCGCGAACCGCATTTCCCAAGGTTGCGAGTGCCGAATACCCCGTCCATGGCCCGTGATCTGCTGCTTCTGGTGAGTGCCCGACGGCTCCCGCGCCGGCGTGTCAGGTTCCTGGATCATGCTGCTGCGACTGCCCTACCTCGCCGTGCCCAGTGCGCGTTCACCTTCATGCGGCCGCCCCGACGAGCAAGGCTGACCAGGAGATCGGGGGACCATCCCCGCGGGCGCGGGAATGGTCCCCCGCACCTGGGGCGCGGTGCCCGCTTCGAGAGTCGGGATTCGGGATAAGGACGTCGCGGGTGGCGCCGGGGTGAGTCGTCGACTCCAGAACGACGGTCGCTCCCGGCTCCATGCGGGTCGCGAGCAGCTGGGCGGCATCCCGTACGCAGGTCAGGTCGGGGACCCGGTCGGTATGCGGGGTGGGCACGGTGATGACCGCGACCTCGAACCTGTGCACGTTCGAAAACCCATCGCCCCTGGTCAGGCTACATCTCTGTACTCGTTGATCACGCCGCCGAGTATTCGAGTGCGTAGAAACCGGTGCATGGACAGGCTGGGCGCTGGGTGCTCCTGGGCAAGGGAAGGGAGTTGTCGGCGAGCCTGGTGGGGGCGATGACCGTTGTCATGCCGGGGCGTACGCATCGAGGGTGTACCGAGCGTGGAACTCGTTCCAGAGCAAGAGGTGGTCGAGGACCTTGCGCCGCAGGGTGCCGATGATCCGTTGGCAGTGGGCGTTCATCCTGGGGGCCTGCGGCGCGCTCTGCAAAGCCTGGATGCCGTCCGCAGCGAAGACCGCATCGAAGCATTCGGTGTACTTCGCGTCCCGGTCTCGGAGCAGGAAACGTAGCGAGTGCGCCCGCATACCCAACTCGACGGCAGAATTTCTCGCCTGTTGCACCGTCCAAGATCCGGTGAGATGGGCAGTCACTCCCGCGATGTGCAGCCGGCGTGTGCCGTGCTCGAGGAACACGAGCGCGTACACCCGGCGCAGATCCACCAGATCGATGTGGACGAAGTCGCAGGAGATGATGGCCTCGGCTTGGGCCGTCAGGAACTCGCGCCACGTGGGACCGCTGCGACGAGGGGCTGGATCAAGGCCTGCCGCGGTGAGGATGGCCCAGATCGTCGTCGCGCCGACCGAGTGTCCGAGCCGGACGAGCTCGCCCTGTATCCGGCGACAGCCCCAGCGCGGATTCCCCTCGGCGGGCTGCAGCACCAGAGCCTTCGCCGCACGCACCGTCGACGGCCGGCCGGGCCTGCTCCGGCGCTCGCTGCAGTCCCACCTCCGGGCGATCAGCCGACGGTGCCACGCCCAGCAGAGTCGCGGGCGCCACCGGGAACACGTGCGCCCAACGGCGCCGGGGAATCAACGAGGACAGCCCTGCGAACCACAGACGATCCGCCCACTCGTAGCGAACGAACCGGCTTCGTGAGCTGCCTGCGCAGCACCGCGTTCTCGTGCCGCAGCACCAACGATTCCGCATCCTTGGCCGCGTCCCGGCGTAGCAACACCGCCCGAACCACGAGCAGCTTCCCGTCACCTGGTACACCAGCGAAACGATCACCCGGCCAGGGGCCCAGCAGACGATGATGCAGCGCCAGACCGCCTCCGAGCAGTAGCGATGAGTTTTAGAACGGCACACGATCTGCTCGTTCAGATAGCTCCAGCTGACGTCCAGTTTGCGGGGTGGATTGTTGATCCGTAACCGGCCCTGCGTGTGCACGGGCTCGTTAGCTGCCGAGTTCTTCGCGCATAACGGTGATGAGTGCACCTCTGGCTACGAGGTAGGCACTGCGGCTTGGTTCGGGGTCGGTGTCATCCCGTGTTGCTGCGACAATTGCGTCTCGGTAGTCGACGAGGCGTCTTCCAGCTTCGAGAGCGAGGTCGGCTGTGTGAGGGCTGGCGCAGAGGACCAGTTCGTTGAGCTTGGTGAAGACGTCGTGGTCTTGGAGGGCGTCGCGTGCCGTTCGGGCACGCTGGTTAGCGTCGTCGTCGCTGATACTGGCGGTCCAGATTTGGGTGCGGGCGTGCGACATGGCGGTGAGGAAGCCGATGAACAGGGCTCGGGTGGCGTCTTGTCCCCGCTCGGTGGTGTCTCGTTTCCAGTGTGCGCGGTCGGCGAGGAGTGTGGCGGAGACTCCGATGAGTGCTCCGAGCGCGGTACTGACGGCAGGTGCCCAGTCCATGGCCGGAGGGTAGAGCTAGGCGTTGAGGCTGGGGAGACCGTTCGCACGAGGCCTTTACCTGCAGGCAGATGGGCCGAATCGTCTACCTGTGCCAGCCCTCCCGCAGAGGAAACAAGCAGATCAAACGAGCCTTTTCCTCTCCGCGTTCGCCGCACTGGCCGACCCGGCCTCGCGGACCTACTACGACAAGAAGATCAACCAGGGCAAGCACCACACCCAAGCGCTCCTCTGCCTCGCCCGACGCCTCTACCGTCACCTCAACGCTGCCGCAGCGAAGTTGGGGGGACGAGACATAGAAGCTTCATAAGGGCCCCCAGAGCACACCCCGCCCCCGAGCGCCACGAGCGAGCGCATCACCGTGCCGCCCCATGACGGGTAGACGTATACCTACTGAGCCTGAACTCGTGGTGTCGTAGCTGCTGACTGGTCTTGATCCTGGCGGTATGCCGTTGTCATGAGGTACGCGCAGGGCGGCGGTCTGGCGGACGAGCGGCGTGAGTTCCGCGAGGGCATTCGGCAGGTGGCGGCCGAGCGGTTCGCCCTTGGTGAGCCGAGCTCGGTGATCGCGAAGGATCTGCGGGTCAGCGTCCGGTCGGTGCAACGGTGGCGGAAGTCGTGGACGAAGGGCGGCCCACGGGCCTTGCGCTCGTCTGGGTCGGCCTCGCCACCACGTCTGAGTGAGGCCCAATTTGCGCAGCTGGAAGCAGAGTTGGTCAAGGGCCCGGTCGCGCATGGCTGGCCGGATCAGCGGTGGACGCTGACCCGCGTGAAGACGGTCATCGGTCGTCGCTTCCACAAGAGCTACACCATCCAGGGCGTGCGCAAGCTGCTGATCCGCCACGGCTTCTCCTGTCAGATCCCGGCCAGGCGGGCCCTCGAGCGCGACGATGAGGCGATCACCGGCTGGGTGAAGGAGACTTGGCCGCTGGTGGAAGCACCGCGGCGGCGCTCGACGCCTGGATCGTCTTCGAGGACGAGTCCGGCTTCTCGATGACGCCGCCGATCGCCCGCACTTGGGCGAGGCGCGGGCAGACACCCGTCATCCGGGTCCGCGGCCGCTCCCGCCGACGGGTCTCGATCGCCGCCCTGACCTGCTACAAACAGGGCGAAAGCTCCCGGCTGATCTACCGGCCCCGCCGCGATGACGGCCGGCGCGACGGACGTAAGTCCTTCGCCGGGACCAATTACCGGGATCTGTTGCAGGTTGCCCACCAGCAACTCGGCGGCCCGATCGTGCTCATCTGGGACAACTTGAACGTGCATCTGGACTCCCGCATGCGCGCCTGGATCGCCGAGCGGGACTGGTTGACCGTCCACCAACTGCCCTCCTATGCACCAGATCTCAACCCGGTCGAGGGCATCTGGTCCCTGCTACGGCGCGGCTGGCTCAGCAACATCGCTTTCACCAGCCCCGACCACCTGGTCCAGACCGTCCGGCGCGGTCTGCGCACGATCCAGTACCGCAACGATCTGATCGACGGATGTCTCGCCGGAACCGGCCTATCCCTCAACCCGACGACACCACGAGTTCAGGCTCAGTAACTCCTGCGCCTACTGCGTAGGTTGACGGCCGACACTCGACCTCCCCACACCTTGCACGCTCGGCAGGGCGGTTGATGTCAACCGCGACAGGGGGTGGCCCGTCCAACCCACAAACAACGTAGGACCGCCTGATCGGCAGCGTTCCCTCAGCGCGAGCTAGACCCAATTCAATCTCGTGTTCGCCTCGACTGTTAGAGCCGGGTAGCCGCTCCGTGATCCTTCTCCGATAAATGCGGCAACTTGCCCCATCGGGGGCATACTTGACTCCACTCGGTGCGGGGGAATGACCTCACGGTGGTGAGGAGCACTGATGGGGGGATGACATGACCAAGGAAATCCGTCCTGCTGCCCTGAATGCCCTGGACGACGTTCTAGGCGCGGCGCAACAGCTCCACGGCCAGGGACCAGCGGTGATCGTGCTGCACGGCCCTCCAGGCATAGGCAAGTCCACGCTCGCCGAAGCGGCGGCCGACCGTCTGGTACAGCAGTATCCGGAGACCAAGCGACTCACCTTGCGACTCGGCAGCATGCTTCCAGGCGATCGCAGTCGCTTCCTCCAGCTCCGCAGGGAGCTGGAGAACTCCGTACAGGAACCTACGTGGGACCTCACCCAGGACGCGCTCGAGGACAGCTACCGAATGCGTACCAGGGGGCGTCGAACCGTCTTGGTGCTGCACGACATCGGCTACTGGGAGGAGGTCGAGGCCCTGCTGCCGAGCGGTGACGCGAGCCTGGTGATCGCTACGAGCCTCACGCCCTGCCCCGTCGACCTCGGGCACTCCATAACCCACAACCACGAGGTCGTCGAGCGCCCGGACCGGAAGGAGGGCTATGAAATCTTCCGCCGGGCGGCGGCACGCCCAGTGCCCGGCGGCGGGGACCTCGACGACGTCATCAGCGCATGCCTGCACCAGCCGCTGGCCATCGAACTCGCCGGTGCTGCCTACGGTGTGGGGATGGGTCTGCCGGAGCTGGCTGCCACACTGCGGAAGATGGGCGGCACAGCGGCTGACATCACGCGAGCCGCGTTCACCCTCGGGTATCGGGATCTGAGCCCGGAGCAGCAGCGCCTACTGCGGTTGTTGTCCGTGCCCACGGCGCCGACCGTCGACGTGCTGATCGCTGCCACCCTGCTCGATCAGAACGCTACGGTGCCCGACGAAATGCGGCGCCACCGGGTGCAGGGGCTTCTGGACGCCCTGGTGCGCCGACGGCTGCTGCGACAGGCATCCAAGGGGCGCTACCGTCTGGACCTCTCGGTCCGGTACTTCGCCGCGGAAGAACTCTCGCTGATGGCCCAGGGCAGCAGCGAGGCGGAGGACAGCCGGTTCGCCGCCGGCCAACGGCTGCTGGAAGGCTACGGAAGGCTAACCGCTCAGCTGCAACCGCTCATCGATGGAAGCCTGAAGACGTATGCGCCCTTCCCGTCGGCCGACAGGGCGCTGAACTGGTTCCGTGACGAGCTGGATGCCATCCTTTCCGCCCTCCAATACGCCGCAGCCACGGACCCGTTGCTCACCGGTGACCTGATCAGGCTGCTCTGCGACTACTTCACACTCCAAGGGGACCTGAACGCACTGGGAATCATCGAGTACATGCTCGGCGGACTCAAGAACGTCGACCATTCCGTGCGTCGGGAGGTCGATCTGGGCCTGGGGATCGCCGCGCGTCGAGCCGGTCGACTGAAGGACTCCGTCGAACGGCTGGAGCGCGTTCGGGAGAGCTTCATCGCCAGCCACGATCCGGAAGGTGAAGCCTGGGCGCTGCGGCAGATCGGCGTGACGCTGCACCATCAGGGCCGGCTCACGGAGGCGACCACCCGACTGGAGGAGGCCCGCAAGCTCCTGGGCCGGCACGACCTCAGGCATCGAAAGGCCTGGGTATTGCAGGTGCTGGGCGCCGTCTACTGCGACCGCGGTATGTTCAATGAGTCCGCCGAGCTGCTGCATAAGAGCATCGAGCTGCACGAACTGCACGGCAACCCGCGAGGGAAGGCCTGGGCACAGCTGCTGCTCGCATCCAGTTGGCTGCGGCAGGGAAACCTGCGCCACTCCAGGGACCTGTTGGAGGAGGCATGCAAGGGGTTCGAGGTCACGCAGGACGGGCCGGGGCAAGGCTGGTGCCTGATGCAGCAGGCCCGCTCGCAGCTGCTCGGCCATGACGCCCTTGAAGCACTCTCCCTGCTCGACCGGGCGCAGGACCGGCATCTGCGCTACGGCGACCGGCAGGGCGTGGCTTGGACTGCGTTCATCCGCGCACGCTGCCACCAGGCGCTCGGCGACGTGCCGGCCTGGCGCCGCGAGCTGATGGAGGCCGCCGATGTCTTCGAGGAGATCGGCAACGGGCTCGGCGAGGCGTGGGCTTGGCTCGTGTCGGCGTCGCTTCCGGACTGCGATACCAAGGCGCGTAGAGTCGGGGAGGCACGGGAGCTGTTCGCCCGATACGGCGACGAGGTCGGGGTGAAGCGCTCCGAGGCCGAACTGTCCCGGTCAGGCTCGGAATCGCAGCCCGGGCTACGGACACCAACCGCGGGCGGCTTGGCAGAGTCCAACCGCCGTCCCCCCGAGCCCGGTGACCATGCAGCTGACCCGCTCGTGCCCTCGCCCACCGAGTTGGATGACATCGACAGCAAGTCGATCAACTTCTGGATCGCGGAAGGCGACACCCCGCTGCGCGTCGGCTCCATGTACGCGGGGTGCTTCCAAGTAGGCCCTGTCATGCCGAGCAACCTGGCAGGCGGCTCACAACCCATCCCCGCCGGTGACATACCACCAGCAGGCCTCGTCACCCGCTGGATCGTCTGGTCCACGACCGTCCGCCTCTCGGCCGACGACACGGATCCAACGGATGCGCCTGTCACTGTCGATACCGTCGCCGCGGGTGACCACGAACAATGGACGTGCACTTTCGACCTCGCCATACCTGCGCACGGCGCCTCGGACACGGTCCGGATGCAACTCGTCCCGCTGACGGAAAACGGGCCGAAGCTGCAGGTCATGGTGTTCGCCGGCGACGACATATACCGCGAGGTCACCATCCATCTCAGCGTGGACGACGGGGGGCGAAATCGCGCGCCGGAGACCGACGACGCGGCGCTGCCCGTTCCCCCCGCCGCCGAGCCGGCTTCCCTGATTCACCGCGCGGAGGTAAACCAGGCGAGCGCGGCCCGGGCGCTCAACCCAGCGCCGGAGCAGACCTGGCAGGCCGCCGACACCACCCTCACCTTGAACATCCTCGGCAACACGGTCATGTACAACTGGACGACGACTGGCGAATGGAAGCCGGAGTTCTCCGACCACGACGGAGAGGCGTGGGAACCGGACCTGCCAAAGGTTCGCGGGCACATCAAGTATGTGCACAGCGCGCTCGAGCGCTTCCGGTCCAGGTATTCGGACGAATTGAACGCGGTGTCTGTGGACGACCTTCGAGAACGGCTCGTACGGTTCTCACCCGGACACTCCTGGCGGGAGCCCGTCAATTCGGCGCCGGAGCAGGTACTGGAGGCCTGGCGCGGCATCGAGACGAGCAGGGAGCTGGCCAGCCTCGCGTACCACGGGCGCCAGCTCTTCGGAGCACTGTTCCCCCGGGGCACGAAAGTGCGCGAGCAGATCGACCGCCTCGAACCGGGCGACGCGCTGCGCGTCTACTGGTACCGCAACGGTCAGGATCTGCCACACCTGCCCTGGGCCCTGCTCTACAAGGATCAAAGGGCTCCCTCGTCGCTCGAGAACGACCGCTGGACGGACCCACGCGGCTTCCTGGGCCTGCGACAGCGCATCGCCCACCTCGCCTACCGGACCAGCAGGAACCGTGTGCTCGGCGGCAGCACGGAGGGACGGGCCGGGACCCACGCCCACCTCTTGTACTGGGGCGGCCGCAGTGACGACGTGACCGCCGAGACCGCGCGAGAGCACCGGCAGGCGGTACGGCACTGGGGTCCGCGGGTGCTGCCGACCGGTGACCAGCGCCGCAAGGAGCAAGTGTGCGACTTCCTTGCAAATCCCGATCCGGACGTCACTCTGCTGTACCTCTACTGCAAGGCGAACCAGGTCTCGGGGCATCCACCGGGCCTCCGCTTCGGCAGCACGAACCCGGCTGAGGACGTCATCGACCTGGAGGAAATCGGCACCAGGGAGTTCACCGGCAATCCATTGGTATTCCTCAACGCTTGCGACACCTCGATCGCCGACCCCGTATACCGAAACGAGTTCGAGGACCTGTTCTTCGACCGCAAGTGCCAGGCGTACATCGGCACCGAGTGCAAGGTCCCGGTGCAGTTCGCCGCGCGCTTCGCGACCGCGTTCTTCCACTTCCTCTGCGCCATGGAGGGGAGCAACGCAATGACGGCGGGCGAAGCAGCCGCCCAGGCCCGGAAATTCTTCTGGGACGAGTACCGCAATCTAGGCGGCCTCTTCTACAGCTACCTCAACGACGACCGCATCAACCTGGCGACGCGGAGGCCGCAGTGACAGGCACTGAGTACGACAGAATCGCCGCGTTCCTGCGTACAGATGCATCGCAGCAGTGGCGGCAGGCGCTGGACCCGAGCCTTGAGCCGGAGCTGCGCGAATTCCTCGGTGCAGGCGCACTGGGCGAGCTGCAAGCACTCGCCCGAAGCGTCACGTCGCATTTGGCCGGCCCGGCAGCACCGAATCTGATCTTCGTGCCCGGTGTCATGGGCAGCGTGCTCGCAAGTCAGGGCCTTGGCGGCGTCTGGTGGTTGGACATCCGCAGCCGCGACCGTATCGATCGGTTGCAGCTGGCAGCCAACGGCCAGAACGACGCGGAGCCCGGCGCCAGGATCAGCCCTGTGGCAGTCGACCTGAGCTACAGCGGTTTCCTGGCCGCGGTGGAGCGGGCGGAAGGCTTCAGTCACCTGGCCTTCGCGTACGACTGGCGCAAGCCGCTGGCGGTCAGCGCGCGGCGGCTGCGGGAGACCGTGCTGGCTGCCCAAGCGCAGAACTCCGGCCGCCCCGTGCACCTCGTGGCGCACAGCATGGGCGGGTTGGTCGTCCAGACGGCCCTCATGCTCCATCCGGAACTGTGGCGGCACGTGGGCAAGATGGTGTTCATGGGCACGCCGCACTACGGCGCGCCGGCGGTCGCTGGATATCTGAAGAACCATCTCTGGGGCTTCCACCTGATGGCCCTGCTCGGCCGCTACCTCAGCCGGGAGACGTTCCGCTCGCTATGGGGCGTTCTTGAGCTGCTCCCCGCTCCCGAGGGGGTCTACCCGGGAACGAGCGACAGGGCGGGCACCGCCCACCCCTGCGCCAATTTCGATCTGTACGACGCCAGAAGCTGGCACCTGGGGCTCACGCCGGAGCAGGAGGGGCGGTTGCAGACCGTGCTGGACTACGCTGCTGCACAGCATCGCAGCCGATCCGAGTGGCACGAAAATCTCGACCAGAACCTGTGCGATCGGATGGCCGTGATCGCCGGCGTGGGCTTCAAGACACTCTTCAGGACTGCGTACAAGCGGCAGTTCGGATACCTCTGGACCCACATGGACCGGGTGACTTCACGGGTTCCCGGCGACGTCAACCGCGAGGGGGACGGTCGCGTCCCGCTGGCGTCCGCGATTCTCGAGCGGACCGGCGAGACCCGATACGCACCGGTGAAGCACGCCGACCTCCCCAATGTGAAGGAGGTCTACGAGGACGTGTTCCGCTTCCTGTCTGGCACCGCCATGCAGCTTCCACAAACGCCGCGGGACGAACATCTGGCCGGCGGATCGTGGTCGAACGAGACGCCCCTCCTGACGGGCAGCGGTCCCACCCCCGATGAGTGCTTGGACGACCCTGGCTATCTCGACCTCGCCGAGCTCCCCGACGACGTCGCCGAGGAGCTGGAGACGCGGCTGGCCGCGGGCGGCCTGCCCGAATTTAGCCGACTGCACATCCTGTGAGACCGCTCAACCGCCCTTGTACGGCACTGTGCGGACCGATTATTCATCTGCGCAGGTCAGCGTCCAGCTCACCGACCGCCGGCGCCCTCCGGCGTGACCCCTCTTCCCGCTCGTCCGCCCAAGTCATGCGGCATGTTCGTACTCAGTCGAAGCCCAGCGTCTCCAGGAGCTTCTCGAATGCCGTACGACCGCCCTGGACCTTGTCGCGGGCCAGCAGCCACGACAGGATTTTCTGGTCGACGGCCGTGATGGTCGGCTCGCCGGCGGCGGGAAGTTGGACGAGTCGATCGGATCACCGCCCAGGATCGGGAAGATCGGGCGGCCGTCACGCCGGAAACCGAGCGGCGTCTTCGGGTCAGACAGCGGGCGGGGCATTTCGGTGGTGTCCTCCAACACAGCACTGCAGGTGCCGGTAGTTCATCCGGCCAGGTCACGGCCTCATCACTGATCTCGGCCGTGCCCGTCGCTCCCCCACTGTCCCTTCACCTTGCCCGGTAACGGCATCATGACCTGCCGTGCTGCTGCGCCTGACTTACCTCGCCATGTCCAACGCCCTCGCCCTGCTACGCCTGTTGCCGATGAGCGACCGAGAGAAGGACGTGGAGATACTGACGCTGCGGCACCAGCTACTGGTCCTGCAACGCCAGGTCGGCAAGCCCACATTCACCGACATCGACCGCACCATCCTCGCCGGCCTTCTCCCCCACCTGCCCGTGGAGAAGCTGCGGCACCGCCTGTTATTGGTACAACCAGAGACGATCCTGCGCTGGCACCGTTCCCTGCTCAAGCAACGCCATGCCGCAACCTGCGCGCCGAAACGACGCGGCCGCCCGCCCACCGTCCGCTCGATCCGCGCCCTGATCCTGCGCCTGGCTCGGGAGAGCCAGCACCCGCTGCCCACCCGCGACGACGTCGACCGGATCGCGGCCGTACATGAGCTGGAAGCTTCCCAACAGGTTCAGCTGAGCGGAACCATCGGCGGTGCTCACGGTGCGGTCCCTGGCTCGGGACGGGCCACATGGCGCCGGGCAGCCTCTGCCTCGCGTTCCCTCGTGTCCCGCAGGTGCATACGCACACACAGCGAGGAGCCCGACACGAAGAGGCCGCCGAAGAGGCCGACCACGATGATGGCGGCCCCGCGTTCGCTCCAGTCGGCCAGCACCAGATACATCCAGCCGGCGAGGACCGCCGGGTACACGAGGGCAGCAGCGAACGGTTCGTTGACCAGACCGGCGAGAGCATGCGGGCGGCCGTCGAACTGCCCAACGCAATTCCAGTTCTGTTCGATCCGTCGGCCTGCGGCGATGAGGCCGCCGCACTTCTGAACGCCGTACAACTCATAGGCGAACAGCCCCAGCGTCACCACCGTGCCGAAGAGTCCGATCGGCAGCCAGAGCGGTTCTGGCTCGCCGGGATCCTTGCCGAGCAGGACGCCGACGCCCACTCCAGAGACCGCGGGAAGGAGACTCAGGAGCTTGGCGCGGAAGTCGTCGATCGCGCGATAACTCAAGCAGATCTCCTGGTACACGGCCTTCACTTGGTCAGGGGTGGGGTCGGCGCCCTGCGGCGCCTGCCCGTTCCCGACCGCGGCGGCGCATCGGCGGCGCGGAACAAGCCGGCCCAAGCCGGCGACGATCCTCATGTCCCGTGCCCTCGCCCGGACAGTGAAGCACTCATCAGTGATCCCCCTTCACGCGATGCCGCTTGCCGCTCCCAGCTCAGCACTCGGGCCCGGCGAGCGGCATCAGGGAACTCCCCACATCCCGCGACCGCCGCCGGGCCGAACGACGCAGCCGGGCTGCTCACTTGATCGGGGGACTCCGGCACCACACGACCGCCCAGCATGGTCTGCCGCACCGTTAGGCACGGGGTCGTTGAGCAGACCGGGAGTGTCGCGCCACTGCCGCACGATACGGAGCATGGCCTCCCCATCGCGGCTGCTTCCTGGCAGGGTGCGGGTAACTACGCCACTCGGCCGGCGCCCATTCCGTGTGCGCTCCTGGCCTCGACCCGGGTCCGCGGCGATGCGTCCTGGCTGCACGCCAAAACCTCCGTTGAACTGCTGGGCCGTCGGCAAGGACTTCGTCGGCGGCGTCCTGAACGGGCCCGCCATGCCTATTCGGCTCCTGCGTCACCGCGGAACGTTGGCCCGGTGTCCCGCTCCGGGCTGCGTCGCTACAGCCTCGCGCGCCTCGCAGTCCGGAACCGCCAACCGGAGCAGAATAAACCTCTCGACCACCGCTCAACCGGCCCCATCCCCGAACGCAGAGCCTCCCGCCGGAACGAGCCGGCAGGGGGCCAATTCAGTGACGGCGGTCACATGCGTGTCACCAGCAGTGTCGACGCGCCTGCACCATAAGGACCTGACCAAGCCAAACACTCCTGACCTGGACCACGTGGACACCAGAGACGGTTCCGACTATTTCTGCCACGTCGTACCGCAGGACTCGCACGCCTACACCATAGGCCACGTACCAAGATCCGGACCAGGCGCGGACCAACTCGGCTTCACAGCAGGCGATTCCACCCTTTATCGCAGGTCAGAAGCGAGGTCAGGCATGTACCACTAGCAGACGAAGAACGTTCTTTGTTCATACAGCCCTAAGAAGCTTGGGTTCTTCTAGAGCCTGAAGTCGGTCTGTCTGTAGGCTCTTTGCTCCCCAGACATCCGAACGGGCGCCTACCGTCTGTAGTCGCTTGAACTTTCCGTGCTACCGGCCGGCACCTCAGGGAGCGTCTCCCGGACCAGTCGCGGACCAAACGTCGTGCGAAGAGATCGGACTCCGCCTTTGCAGGTTAGGACGTCTTCGCAGTGAACGCCTGCGCCACATCACGCTCCGCACGACCCGAAGGGCTTGAGGTTTCCCCGCGATCTTGGACACGGGGAAACCTCACAGGCCGGGGTCGACAGTGACGAGACCGGCCTGGAGCCGGTCAATGGCTTGGGTGCGGGCTTGACAGCCGACGCCTGCGCGAGTTTGTACACCCGGCGATCTACACCAGGTCGTCGCCTGATGGAGGTTCACGATCGCTTGAGTCCCCCTGCAGTGGCGTCAGGGCGCCAGCACCCTGCAGAGCCGCGCACCCGCCGCGGTCCCGAGCAGGCTTCGGCCGTTGTCCGTGGATGAACTCAGCCTGAGAACCTGTCGGGTGGCCGTTTGACTACGCCACGATGAGGTCGTGGGTGGTCTTGGTTCGCGCGGTCGAGCGGGGGGATTCATAGCTCCACCACGATGACTGCTCGGCAAGCCGGACGAGCATCAGACGGATCATCGCGACCTTGATCATGACCTCGGAGGTCGCAGTCAGTCGTTCGTAGTCGCGGGGCCAGCTGACGGTTTCCGACCAGCCAGCCGAAACTTCGCTCCACCACCCAGCGACAGGACAGGACCTTGAAGCCCCCGACATCATCGGTCCGCTTCACGATCTCCACGACGATACCCAACGCGTCGCAGGCCCATGAAAGCAGCGTGAAATCAACGGAGTTGGCGTATACTCCATCGGCCCACACCCGGCTGCCCGTGCGGAAGGCAGACATAAGCCAGGCCAAGACGGTGCAGCCTCCCGCGCGGTCCTGCACGGACGCGGAAGTGACCGCGATCTGCGCACCCAAGTCGACGTACTCCTGGCCTCGGTAGCCAGGATGACGGCAGAGATCATCCGCTCCGAGACGGAAGCCGGGATGACACTCCACTGGCTTGTCCCCCGGCTTTTCCGGAGGCTTGCTTGGACGCGCCTCGGGCTGCTCCGGCCCCATAGCCAACAAGAGGATGGTCTTCGCAGGTATCTTCCCTATCAACATGTGCCTGAGGCGACTTTCAAGCGCCTCCGTCACTTTCCCAGGCTCGGCGCGCGCCACGATCCGGCGAGCCTCACACAGCAGGTTTCGCATGGCGGCCCGCCGGTTCGCGCCTCGACCGAACCGGATTTGCGCGAAGCCGACGCTGGAGAGACCCGACTCGACCTTGGGGGGGCGCGCTACCGAGGGTAGGGAACTCAGCCTCTCGGGGTCGAGAGACCACCTCGGGAGACTCAATGACGCGGGGCTTACACACGACCTCGCGCTGCTCGGGTTGCCCCTCTGGCTTGGCCGAGCACTCGCACATGCCCCGCATGGCGCCTCCCGCTCAGCCGGTGGGCCCTCCTTCCAGAGTGCCGGGTACGGGGAGACGGCGCCAGGGAACGCAGGCGCCATCTCGGTCTACGGCAATTGCCTCATCATTCACTACAACGCCCGCTCCACTTGCCCGCCCCTCGTGCACCCACCGCAGGCCGCCGTACGAGGGATGACGAAGCCGGGGTGCCTCTCTCCCAGATCAGGCAGCGCCAACCTCCTGGCTCCTTTGGTTGCCCCTCATGCATGATTGGTCTGACTGCTGCCTTGCCTTGCGACCGGTCCGTCGGGGATCAACTCGCAATCTGGCTGCGGAGGTTCGAGATGGTGGCATCGTTACACGTTCACCTGGTGTTGGTGCACGGCCTCTTCTCCTCGGCCGAGGTATGGACGTCCTTTCGGGAGCTCATCACCACCGATCCGGAACTGTCCGGCCGCGTCACCGTCCACTGCTTCCAGTACGACTCGCCTCTCGCGCGGCTGCGCCCGGATCGGCGAGTCGCCGAAACGGATGACATCGCCGACCAACTGGACACCTACCTGAAGACGGAGGTTGGTGACGCCGAGTCAATTGTCCTGGTCACCCACAGCCAGGGTGGTTTGGTCGTCCAGCGGTTCCTCGCCCGCAAGCTGTGGCACGGCGAGGGGGGCGATCTCACCCGCATCAAGCACTTCACGATGTTCGCCTGCCCCAACACCGGATCGGGGTTCTTCCTGACGGTGCGAAAGTTCCTCAGGGTCATCTGGAGGAACCCACAGGAACGCCAACTGCGGCCCTTCGACCGCTCAGTGACGGAGGCTCAGCGAACGGTGCTCAGCGGCGTGGCACACGCACGCCGCTGTAGCGGCAAGGAATGCCCCATCCCCATAGAGGCCTACGGCGGGTCCGCTGACAACATCGTGCCGCCCGTCGTCGCCCGGGGCGTCTTTCCATCCGGCGGTGTGGTCGCAGCAGATCACTTCTCCATCGTGCAGCCGACCGGTCGCAGCGCCGAGTCGTACCGTATTGTGCGGACCGCCTTGCTGTCTGCCGCTGCCCCGCGGACTCAACCTATCCCGCCTTCCCCGCCGGAACCTGCCCCCGAACAACAAGGAGGCCAATCCGTACTTCCGCCCTACAGCAAACTGCAGCAGGGCAAGCTGAAGGGTAAGGAACGGCTCAGCCTCGTCGCCTCGGTCATGTCATCGCCCCCACAGCAGAGGGTGCACATTTTGGCGGGCCTAGGAGGTTCGGGCAAGAGCCGGGTAGCTCTCGAGATCGCGGACCGTGCACGCTTAGCTCGGCGCCGGGTCTGGTGGGTTTCGGCGTCCGAACTCAGTGCTTGCATGCGGACAGTCGCCAACGAGTTGGGAGCGCCGGCAGCCCAGGTGGAGCAAGCCTGGCGGCGCATGAGCACCTCCACGGACCTTGTGTGGAGCCTGCTCGACGCCTCCCCTGAGCCCTGGCTGCTCGTCCTCGACAACGCTGACGATCCGCAACAGCTAGGCCCGCGCGACGGGCCGGTGTCGTACGGAACGGGATGGCTGCGGGAGCCAGCCACTGATGGCGGCATGGTCATCGTCACCAGCCGCGTCCGCAGCAAGGACACATGGGGGTCCTGGAGCCATGTACATCAGGTGCCCTTGCTCGACGAGGACGACGGCGCGTCAATGCTGTTGGAGCGCACGAACGGCGTCGGTGGCACGAATGAGCAGGCCCGACAGCTGTCAGTCGAGCTCGGTGGCCTGCCCCTGGCATTGCGTGCCGCAGCTGACTTCGTGAAGGTAGTCAGCGAGGGCACGGTATCTCTCGACGACGAGGGCATCAGGGACTTCGAGAGCTACAGGAAGGCCGTCAAGCGGCACTTCGAATCCGCGCCAGGCACCCGTGACCATGACCTCAGTGAGCTGCTCGGACGGGAGATCGTCGAGAAGACGTACGGCATCGCTCTGGATCTGCTGACCCGGCAGGGCGTGCCCCAGGCGGCGCCGATGCTCAAGGTGTTCGCATGTCTGAACATCGCACCCATCCCCTACCGTTGCCTGCTGAACGGCGAAGCACCGGCCGAGTCACCACTCTTCTCAGAGTTCTCGACCGCACAGCGCCGTTCTGTTCTACAGAAGCTCGAAGACTTCGGCCTGGTCGACGTAGACGAACGCGCAGACGTCAATGATCCAGAACTGCCCTATGTCCTGACCCTGCACCCAGTTGTCCACGGCGTACTGCGGGACGACGAGGACGTGCAGCGGCGCCGCACCGACTACTACGGTCTGGCGGCGCGAATGCTGCTGGACGCCATTAAAGGCAAGGACCCCGACAGCCCATCGAACTGGCCGCTGTGGGCAGCGATCGCGCCACACTCCGTCGACGTAACACAGAGCAGTCTGCTCGACATCTTGCGACTGGAGGATCGGAGCGTGCTCGTCGACGCCCTGGAGCTCATACGGCTGACCGCCCGCTACTGGATCGCAACCGGCCTGCTAGGACCAGCCCGAGAGGTGATGCAGCCAATCGTCGCCAACTGCACCTCCTTCGGCTTCCACAAGGACGACCGGGAGATCCTGGGCCTCCGGCACGAGAAGGGTCGCATCACCCTCGAAAGCGAGGAACACACCGCCGCGGAGAAGGAGCTCCAGCAGGTCGTCGCCGCCCGCACGCGCCTCCTGGGCGAAGACCACACCGACACTCTGGCCAGCCGTCACAAGCTGGCCCGCGCCATCCTTGAACAGAACCGGGTGGAAGAGGCAGAGCAGCTGCTGCGCTCAATCATCAAGGCGGAAAACAGGGTAAGCGGCCCAGAGCACCACCACACCTTGGTCGTAAGGCACAGCCTGGCCCGCGCGCTCCTGGGGCTGAACCGCCCAGCCGACGCAGAGGCCGAGGTGCGCGAGGTACTTGAGATCTGCCGGCGCAACAAGTGGCCGCCCTCGCATCCGGAAGTCCTGTGGGCGCGGCTCACTTTGGCGCGCTGCCTGCTTCACCAGAACCCGAGGGATGCCGAGATCGAGTTGCGCGGCGCCCTCAGTGACACCGCGCAACCCGCAGACTCGTACCGGATGATGCTTCTCCGACACACCCTCTGCCTCGCCCTACTGAGGTTGGGGCGTACCCGAGAGGCAGTCTGGGAGCTCAGGGACCTGGTGGTGGACCAGCACAGAGTGCTGCCCCCTGACAATCCCCTGAGGAGGCGGACCCAACAGCTCCTGGACAAGACCCTCAAGGAAATCCAAGGCTCTGACGGGGATGACGAACACTAAGACCGTGTCCTACATGGTCAGTTTGAGGAACCGTTTGTAGCAGCAGAGGGCGGATGCCAGGCCTAGAAAGGCCAGGTAGTTGCCGGGTTTCCGTTCGTAGCGGTGGTTGAGGCGGCGGTAGCCGGTCAGCCAGGACATGGTGCGCTCAATGATCCACCTACGGCGGCCGAGCCGCTCGCTGGAGTCGAGGCCCTTGCGGGCGATCCGGACGCCGATGCGCTTTCCCCATAACCATCGCCGCAGGTGAGGGACGTCGTACGCCTTGTCGGCGTGTAGGCGCTGGGGCTTGGAATCGGTCGCGTGGGATGCGTGTCCCATGTGGAAATGGGACAGCATCGGCTTCAGAGCGAGACTGTCGTGCGTGTTGGCCGCGGAGAGCCCGACCCGTAGGGGCAGTCCGTTCGCGTCGGACAGGACATGCATCTTGGAACCGGGCTTACCCCGGTCCACGGGGCTCGGACCTGCAAGTTCGCCCCCTTTTTAGCGCGGACGTGAGCTGAGTCGAGCACTGCACGGGACAGGTCGACCAGGTCCTGTTCGTCCAGGAGTTGGAGAACCTTCTGATGCAGCCGGCCCCAGACCCCGGCTCGAGACCAGATGGCGAAGCGCCGGTGCACGGTCGACTTCGACGCTCCGAAACACGGCGGCAACGCCCGCCATGCACAGCCGCTGACCAGCACGTAGACGATCGCGGCAAACAGCGTCTCATCAGGCGTATCCCGCGTCCCGCCGCCCTGCGGTCGCACTCTCGACGGCGGGGAGCAACGGCTTCGCGATATCCCTACAGCCCGTCCGGAACGATCCAACTCCACGTCCCCTGGCCCATGGTGAGGTACTACGCCGCCTCACCACATAAGACAACGTCTAAGCACCCTCCACCCAAGGCGAGTTGATGAGAATGAGTCATCCTGCCAGGGGCTTGCGCGTAGCCTAGGTAAACCGCCACCCTTGGTAACGCAACGTGTATTGAACAACACGGAGGGTTGCGTTGATGACTACGGTTCACACCGATTCGGAGAACGATCAGTTACCGCAGTGGGGCGCCCCTGGAAGCGCTCTTGAGGAGAAGCAATCGGAGATCGGGCGACGAATCGCACTGGAAGCGATGGAAACCGATCACCAAGCCCTAGAGCTTGCCGCCAAGACAGCGTTCCGGGCCATAAGTGGCCCAAGTCCCGCATAGCAACAGGCGGGGAAGCGGGGCAGACCAATGACCTCTAGCGACTTACATGATCCGTTCTTCCGTGCTGTCACTTCGCCCGCGTTCAAACACGAACAGATCACTGATCTCGCAGCCGGAAGGTGTGCCGCGATTCGCGTACCTGACTGCATGCCACAGCCCATGTGCGAGCAGACACTGCGGGCCCTGGAAAGCAGAGAGTTCGACTCGTACGGCAGCAAGCGCGTGGACCCACCCGTGCTGCGATACGGCATCGGCGTCAGTGACCACCGAAGAAACGGCAAGGTAGCCGGCAGCTACTGGGATGCACTGGAAGCTCATCGCCAAGCCTGGCCTGCACTCGGACTTCCGTTCGACCCGTACAAGGAGTGCCGCGACGCGCTGGGGACTGACTGGCCCAGGGGCGTGGTGGTGGGCCACCACGATGGCCGGGAGATGGGTCCCGGCGTGGCCCGCGAGCCCAACCAAGGATTCCAGGTCCATTTCGACGACGCACTGCGCGAGTTCTCCGGTGATCTTCTAGATGCGCCGCTAGTCGCCCAGTTTGCGTTCAACCTGTACCTCAGCGTTCCGAAATCCGGCGGCGAGATGGTCCTGTGGCGGCATCTATGGTGCCCCACCGACGAGGCGTTCCGTCTACCCCATTCATACGGCTACGACAAGGCAGTAGTCGGCGACGCCGAGTCGATCGAACTCAAGCCCGAAGTCGGCGAAGCGATATTGATCAATCCTCGCTATTACCATGCAGTCCGTCCCAGCCGGGGTTCCCGGCGTATCGCACTGGGTTTCGCCGTAGCTATGAGCGACATCGGCGAATTGTTGACTTGGGGCTGACAGAGCTTGGTATGGAGTTGCGACCAGGTACTTTGACGCGCCTGGGCCACACCGCTAGGTTCAGGCAATGGAGCTCTTGCGCTATGTAGCTTTCAGCACCGATCCGTCAGGCGGAAATCCGGCCGGGGTAGTGCTGGACGCCACCGACATCGACGAACCGACGATGGCAGCAACGGCGGCGAAGGTCGGTTTCTCGGAGACGGCGTTCGTGGTGCCGCTCAACGACGGCAGCCTCGCCGTCCGTTACTTCAGTCCGCTCACCGAGGTTCCGTTCTGCGGCCATGCCACTATCGCCACGGCCGTCGCGTACGCACAGCTCCACGGGGTGGGAGACCTGCGGCTCCGAACGAAAGCTGGACCAGTCTCCGTCTCTACGCGCAGCACGCAGGACGGCTCGGTTGTGGCCACGCTGGTGAGCGTGGAGACTCGGACGGCACCGATCAAGCCCCCTACCCTGGCCGAGCTGCTCACTGCACTGTGCTGGCCGGCCGCCGATCTTGACCCTGAACTGCCGCCACGCGCGGCCTATGCCGGCGCCTGGCATCCTGTGATCGCAGCAGCCAGCCGAGGACGGCTCTCGGATCTGGATTACAACATGCCTGCGCTCACCGATCTGATGCGCCGCAACGACTGGGCCACTGTTGACCTGGTGTGGCGAGAGTCGCCGACTGTCTTCCACGCGCGGAACCCATTCCCACCCGGCGGAGTCGTCGAAGACCCGGCCACCGGCGCAGCGGCCGCAGCCCTCGGCGGCTACCTCAGAGAGCTCCAGCTGGTCTCCCCTCCTGCAACCCTGACGGTCTACCAGGGGTACGACATGGGTCGCCCGAGCACCATCACGGTAGGTGTGCCGGCGCAGTCGTCCAGCGGCATCACGGTCACCGGAACCGCAGTGCCCCTGTAGCGACGTCCATGTCAACCCGTGACCTCCACCAGAACCTCAATCTCCACTGGCGCACCCAGCGGCAGCACGCCAACACCAACAGCGCTGCGTGCATGCCGCCCGGCGTCGCCAAACACCGCCACGAAGAGATCGCTCGCCCCGTCGACCACCCTTGACTGATCGGTGAAGCCCTCAGCGGATGACACATAGCCAACCACCTTCACCACCCTCACCACCGCGTCCAGCCCGATCACAGCATCCACGGCAGCCAGCGCGGCCAGGCCACACTGACCGCTAAGTTCCCGCGCCCTCTCGACCGACACTTCGGCACCGACTTTGCCGACAGCGGCCAACTCGCCATCCACCATGGGGACCTGCCCGGAGACATACACATACCGACCACTGCACACCGCCGGGGCATACACCCCCTTGGGCGGACTCACGCAAGGGAGCTGGAAACCGAGCTCAGCGAGTCTGCGGTGGACGTCAACGCTCATGGCACCCCCAGTGGCCTGGAACACAGCGCGATTCTCCCACCAGGGATGGAGCATGGAACACGGATTGCGGTGGTTGGGAACTCACCACCTGTGCTTGTGCGTACCGGCACAGTTCTTCTCTGGCACGAACTCCTGCCAGGTCGTTCGGACCATCCAGAACACACCGCGCCTTCGAGGGCCGGCCAAAAGCGGCGTGCCCGCGACTACGGCGGCCTTGGCGCCGGATTCCTCCCATGCCCGGTAGTCGTTGCGGTTACCCGTCAAGGGCCGGCCGACCACGACGGCCAAGGCGTTCGCAGATCCGGATGATCCGGTGGGTGCGGGCCGCGCCGGGGTCGACGCCGCGACGTGGTGCGGCAGTCGAGGTCCGCCGCTACATCGGGCTGCTTGGCCAACACGCCGCAGTGGACGAGGAACTGAGCGGACAACACAACGGCGAAGGACTCCGCGAGCCCACCCATTGCTGCATACACGTCATCCGGCATCTACGACGGGCATGGTCCGTCGGCACCCTCGGACAGCGAGACCGGCGCAGCTGAGCGGCTCACCATATCCCCATAGGCTGACTCCGCAGCCACAGGCCACAGGGCCCTCCCATGAGCTCCCGAGCACTGCCCTCAGTGACCGTTGTTGCTGCTGTGACTCCGACCACGCTGACGAGCTGTGTCGGGAGAAGCGGTCCAACAGGCCTGCACCAATGCGGCTTTTGGGGCGTGCGCACGTGTGCGCACGCCCCAAAAGCCGAGAAGGATCAAGGAGTGCTCAACCGGATTGAAATCAGCATCAATGCCCGATTCACCAGCAAAACCCCAGGTGAAATGGCTCACAGAATTGGGATCAGCTCCCAAATCCTTGCTACTTCTCTCGGATGATCTTGGATCTGACCTGAGATGCTGGCAACCGCACTCATCTGGAGCGCGTGGCCTCGTATCACTATCGCCAGGGTGGTGGCGGCGAGCTGCAAGTCGCGTGCTGCGGCGGAGACTTCCTCCGGACCCTCCAGTCGCACCACCCAGCCCTTGTGGGACATCTCTGCTTCCAGCGGCTTCAGCCCGGCCGTGCGCGACCGCAGCTCCTCGTCCTCGGTTGAGGGCTCCAAGTTGGAGGCGTAGTCGTGGTATCTGAGCACGGATTGCAAGAAGGCCGCGTAGGAGTCCCGTTGAATTCCGCGCCGCCACTTCACGTGTTCTATGTGGCCCTGTGCCCGCACCGCGTCAAGCGCCGCCCTGTAAATCGCATTGGCTTGAGCCAGGCCGGCAGCGGCCGTCTCTTCCGCCGCTCGCATGGCGGCCCGTAGCTGCCAACGGCCGACCACGAGCATCGCCGGTATTCCGACGAGGGTGGCGGCAGCTGCGGCCGTCGCCCCAATTCCCCTGGAGATCCATCCCCAGATGATCCCGTCCCGACGGCCCGAAGGCCGGAAGTTCTAACGCTCTTGGCATGCAGAGCTGTGGTCGCAGCACTTGCCCCAGCAACCCGAGCCGTCGTGGCGCGCGCCCTCGGCGAACTGCCCGCATCGCCCACTGCCACGCTCTCGCGGCTCGGCGACAACATCGCGCTCTACTACTACTGCGACGAGACCATCGCCGTGTGCGGCGTCGACCTACCCGATCTACCAGAGGCCGCCACGCACGTGGCGTGAACCGGCGGGCAACGACTTCAAGGAGATCTTTTCGCCTGGCAGAGGCGCGCGCTCCCTGCTCGGACATCCGCTACGGGCAGCACCATCAGGCTTCGGCCCCGCGGACGCATGAGGTATGAAGACGTCCGTGACCGAGCCACCCCAGACCGCCACCCAGCACGCGTTTATCGCTCTCGCGCCGCCCGACGATGCGAAGAACGAGCTGGCGCACGCGCTGAGCCCGGTCTACACCGCCCATCCCGACCTGCGTTGGAACCGCATCGAGGACTGGCACATCACCCTGGCCTTCCTGGGCGAACTGCCGGTACAGGCCGTCCAGCGGCTTCGTTCACCCCTCGCCGACCTGGCGGCTGTCCGCCCCTCTCTCGAGCTGGCGCTGCTGGGTGGCGGACACTTCGACGAGCGCGTGTTGTGGACCGGCATCGAGGGTGATCTCGACGGACTGCACGAGCTGGCCGAAGCAGTGCGGGCCCGGGTCAGGGACTGCGACGTCTCCTTCCCCGAACGTCCGCTGCAGCCCCACCTCACGCTGGCCCGCGCTCGCCGCTACGACAACGCGTCCGTAACAGCGGCGGCCGCCTGCCTCGACCGCTTCACCGGACGCCCTTGGCAAACCGAACACCTCCACCTGGTCGGCAGCACGGTAAGCGGCCACCCAGGCCCGCGGCGCTACCAGGACATCGACGCATGGGCCCTGGTCACTGGGCAAAGGCATCCCGATTCGAAAACGCCACAGGCTGCTGTGCCTGAGCACCAGGACGATTCGGGCCCCGCGATGATGCCGGCTCGGCCCCACGTGTCCTGAACCCGGACAGACGGTCACTGCGCCGCTCAAGGAGTCGGGTCACCGCATGCGCCTCTGGTTGAACCTCTGACCTCGCACGCCGACGCCACAGGCCACGGACCAAGATCCGGACCAGGCACGGACCAACTCAGCTCAGCCGCAGCCAATTCCCCACATAGCCACATGTCAGAGGCTATGGCGATCCGGTAGCACAAACAGACGAAGAACGTTCTTTGTTCCTACAGCCCTAAGAAACTTGGGTTCTTCTAGAACCTCAAGTTCGGTGACTGGAGGGGCCTTACTCTTCCAGGCACCCACAGGGCGCAGCCACTATCCGTAACCGCTCAGCAACCTTCCGGACCCGTTCACCATGAATCTGCGCCCATCCCGGACCAGCCACGGACCAGCTGGGGCGCTACGTCGCGTCGCCCTCGGCGGGACGAAGCATGCGAAGAAGTGCGGACGACGTCGGGTGACGGGCGCGGTCACACGGCAGTGGGCTCTCGGGTGGTCCCGAGGTTGTCGAGCGCCGCGCGAGGACTGGCTTCTCCACGTTGTCAGCCCAACGAGCAAGTTCGGAAGGCAGGTTGGAACAGGCTCAGTGCCTGGTGAGGACGGACCGACGATCAATCGGTGGCTGACTGTACGAGAGGCGTCGGCTGGACGGTCGGCCGGTGGTTCGCGGTGTAGGCCCAGGGGCGGAGCTGTTCCAGGGCCTTGCCGATACGGAAGACGGTCGGGTCGTCGTAGGTATGGCCGACGATCTGGACGCCTGTCGGGATGCCCCAACTGGAGTGACCGCTGGGCACGTTGAGGACAGGGCAGCGGTTGCTGATGTTGAAGGGCAGGGTCATCGCCGCCCACAGCGGCTCGCCGTGGTCCTCGCCGCTCACGACCAGGCGGCCCAGGAGATCGTCTCCGGCGGGCAGCCCCGGAACGGCTGTGGTCGGGCAGATGAGAGCGTTGAAGGGGGCCATCGCTTCGCCCAGTTCGCGCTGCAGCCGGGTCTCGACGCGCAGGCCGTCGAGGTAGGTGACCTGCTCCCGGGCGACGGCCATGGTGTCGGCGAAGGCTGCCGCGTACGGCGACATCCGGTCGCGGTGCTCGGCTTCGATCTCGCGGACGAGGGCGCCGAAGATGGTGGAGAAGTGTGCGGCGGCACTGATGAGGAGGTCGTCCTTGGTCCACGGGAGTTCGATCTCCTCGACGATCGCGCCCGCGTCGGTGAGGGCGCCGGCGACAGCGCGGGTGTTGGCCTCGATCTCCGGGTGGACGTCGTAGGCGCCCAGGCGCAGGCACAGGGCGATGCGCATCCCGGCGACCGCGTCGTACTCGGCCGGCAGGACGAGTCTCGGGCGCAGCGACACGTGGTCGCGCGGGTCGGGTCCTGACAGGACGTTGGCGAAGGTGACGCAGTCGTCGACGGTGCGCGCCATGGGGCCGTCGCCGCGGTAGTGGTCGGCTGACAGCGGTGCCACGCCGGGGATCCGGCCGTACGGGGCTTTGTAGCCGACGGTGCCGGTGAAGGCGGCGGGGATACGGGTCGAGCCGCCGATGTCGGACGCGGAGGCGAGCAGCGCCGTACCGGCGGCCAGGGAGGCGCCGGCGCCGCCGGACGAGCCGCCAGGGGTGAAGTCTGGGTTCCAGGGATTGCGGGTAACGCCCCACAGGCGGCTGTGGGTGAAGGTGGCGATGGAGAACTCAGGGGTGGCGGTGCGGGCGTGGATGATGCCGCCGGCGTCCAGGATCCGGTCGATGACCGGGGCGTTCTCGGTCGCGGTGTTGCCGACGTTGACGAGAGAGCCCTCGGTGAGGGAGCGCCCGGCGATGGCGTGCTTCTCCTTCGTGGCGACCGGGATGCCTTCGAGCGGGCGCGGCGTCAGGCCGCCCTTGCCGAGGAAGCGGTCCTCGGCGTGCCGGGCCTGTTGGAGTGCCTCGTCGTAGAGCTGTTCGGTGAAGGCGTTGACGACCGGTTCGGTCTGCTCCGCGCGGTCGATGACGACGCGCATCAGCTCCACCGGGGAGAGTTCGCGGGCGTCGAAGAGCCGTCGCGCCTCGGTGGCGCTGAGGTAGGCGAGATCGAGATCGGTGCCGGCGTCGTTCGGGTTCATGCGGACGTCCTTTGCAGGTGAGGGAGGTGAGGGGGTATCAGGCGAGCAGTCGTTTGAGCGCGGTGTTGATCCAGGCCGTCGCCGCCCCTGCGGCAGGGCTGATGTGGTCCATGCCGTAGAAGCCGTGGACGAGACCGTCGAACCGCCGGTGTTCGACGCGTACGCCGGCGCCCCGCAGCGCTTCGGCGTACGCGTCTCCCTCGTCACGCAGCGGGTCGTACTCCGCGGTGGCCACGACGGCCGGAGCGAGCCCGGACAGGTCCTTCGCCCGCAGGGGCGCGACCCGCGGGTCGGCGCCGAACGCGGCGGAGGCGTCGGAGGCGGGATCGGCGGGGCTGACGCCGAGGTACTGCTCGAAGAACCAGCGCAGTTCCGTGGTGGTGAGGAAGTAGCCTTCGCCGTTCTCGGCCCGCGACGGGTACGCGCCGGCCATGTCCGTGCTGGGGTAGACCAGCAGTTGGGCGGCCAGGGACAGGCCGTCGGCGTGGGCCTGTTGTGCGCACACGGCGGCCAGCGTCGCCCCCGCGCTGTCGCCGCCGACGGCCAGCCGGGCGGGGTCGCCGCCGAACGCTTCCACGTGCTGTGCGACCCAGGTGAGGGCGGTGTACGCGTCCTCGACCGCGGCGGGGAAGCGATGTTCGGGCGCGAGCCGGTAGTCGACGCTCACCACGACGGCGGCGAGGTCGTGGCACAGGGTCCGGGCGTGCACGTCGTGTGTGTCGAGGTCGCCGGCCACCCAGCCGCCACCGTGCAGGTACACCACCGTCGGCGCGGGCGTCGTGGCATGCGGCCGGTAGACGCGGGCGGGGACGGACCCGGCCAGCACAGTGGAGGCCGCCTCCGCGGCCTCGGGCTTTGTGGCCTGGTCGAGGTGGTCGTCGGTCAGCACCCGCAGCCGTGCTCTGGCTTGTGCCGCAGCGTTCCCTCCCGGTTCGGGGGCGTCGAGTTGCTCGAGGCTTCGCAGGAAGGTCTCGATGTCCGGGTCAAGGGGCACGTCACTTCTCCTGTCGGGCGCGGGCGCGCTCGTCCTCAGCACACAGCCAGTGCGCGGCTGCCGCGAGCAGCGCCGTCACACCGGTGTGGATCGTGGGTTCGGGTACGGGAGCGAAGTACGGGGAGTGGTTGGCCGGGACCGTGTCGGGCAGGCCGTCCGTCAGCAAGGTGTCGGGGTCGATGTGCTCGAAGAGGGCCGGGTCGCCGCCGCCGAAGTGCCAGAAGACCGAGGTGACACCGAGCGCCGTGCCGAAGGTGCCGAAGTCCTCGCTGCCGGTGAGGGGTTCGGGCAGGGTGAACACCCGCTCCCCGCCCAGGACTTCGGCGATCGCGGTCAGTACCGTGCCGGTGGCGTCGGGGTCGTTGACCGTGACGGGGAAGGCGTTGAGAGCGGTGATCTCGGGCTCCTTGGGCGCGCCGGACGCGGCGGCCTCGGCGCGGACGATCCGTTCGACGGCCGCCAGGACCTTCTCCCGTACGGCGGGAGTCGTGGAGCGGATGTTGATTCGCAGGTCGGCGGTGTCCGGGATGATGTTCTCCTTGGTGCCCGCGTGCAGCGAACCGACGGTCACCACGGCGGTCTGCGCCGCCCCCACCTCTCGGGAGACGACCGTCTGCAGCCGCATGACGACCGCGGCGGCCATGACGATCGGGTCGACGGTCGTCTCGGGCGTGGAACCGTGTCCGCCGCGGCCGTGAAGGCGGACCCGCAGGCTGTCGGAGGCGGCCATCACCGTGCCCGGGCGGGTGCCGACGAGACCGACGGGGGCCGGGGACACGTGCTGGCCGAGGCAGACGTCGGCGCGCGGAAAGCGCTCCAGGAAGCCGTCCTCGATCATGGCCGGTGCTCCGCCGACCTCCTCCGCCGGCTGGAACACGGCAACGACCGTGCCGCGCCATTCCCCACGGGCGGCGGCGAGTTGGGCGCTCGCGCCGAGCAGGCAGGTGACGTGCATGTCATGGCCGCAAGCGTGCATGACGGGAACCTTGTTGCCCTCACTGTCGACGCCCATCTCCTGGGAGGCGTACGGCAGTTGCGTCCGCTCCCGCACCGGGAGCCCGTCCATGTCGGCACGGAGAAGGACCACCGGGCCCTCGCCGTTGGCCAGGACTCCGACGACGCCGGGGCCGCCGACGCCCTCGGTGACCTCCCAGCCCTGCTTGCGCAGCCGTTCGGCGACGACGGCGGCCGTGCGGAACTCCTGGAAGGACAGCTCGGGGTGGGCGTGCAGGTCCTCGTACAGGGTGCGCAGGCCGGGCAGCCGGTCCGGGAAGCCGGACAGCAGGCGCGCGGCGGAGGCGGCGGTCATGAGTGCTCCTTTGCGGGCGTGGGGAGTTCGGACGCGCCGGTGGCGGCCCGGAAGGAGGCGGCGTCCTGCGGGGTGAGAAGCGCCATCACAAGAGCGATGGCCGCGCCGAGCACCAAGGACGCGAAGGCCACCTTGAACGAGAAGGCGTCGGCGAGCGCGCCGATGACGGGCGGGGCGACCATGCCCGCCACCTGGCCGCCGAAGACGATCGCCCCGCTGCCCACGCCGACGTCCTCGGCCGCGAGGCCGCCCAGCGGCACCGCGAGGATCGGCATGTAGCAGAGGGAGACGGCGGTCGTCGCGAGCGTGCCGAAGACGATGAAGCCGATGAGCGACGGCGAGAAGACCATGAACAGCAGCGTGACGGCGGCCACCGTCATGCTGGGCACGATCACCCTGCGGTGGTGGCCGCCCAGGCGGTCCGCGAGTCGCCCGCCGACGACGATCGCGCCGGTCGCGGCGAGGCCGGGAATCGCCACGAGGGCCCCGGCCGAGGCGAGCGAGACGCCGTACTCCTCGCTCACATAGGACGGGATCCACGTGCTGAGACCCCACACGATCAGGCTGTAGCCGAACATCATGGCGCTGAACCGCCAGATCACGCCCTTGCGCAGGACGCCCCCGGCGCGCCGCCGGTCGACGCGGGCCTCCGGGGCCACCACCGGCAGCGGCGCGGGGAGCCACACCCGTATCGCCACCACGACGAAGACGCCGAGCGCCGCCGCCGAGAAGAACGCCGAACGCCAGCCGAAAGCGGCGATCAGAGGTGCGACGAGGAGCGGGGTGAGGACCCCGGCGAGGGCGTTCGAGCTCATGATCACGCCATTGGCGCCCATCCGCTCGGCCGGTGTCGTCCGCTCCACGAGGACCTTCATCGAAGCGGGCGGAAAGACGCCTTCCGCGGCACCGAACGCGAACCGCATCAGCAGCAGGACGCCGAACGACCAGGCGAAGCCGGTCAGCGCGGTGAACACCGACCAGGACAGCAGGGCCCAGAGCATGACCCGCTGGGCGCCGTGCCGGTCGGCGAGCAGGCCACCGGGGATCTGACACAGCGCGTAGGCGAGGAAGAACGCCGAGACGATCAGGCCCTGTTCCCCGCGGCCCACGTCGAACTCGTCGCCGATGGAGGGCAGGGCCAGGTTGATGACGAGTCGGTCGGCGTAGTCGACCAGCCAGGCGGTGAACAGCAGCACGATCGTGATCCGGACGGTTCTGCGGACGGGCTGCGGGGGCGGAGCAGACACGCGGCACTCCTTCGACTCCGGGCGGCCGAAGCCGGGGCTGGGAATCGGCCGGAAGTGCCCCTACGATCCGATCCGTGACAGGAATCCCTAGAAGATTGCAGGAAAACATCTCGGGACGAGCTCCGCTCCCCGATTCCCGCACCGCGGACGAGAGTGCCCCCTTCTCCGAGTTGGACCTGGCCCTCGTCGACGCGCTCCAGGCCGCTCCCCGGGCACCGTGGTCCCGGATCGGCAGGGCCCTCGGCGTGGACGCGACCACAGCGGCCCGCCGCTGGGAACGTCTGCGGGCGGGCGGTCTGGCCTGGGTCAGCGCGTACGACTCCGCGAAGGCGACGACCGTCGCCTACGTCGAGGTCAGGTGCCGGCCCCGGGCCGTGGAATCCGCCGGCGCCACGCTGGCCGACATGCCCTGGGTCTTCAGCGTCGACGAGACGGCCGGCGACTTCGATCTCCTGGCGTCGGTCGTCGCTGCCGACCTGCCCTCCCTCGGCCGCTCGGTGCACGGCCTGATCGGCGGCCTGAAAGGCGTACGGTCCACCCGCACACGCCTCGGCATCACCCTGTACAGCGAAGGCGGCGACTGGCGCATGCGGGCCATGGAACCGTCCGGCGACGCGGAACTCTCCGCCCCGCGCACCTCACGCCCGACTCCGTACAGCGCCCACATGCACCACCGGCCGCCGCCCGCGGAGCAGGCCCTCCTGGAAGCCCTCGGCCGTGACGGACGCCTCGGCTACACCGAACTGGGCACCGCGACCGGCATGAGCGAACACACCGCACGGCGCCGGCTCCAGCGGATGATCCGGGACAGGGACATCACCTTCCGCTGCGACCTGGCCCATCCCCTCGCCGGGCTCTCGACCATCGTGCTGTACCGCACCGCTGTCCCCCACACCCACCTCGAGGCCACGGGCAACGCACTGGCTCGTAGGGAAGAGGTGCGCCTGGCCGTGTCCGTCAGCGGCTCCGACAACCTCCTGGTCATGGTCTGGCTGCGCGGCCTGCATGCCATCGACCCCTTCGAGGCGCACCTCGCGGAACGCTTCCCGCATCTGAAGGTCAGCGACCGCACTGTCTTCCTCCACTCCCGCAAGCGCATGGGCCGGCTCCTCGACACCACCGGCCGCGCCGTCGGGCACGTCCCCTTCGCTCTGCCGGAGGTCTGACCCCGGCACCTGCCACGCCTCGTGCTCTCCCCGGCCTGCCTGGCGAGAGCCGTTCGCGTCGACTACTGAACGGTCCGACACGCCTGTCCCTGACCGGGGGCACCGAGCGGCGTTGCCAGCAACACGGGAAGTGACCTCCAGGCGGATTCGGCACTCCCGGTAGCGTGTCCATCTGCCGCATTCAGTGTCATGTGTCCGGCCGGCCCGTGCGGAGGGTACTCGGCGGAGAGCGATGAGGGTGCAATGAGTGAACTGACGAAACCCGAGGTCGACGTTCCGGAGGGTGACGCTCCTACCGAGTTGACCATCCGGGACCTGGTCGTCGGGGACGGGGCCGAGGTGAAGCCGGGCATGGTGGTCAGGGTCCACTATGTCGGGGTGGCCTTCGAGTCCGGGAAGGAGTTCGATGCCTCCTGGGACCGGGGCGAGCCGTTCAAGTTTGCCCTGGGCGGTGGCAGGGTTATCAAGGGCTGGGACCGAGGGGTGAAAGGGATGAAGGTCGGCGGTCGACGCGAGATCATCATTCCCCCACGTCTCGGCTACGGCAATCAGTCGCCATCACCGTTGATCCCGGCGGGCTCGACCCTCCTCTTCGTGGTGGACCTGCTGGCCTCGTATTCCAGCACAGCCGGGTGGAGCAACGCCTAGCGCCCCTGCGCACGACTGTGGCATCGACGGCGTCTGGCACTTCGTGGACGGCTTCTTGTCTCTCCTCTCGGCAGTCCGTCTCGGCCTCACGAGCACGGAAGAGACGTCGGATCCTTCTCGGACGCTCCTCACAGAGCCCGCTGAGAGTGGCCGCGCCTGGCGGCACGATGCCGTCGATGTCCACCACACGGATTCCCTGCGGGTGTTACCGCATCAGGGGCAGGCCGACGCTGCGGGCGCAGAACTCCTCCAGGTTGGCGCAGACCAGCACCAACTTCGACGAGGACTTCCCTCGCTGGGGGAGGAGGATCAGCCGACGGTCACGTTTCACTCCGGTCTCGATGAGCAGCTTGGCCGACGGAATCAGGTCTCGCCCGGGCAGCAGTCCCCCACTCGGCGGACGCTCCGGGCCTGCCCGACCGGTCCCGCTCCCCCTCTGCACCCCAAACCTGCCCTCCCCAGCACCACGCGCGCCAAGATCCGGACCATCTCCGGACCAGCAACCTCCCGAGAGCCACAGCTACCGCCGTTTTCACCGGTCAGGCTGGGTGCAGCCGCTGTACCGCCAGCAGACGAAGAACATTCTTTGTAGCTACTCGCCCAAGAAACTTGGATTCTTCTAGGGCGCATGAAGTGGGCTTCTGGCTGGGAATTCCCCAGCCAGAAGCCCCGTCGCCCTCACCACCTCACGCGAGGCCGAACTGGCGCGTGGCGCAAGGGCGTTGCGGATCAGGTGAACCGCGCGGACTCTGCACAATGCTCCTTCCAGCAGGCTGGAACCGCATTCTCACGCCACCGCCAGCCGCGCGCTCAGGGCTACGAAGGAGGCGGCGAACACCCGGCGGATGCCGAGCATCACCCTCGGCCGGGCCAGCACTCGGTTGCGCATGGCAGCGGCACACATCCCGTAGGCGGCGAAGACACCGAAGGTCAGCGCCATGAAAACGGCGCTGAGCTGAAGCATGACGCCCAGGGAGCCGGACTCGTCGGCGGGGACGAACTGCGGGAGGAACGCGACGAAGAACATCGTGAGCTTCGGGTTGAGCAGGTTGGTCAGCACCGCCGAGGCGATCACGTGAGCCGCCGACCACGGCTCGGCCTCCTTCTCGACGGTCAGCGCCTCCTTGTCGCGCAGCGTCGCCCAGGCCATGTACAGCAGGTAACCGACACCGAGGTACTTCACCACCTCGTAGGCGACGGCGTTGGTGTGCAGCAGCGCGGCAAGGCCGGTGATCGTCGCCACCAGATGCGGAACGACGCCGAGAGTGCAGCCGAGCGCAGCGACGACGCTCGCCCGTCGGCCATGGGACAGTCCGACAGCGAGGGTGTACACCGCGCCGGTGCCGGGGGTGACCACCACAACCAGGGCGGTCAGCAGGAACGCAACACTCAAGGGGGACCTCCAGAAAGTTCAAGGTCCTCTCACTCTGTCGCGGCAACGGACCGGATTGCAGAGCCAAAGCATGCCGGTCTCACAGGTCCATAAAGGGTCGCCCCCTTGAGTGCGGGCAGAGCACCCTAGTCCGCCCGCGTCCTGATCAGCCGCCCCTCCACCGTGCCGATCACCAGGCCCCCGTCCGGACCGGTGCTCAGGCTGGTCGGGGTGTAGACGTGCCCGCCGAGGGTCAGCGTCCCCCGCCGCACCACCGTGCCTTCCGCCGCTCGCAGCGTGAGCAGCTCGCAGGACCCGGCTCCGGTCACGACGTGGACGAGACCGTCGTGGACGTCGACCCCGGTAACCGGCGCGTCGAAGCGGTGCGCCCAGGCCACAGCACCGCCCGGGTATGCGCGACGTACGAGGTGGGTGCCGTCGCGCGCCGTGCAGGTGTGGACGAGCCCTGGCCCAGCATCGTCGTCGACGTACACGGCGGGACCGCCCCGCAAGCGAGGGCCGAGGGAGTCGTCCCAGGCCAGCGGGAACAACCGCTCGATCCCGTTGGGGTCCGCCTGTACGACCCACTTCTCCAACACTTCCGTGCGTACGTCCCCGGAACCGACGCCGCAGAGGAAAAGCAGATGGGGCGAGCGTCGCACCGGGAAAACGTAGGAACTGTCGCTCTCCCCCAATGCCAGGGTGCCCAGCTGTCGCCCGGAAGGCGTGAGCACGACGCTCTCGTTCGGCGGCCAGCGCGGCCCGGGGAACAGCTCCCGGGAGTCCCTGGCCACCCAGGCGCCATCCGTGCGCGCAGCGATGGCAACCGGAAAGTCGAGGCGGAGTTCGGCGAGTTGGGCGCCGTCGGCGAGGGCGAACCGGCACAGCAGGGTGCGCCGGTCACTGCTGTCGCCCTCCAGGACGGTGATCCAGACGCTCTCCTCGTCCGGGGTGACATACAGCCGACAGCCGTTGCGTTGCCACGGCCCGTCAGGCGCCGGCACGCACCACTGCAGGGTGCCGTCGGGCGACCAGCACTCCAGCAGGACCCCGCTCCGCGCCGCAGCCAGCATCCGGCCGTCCCGCAATACCTCCACAACGGCCGTCCCGGGCCGCCGGGTCCAGGCGCGGCCTCTATCGGCGGCGACGCCCGCAAGGTACCGCTGAGGTTGGTCGATGTCCGGTCCTTTGACGCGGCTCCAGTCGACCTCCACCGGCACCTGCGGCCAGGAGACCAGCGCCGCGAGCACGTCAGCCGCAACGTCGAGCCAGTCGTCGCGCTCGGCGACGGATCGCGTGTACGTCACTCGCCCCGGGTCTTCGAAGTCGACGACCGGCCGAGCGAACGTCACCTCCAGGCGGCGCACGTCCCGCCAGCGCAAGGCGCTGACACCGGCCCCGGCGACGGCCACGTCGGTACGGCGCCGGGTCTCCGGCTCGTACAGGAGCAGCCCGCCCCGGAGTTCGAACTCGTCCCCCTCCTCCGTGCCCACGGCGAGCACGGGCAAGGCGGGATGGAAGGCGAGCCCCTCGATGCCCTGCTCCACCACGATCTGGTCCCACAGGGCGAGATCGCTCGTCCGGTAGACGACGATCCGACCATGTCCGTCGCGGCCGCTCGCGTGGCAACTGACGGCGATCCAGCGGCCGTCCGCACTCACGTCGGTCGTGAAGGGGTGGCCGATCTCGGGGAACGGGTCGTCGGGTATCAGACGCATCGCAGGAGCGTATCTTTCGATGATCCCTGGTGAACGATTCCGTCGCTGCACAACGCCGCCCCGTGCCGGCTCATCACGTCAGCCATCGGCAAGGACTCCCTCCTCGCGAAGGCGGCGCACCAGGCCGGCAGGAACCAGACGGTCCAGCGCGACCTGGACGGCCTTTTCGAGCAGCTGTCCCGTGGAAGCATGAACCCGGGACTCGGCAGCAAGGCGCCGGCGGGAACCGACATCACGTACGCCCGCGGCCGGAACGGCAGACGCCTCTTCTTCCGGAACGTGGACGGCGGCATCGAGATCGTCGGCAAGGCCGACAAGGCAACGAGCCCAAGGTGATTGCGAGGCTGAAGCAGCTCTATGGAAAGTGACCCGCAGTACGTCGTCGTGGACGACCGATTCTCGGCTCTCTTCATGCTGGGGACCGACGACCGCGCCGAGGACGTCGAGAACGTCGACGTCGAGCTCTGCCTGCCCGACGGAACGAGGTGGAGCGCCACCTTCATGACGCTCCGCGAGATCGCCGAGGTCATGGAGCGCTGGAAGCAAACGGGCGAATGCGCGGGCGGCGCCTTCTTCCAGTGCCCCGACCTCGTCATCGTCCCGACCGGCGGGGTCGACGCGATGATGGCGTCCCTTCGCGGAATCATGGATTCCGGCGGACCCGAGGGAATCCTGCCCGAACTGGACTGAGCGACAGAGCACCGCAGGCCCCGCCGGTGAGGCGACGGAGCCGTCAGCAGCTGTTTGATGAACCGGGCCAGTTGAGAAGCTGGTGTCACGCGCACGAGCGGGGCGCGTGACACCAGGCTCTCCTGACTCAGTTCCTGCCGGTGACCGAGGCCCCGGTCACCGGCCGCTACGGGCCGGCAGTTGGCCGCAGTCGCCGTCGGCGCACTTGCTCAGCCAGTCGGCGAAGTCGGCGTCGTACTTGGTGCCGATGGTGTCGCGGAGCAGGGTGTGGGCCGCGTCGTACTCGCCTGCTCGGTAGTGGCCGAGCAGGGTGGCAACGTCCTCGGGGTGCGACTGGAGCATGTAACGGACGCCCAGATAGCCCCACTGGTAGGTACGAGTGGTGTCGGTGTTGTCGTAGGTGGTCTCGAAGAGCTGGCTGAGCTTGTAGGTGTTCTTGCCCGCCTCCTCGATCGCCCTGTCGTAGGTGATACCGCGGTACGAGTAGGAGACGTACTCGGCGAAACCCTCGATCCACATCACCGTCGGGGTGGTCTGCCCGGCTGCGAAGTCGCCGTACATGTCGAAGCGGCCGTCGAGGTAGTGGGTGTACTCGTGGTTGAGGTTCCAGATCTGGAAGGCGCCGTCCTGGGCCGGCTGCTCGTAAGCGATGAAACGCGGCTGGTTGCCCTCGGCGGCCGGGTCGCCCTCCAGGTACATGCCGCCGTTGTTGGTGTCGATGCCGAAGACGACACCGGCGTAGGTCTTGTAGTCGGTGCTGGAGTTGAAGGCGACGATCTCGATGTTGGTGTTGTTGTCGTCCTTGACCGGGCCGTTGTCCTTGACGATGCCGTGGAACACCGGGTCCTGCTTGAGGATGCTGTCGCATGTGGCCGTGAGTTCGGCCGCGGTCAGCTCCTGCGCGAGGATCTTCGCACTCGGACCGCATTCGTGTTTGATCGTCAGCACTGCATCGCGTACGCGGTCCTGCAGGTCACAGGTGTCGTACTCGGCGCAGTTCTCCTTGTCGAACTCATCCGTCATCTCGGCGAGGCCGACCCAGAGCGGGGCGGTGCGTCCAGTGATCTCGCTGCGGCCGAGCAGCTCCTTCACCAACGGCTTGACGGTGTCCTTGAGGTCGGCTTGCTGCAGGAAGCGGCCGAGTTCGCGTCCGGCGTTGCTGGCCAGGTAGGACTTGTCGGTGCCGAGCAGGTCGTCGTGGGCGACGGCGAAGTCACGCAGTCCGGTGAGGACGCTCGGGTCGGCCTTCACGGCCTCCGCGAACTCCGGCAGCTGGTGGCCGCGGAAGAGCACGGTGTAGGTGTTGTTGACCGCCGCGAGCATCCCGTAGAACTCGTCGTACGACGCGTTGTAGTCCTTCTGCAGGCGCTTGACCACGTCGAGGTGGCGGGCGTTCTCTCCGGAGCTGTCGATCAGGATGACCGCCTCGGAGAGGGTCTCGCCGTTGGCCTCGGTGACGTCGAAGGCGTGGGACGAGCCGAAGAAGGCATCCAGGGCGCCCTGAATGGCGCTCTTCAGCGTCGGGCCGTATTCGCCGACGTTCTCCGGCTGGTTGTACTGGACGTAGTAGCCGGCACGCAGGTACAGCACCACTTGGGATGCGAAAGTGCTGTTGTTCCCCGGGTAGTTGGTCGCGACGTCCTCGAGTGCGTTCGCCACCGTGACCATCTGTTCCTCGCGGAAGAGGGCCTTGGAGTCCTCACCGGTCACGCTGAACAGTGTGTTGATGCAGGTGGTTTCCGACTGCTTGATCTGCTCGACCAGGGCAGGGCCGGTCTTCGAGGTGAAGTCGCTGACGTTGCAGTCCGCGGCGGCCTTCGCCGCAGAGCGGGCCTTCTTGCGTTCTGCGGCGTTCTGGGCCGCGGGGAGCGGAGGGCGTTGCGCGGAGTTCGAGGCCTTCGTGGCCGATCGCGCGGGGTCGGCCGCGTGCCCGGGTGCGAGGTCGGCGGCGAGCACGGTGGCGGAGGCGGGCTGTGGAGCGGGGGCCGACCTCGGTGCGGGCTTGGGTGCCCCGGCGTCGGCCGGGGCCGCCGCGCCGTTGGGGGCGAGCAGGGCGAGCCCCAGGCCGGCGACGGCCACTGTAGGTATCAGCAGTTGTGCGAGTTTTCTGGTGGGGGGTCTGCGCATAGCGATGGCCTCCAGGCCAGTCGGCAGCCGTGCGCGGGGCACGGCAGTGGGGGGTACGGACCTTGACGGCAACGGAAGTTGAGCACCGCCGGAGCTGTCAGGCCCACCGAAAATGTGCCCGTACAATTTCACAGTTCACATGGCAGTGAGAAGGGGTTGCAAGCAACGGAAGAAACCGATGGGTCGTCAGAGGGGGTTCCCGTAGGGGAACTTGAGATTCCGAGACGGAACTGAAGGAGCCGGCCGCACGGCAGAACGGTCGGCTTACGCGCGGCCCGCGGCCAGGTCCATCAGGCGCGCGAGGACGCGGCCGCCCGAGGCGGTGACGCCGTCGTGCTCCCACTCATTGGTGACCCAGACTCGAGTGGCGCCGACTTCGCGTGCCGTGCGCAGGGAGAGGCCGGCGTCGACGTACATGTCGTCGTGGTAGACCGCAGCGGCCAGGGGGACCTGGTTGGCGGCCAGGCGGTGCGGGTCGTAGAGCGAGGGCCAGTCGCCGCGGCGGGCCAGGAGGTCCGCCGCGTCCGCGAAGGGGCGCAGCCCCCTGATCTCCCGGAACATCCAGGGGTAGATCATTTCGCCGGTGAGGAGGAGCGGGTCCGCGTCCTCGGCGAACTCGGGGAAGCCGGCGAGCGCGCGGGACGCCGCCCAGTTGCCCGGGGCGGAACCTTGCCCGTACAGCGACTCCTGCATGACGGCGAACAGCGGGTTGTCGGTGAAGCCGGTCAGGGCCTCGACCTGGTGGAGGAAGGTGTCCGTCAACTCGCCGTCCGCGTCCAGGGATTCGTCGAGCAGCCAGTGGATCCGCTCGAACCCGTCGCCCATGCCGAGCGCGAGGCCGAGGGCGCGCAGACGGCCGATCGTCAGGCGGTCCCCGCCGGGCAGCCGGATGTCGTCGGCCGCGAGGCGATCGGCGATCTTGCGGAGGCGTGGGGCGTCGTGCGGGTAGCGGGCGTAGAAGTCGAGGACCCGCTCCCGCACCCGCGGGTAGGTACGGGCGTACACGTCGTCGGCGGTCGCGGCGAGACCGGGCAGGCCGCCGGTGACGTAGCAGGCCCGCAGGCCCTCCGGGGAGTGCGAGAGGTAGGTCAGCGTGATGAAGCCGCCATAGCTCTGGCCGAGCGTCTCCCAGGTTTCCCCGCCGCACAGTTGACGGCGTATCAGTTCCGCGTCGGCCACGATCGCGTCGGCGCGGAAGTGGGCCAGATGCGCGGCCAGTTGGGCGGCGGAGACGAACCGGGCGGCCGTGCGCGCGGTGACCGGCGTGGAGCGGCCGGTGCCGCGCTGGTCGAGGAGCAGCACCCGGTGTGTCTTGAGGGCCTGGGGCAGCCAGCCCGGTGAACCGGCCGAAGGGCGTGGGGCCTTGCCGCCGGGACCGCCCTGCAGATAGAGCAGCCAGGGCAGTTGTTCACCGCCGCGGGCCGGGTCGACGACCTCGCGCGCAAACACTTCGATGGTCGGGCCGTGCGGGGCCGAGTGGTCCAGTGGGACGGTGAAGCGGTGGTCGGTGGTGGCGTACGCCGGGTTCATCGGTCCCTTTCACAGCGGGGCAGGCACGTAATGGTGTGTGACATTGCATGCGCCAGCGTGGCTGAGCCACCCCCTTCCGGGGAGCCCCCACCTGGGCATAGCACCAAGTGATGGGCGGGCCGTCCCGCTTCAGGGCCTCAGGACGTCAGGGCCTCAGAGCCTCAGGCGGAACGCTTCCGGGTGCGCCCCGCCGCCGAGTTGGCCTCAGGCGAGGAGGAACTGCCGCTGCTGGCCCACAGGGAGCGGACATGGCCCAGGTGCTTGGACATGCACTTCTCCGCCGCCTTCGCCTGGCCCGCGAGCATCAGGTCGAGCAGCTCCAAGTGCTCCTCGGCCGAGGGGATCAGCTCGCCGCGCTCGTCCAGGGTGGAGAGCCCGTACAGGCGGGAGCGCTTGCGCAGGTCGCCGACCGTCTCGACCAGGCGGTCGTTGCCCGAGAGGGCGAGGAGCGAGAGGTGGAACTGCCGGTCGGCGTCCAGGTAACCGATGAGGTCGTGGTCCCGCGCCGCCCGGACGATTTCCTCGGCGACCGGGCGCAGCGCTTCCAGGTCCTCGCGCGCGGCACTGCGGGTGATCCGGCCGATCATGGGGACCTCGATCAAGGCGCGGATCTCCGTGTACTGGTCGAGGTCACGCTCATTGACCTCGGTGACCCGGAATCCCTTGTTGCGGACGGGCTCGACCAGGCCCTCGCGGGCCAGGTCGAGCATCGCCTCGCGTACGGGCGTCGCCGAGATGCCGAAGTCCTCGGCGAGCGTGGGCGCCGAGTACACCTGGCCCGGACGCAGCTCACCGGAGATCAGAGCGGCCCGCAGGGCGTGGGCCACCTGGTCGCGCAGCCGCTCCCGGGTGGCGTTGAGGTCGTGGTGCTTCAGGTGCCCCATGCGGTGGTGGTCCCTTCGATCTGGTACAGACCACTACCATACAATGTCACGTTGCCCCTGCTGGCGACAGGGTGTAGGTCCGGCTCGAGGTGTAGAACTCCAGCGCGGCCCGGCCCTGTTCGCGCGGCCCGTGGCTGGACGCCTTGGCTCCACCGAACGGCAAGTGGAAGTCGACGCCGGTGGATGGGGCGTTGACCCGGATCATTCCGGTGTCGAGCCGATCGAGGCCGCTCAGTGCCGTGTTCAGGTCGGCGGTGTGGACAGAGGTGACCAGGCCGTACGGCACGAAGTTGGTGATCCGCACCGCGTGGGCCAGGTCGTCGGCGGGCAGCAGGGCCGCGATGGGGCCGAAGACCTCTTCGCGCAGCAGCCGGTGGCCCGCCGGGACCTTCTCGACCAGGGTCGGGGCCGCGTACCAGCCGGGCTCGTCGGGCACGGTACCGCCGGCCAGCACGCACAGGCCGTGCCCGGCGTCGCCCACCTGGCCTCGGGCGTGCTCGTTGATGAGCGGCCCGCACACGGTCGCCACGTCGGTCGGGTCGCCCACCGGCACGGCCCGCAGCGCTTCGGCGAGTGCTTCGCGCAGGGGCTCAAGGGCCGCGCCGACCGCGATGACGCGGCTGGTGGCGGTGCACTTCTGGCCCGCGTACCCGGCGATGGAGGCGGCGATGTGGGCCGCGGCCTGCTCGATGTCGGCGTCCGCGAGGACGATCGCCGCGTTCAGGCCGCCCATCTCCGCCTGAACCGGCACGCCGCGGGCCGTTGCGGCGCGGGCGACGGCCTGGCCGACGGCGGTCGAGCCCGTGAAGGAGACCACGTCGGCGGCGGAGACGAGCGCGTTGCCCTCCGTCGCCCCGCCCGGCAGGACGGTGAACACCCCTGCGGGCATGGCCTGTTGGATGATCTCGGCCAGGCGCAGCGCACACCCCGTGGCCTCGGGTGCGGGCTTGAGGACGACCGTGTTGCCCGCCGCGAGCGCCGGGGCGGCCTTCCAGCTCGGAATGGCGAAGGGGAAGTTCCAGGGCGTGATCAGACCGGCCGCGCCGTGCGGGCGGCGGCGGGACAACAGCAGTCCGGGCCCAGCGGCCGTCTCGTGGACCGCACCGACGGGTTCGTACGGAGCCTGGGCGTAGTACCGCCAGATCGCGGCGGTGCGCGCGACTTCCGCGCGGGCTTCGGTGAGCGGCTTGCCCACCTCGCGGACGGCGAGTGCGGCCAGCTCGACGCGTGCCGCGTCGATGGCGTCGGCGACCGCGCCGAGGGCGGCCGAGCGGGCGGCCGCCCCGCCGAGCAGCCAGCCCGGCTGAGCGGCGCGGGCCCGCTCCACGGTGTCGACCGTCTCGAAGGCGCCGGGCGCCGGGATCCGCAGAAGTACGTCGGACGGATCGGCCGGGTTGTATGAGGTGATGACGGGTCCGACGGCGGTCACAGCAGAAATCCTCCGGGGAAGGGGTCGTCCGGGTCGAGGAAGTACTGGGCGGTGCCGGTGATCCAGGCCCGCCCGGTGACGGTCGGCACGACGGCGGGCACGCCGCAGTCCACGGTGGTCTCTTCGGTCAGACGGCCGATGAAGCGGGTGCCGATGAAGGACTCGTTGACGAAGTCCTGGTTCAGGGGCAGTTGGCCGCGCGCGTGCAGCTGCGCCATCCGGGCCGAGGTGCCCGTGCCGCACGGGGAGCGGTCGAACCAGCCGGGGTGGACCACCATCGCGTGGCGTGAGCGGTGCGCGTCGGAGCCGGGGGCGGCCAGGTAGACGTGCTTGACTCCGGCGATCTCGGGACGCTCGGGGTGTACGGGCCGCTGCGGCGAGGCGTTGATCGCGTCCATGACGGCGAGCCCGGCGTCCCTCAGGTCGTCCTTGCGCTCGCGGTCGAACGGCAGCCCCAGAGCGTCGAGTTCGACGAAGGCGATGAAGTTCCCGCCGAACGCGAGGTCGTAGGTGACCGTGCCGTACCCGGGCACCGCGATCTTGCCGTCCAGGGCGGCGCAGAACGCCGGTACGTTGGTGAACGTGACCGCCGTGGCCGCGCCGTCCGACACCTGGACCTCGACGGTCACGAGTCCGGCCGGGGTGTCGAGCCGGACCGTGGTGACCGGTTCCGTGACAGGCACCATGCCCGTCTCGACCAGGACGGTGGCGACCCCGATGGTGCCGTGCCCGCACATCGGGAGCAGTCCGGAGACCTCGATGTAGAGGACTCCGTAGTCGGCGTCGGGGCGGGTGGGTGGCTGGAGGATCGCGCCGCTCATGGCGGCGTGGCCGCGCGGCTCGTACATCAGGAGCGTACGGAGGTCGTCCATGTGCTCGATGAAGTGCAGCCGCCGCTCGGCCATGGTGGCGCCTGGGATGACCCCGACGCCACCGGTGATCACGCGCGTGGGCATGCCCTCGGTGTGCGAGTCGACTGCGTGGAAGACGTGGCGGGTACGCATGTCCGCCCTCCCCTACTTGTGCCCGGCCGCGACGGCCTTCTCGGTGGCGGCGCGCACGCCCTCTTCGATCTCCCCGGTGAGCGGGAAGCGCGGCGGGCGTGTAGGGCCGCCCCGCCGCCCGACGATGTCCATGGACAGCTTGATGGACTGCACGAACTCCGTCTTGGAGTCCCAGCGCAGCAAGGAGTGCAGGGACTTGTAGAGCGGGACGGCGGTGGCCAGGTCTCCGGAGACGGCGCAGTGGTACAGCTCCGCGCAGCTGGCGGGGAACGCGTTGGGGTAGCCGGCGATCCAGCCGACGGCACCGGCGACGGCGAGTTCGAGCAGGACGTCGTCGGCGCCGATCAACAGGTCGAGCTCCGGGGCGAGTTCGGCGAGCTCGTACGCCCTGCGGACGTCACCGGTGAACTCCTTCACGGCCACGACGCTGCCGTCCTGGTGCAGCCGGGCAAGGAGGTCCGGCGTGAGGTCGACCTTGGTGTCGATGGGGTTGTTGTACGCGACGACCGGCACCCCGGCGCGGGCGACCTCGGCGTAGTGGGCACGTACGGCCGACTCGTCGGCGCGGTAGGCGTTCGGCGGCAGCAGGAGCACCGAGCCGCAGCCCTCCTCGGCGGCCTGTTCCGCCCAGCGCCGGGCCTCGCCGCTGCCGTAGGCGGCGACTCCGGGCATGACCCGCGCCGCGTCGCCCGCGGCCTCGACGGCGGTCCGCACCACACGGGCCCGTTCCTCGTCGGTGAGGGTCTGGTACTCGCCGAGCGAGCCGTTCGGCACGACACCGTCGCAGCCGTTGTCGAGCAGCCAGCGGACGTGCTCGGCATAGGCGTCGTGGTCGACGGACAGGTCGTCGCGCAGGGGCAGCGTGGTGGCGACCATGATGCCGCGCCAAGGACGGGTGCTGTTCCAGGTGTTGGTGGTCATGTCAGAGAGACCTCTCGTGAGAATGTGACATTTCACTTACGTTGTGCGGGGGACCTAGGCGAGCCAGGCGACCCAGGAACCCAGAAACCTAGGAGGGGTCCCGTGGCTCGTCCACGACAGGGGCGTCGAGCGCGGCGAGTGCCGCCAGCGGGACAGGCGTGGCGAACGGGCGGCGCTCCAGCGGGGGTTCGGCGGTCCCGCCGCGGGATGCCAGGCACGCCACCGCCGCACCGCACATCCTCCCCTGGCACCAGCCCATACCGGCGCGGGTGAGCAGTTTGACGGTGCGGGCGTCCCGCGCCCCGAGATCCTCGACCGCTTCGTGGATCCGGCCGGCGGTGACCTCCTCGCAGCGGCACACGTCGGTGTCGTCCCTGAGCCACCGTGGCCAGCCGGGACCGGGCGCGTGAACGGTGGCCATCGCGTCGGCGAAGGCACGCATCCGCCCTCTGCGGCGCTTCAGTTCCCGCACCCGGCCGCCGTGGACGGGACTGCCCAGGACCTGGGCGGCGATCGCGACACCCGCCAACTCTCCTTCCGTGTACGCCAGTTGCACCCCTCCCACTCCCCCGGCCTCGCCCGCCGCCCACAGGCCGCGCACCGACGTCCCCTGAAGGTCGTCCAGAGCCAGGGCCCTGGTGCCGTCGGGCAGGGAGCGGGTGGTGCAGCCGAGCGCTGTCGCCAGTTCGATCTGGGGGACGAGGCCGTGCCCGACGGCCAGCGCGTCGCACTCGATCCGGCGCCCCGTCCCCCGTACGGGGCGCCAGTCGCGGTCGAGACGGGTGACGGTGACGGCCTCCACACGGTCGGTGCCGTGCACCTCGGTGACCGCGCTGCGCACGCGCACCCGCACCCGGTGCCGCAGCAGCGCGGCGCCGTGGGTGAGGGCTTCAACTGCCTTGTGCGGGTTGGTGACGAGCGCCCGGGGATGCCTGGCGTACCGCAGATATCCGGACGCCTCGACGACGGCCGGCACCCTCGCGCCCGCCGCGGCCAGCGAGGAGGCGACCGCGAGCAGCAGGGGGCCACTGCCCGCCACGACGACCTTCCGCCCGGGAAGCACCAGGCCGGACTTGAGCATGGCCTGCGCCCCTCCGGCACCCACGACGCCCGGCAATGTCCAGCCAGGGAAGGGCAGTTGACGCTCGTACGCGCCGGTCGCCAGGAGGACCGCTCGGGCCCGTACGCGTACGGGACGCTCGCCGTCGCCGTCGGCACCGGTGACGGCGTGCACCGCCCAGAAGTCGCCGTCTTCCTCACCCCTCGTCACGCTCCACACGTGATGTCCGGGAAGGTGCCTCACCTCGCTCTCCGCAAGCCGTCGGCGCAGATCGCTGTAGGCGGACCAGTCGTGGTGCAGGGCCTCGGGACGGACGGCACCCACTGCGGGCGCCGGATGCCGGTAGAACTGCCCGCCGGTGTGCGTGGAGGTATCCAACAGGGCTACGGACAGGCCGAGTTCAGCGGCAGCGACGGCCCCGGCGAGACCGGCGGAGCCCGCGCCGATCACCGCGAGGTCGTACAGCCCATGCGACTCCTGGAATTCAGACACCGAGTCCGGCACGGCCGTGTCCTTCCTGAGTGGTGATGGCGTCCCCCGGCCGGGCCGGAACGAGGCAGGCCCGGCGGTTGGGCTCTCCATTGATGGTGGCGAGGCAGTCGTAGCACTGCCCGATCCCGCAGAACGCGCCCCGCGGTCGCCCGCCGTTCCGTGTGGTGCGCCAGGCCAGGATTCCGGCCCCCCACAGCGCGGCGGCGACGGACTGCCCGTGCAGGGCGGTCACGGTCCGGCCGTCGAAGGTGACGGGGAACGGCGGATCGGGCTGAGCGCCGACCAGGTCGGCAGGGGTACGGGCCATGGGCCCCTCTCCTCTCGTGGCGGGTGGACTCTCGTCGCGGGTGGACTCAGGCGGTCGACGGGAAGCGTTCCGGCCTGAACGGGGTGATGTCGAGCGGCAGCTCGCCGCCGGTCAGGGACCGTGCCACGGCAAGGCCGGTGGCCGGAGCGAGCCCGATCCCCGCGCCCTCGTGGCCGCAGGCGTGCAGCAGGCCGGGGACACGCGGGTCGGGGCCGATGGCGGGCAGGTGGTCCGGCAGATACGGACGGAAACCGGCGTACGTGCGCATCGCCCGCACCCCGGAAAGGACCGGGAACAGCGCGGTGGCCTGGGCCGCCAGGCGCCGCAGCACCTCGACCGAGAGCGTGCGGTCGAAGCCGACCCGCTCCCGGCTGGCGCCGATCAGGACAGGGCCGGCCGGGGTGCCCTCCACCACCGCCGAACTCTGCAGCGCGGCGGAGCCGCTGGCCACATCGGCGACGTAGTCGGCCGCGTACACCTTGCGGCGCACTACGCGCGGCAGGGGCTCGGTGACGAGGACGAAGCCCCGCCGTGGCCGTACGGGAAGCTCCACCCCCGCGAGGCGGGCGACCTCGCCGCTCCAGGTCCCGGCCGCGTTGACCACGTACGGAGCGTGGTGCTCACCGGCCGCCGTCCGCACCCCGCGGATCTCGCCGGATGCCCCGGTGAGCAGGCCGGTGACCTCCTCGCCCAGGCTCAGGCGGACCCGGTCGCCGCCCGCGCGCAGTAGATGCGCGGCGGCGAGCGCGGGCATGACCTGCGCGTCCTGGGGGTAGTGGAAGCCGCCCGCCAGGCCGTCGGCGAGGTGAGGCTCCAGGTCGTGCAGGTGGTCGACCCCGACCTCGTCCGCCGTCACGCCCGCCTTCCGCTGCCGGGCCGCGAAGTCCCGCAGCGCGCCCATCGCCGCCTCGTCGGAGGCGACGACAAGGCCGCCCTTGGACTCGTACTCGATCTCCGGCGGGAGGTCGTCGGCGATCTCCCGCCACAACTGGGTGGAGAGCAGGGCCAGTTCGAGCTCGGCGCCCGGCTCCTTGTCGGAGAGCAGGAGGTTGCCTTCGCCGGCCCCCGTCGTACCGCCCGCCACGGGGCCGCGGTCGAGCACGGTGACGCGGAGGCCGGACCGGGCGGCGTAATAGGCGCAGGCCGCGCCCATCACGCCCGCCCCGACGACGATGACGTCTGCGGTGTTCCTTGTCAGCACGTCAGTAATATTTCACATTGCACTGCTTCTGCCAAGGGTGGCGATCAACGAGCCCAATCCACCCCCCAGTTGAAGGGTCAACCGCAGCAGCCACTTGGGAACGGGTGGGTAACGAAGTCGCTCACACCTTGTCAGTGCAATTTCACATTACTATGTTACGGGTCACATTCCAGCCAGCTCTCCAGCTCTGGCTGCTCGACTCCTCCGGAGTGACCACTCATGGACAAGCGCACCTGTACCGCCCTCGCCGCCACACTGGCGGCGGCCCTCATCCTCGGAACGGCCGGCTGCTCCGGCGGACAGAAGTCGGGCGGCGCCCGGGGCAAGAACCTCGCAACGGCCAACAACGGCAAGGTGATCGGGGGGACTCCACAGAAGGGCGGAACCCTCACCGTCCTGTCGAACACGGACTTCACGCACCTCGACCCGGCCCGCAACTGGGTCATGAGCGACATGAACTTCGGGACCCGGCTGCTCTACCGCACCCTGGTCTCCTACAAGGCAGCCCCCGGAACCGCCGGCGGCGAGCTCGTCCCCGACCTCGCGACCGACCTCGGCACCTCCTCCAACGGCGCCAAGACCTGGACCTTCCACCTCAAGGCAGGGGTCAAGTACGAGGACGGAACGCCGGTCACCGCGCAGGACGTCAAGTACAACGTCGAGCGATCCTTCTCCCCCGACCTGCCCGGCGGCGCCGACTACGCCGCCCGCTACCTCAAGGGCGCCAAGGGCTACCAGGGCCCCGCCAAGGGCAAGCACCTGGACTCCATCAGGACACCGGACGACAGGACGATCGTCTTCGAACTGCGCAGGCCCTTCGCCGAGTTCCCCAACGTGACGGTGATGCCCACCTTCGCCCCGGTGCCGAAGGCGAAGGACAAGGGGCCTCGGTACGACAACCGTCCGTTCTCCTCGGGCCCGTACAAGATCGAGACGTATCAGCGCAACAAGAAGATCGTGCTGGTCCGCAACCCCCACTGGGACCCCAAGACGGACTCGGTACGCAAGGCGTACCCGGACAAGCTGGTCATGGTGATGGGGCTGCGGCCCAATCAGATCGACGACCGGATGATCGCCAGCCAGGGCGCGGACGCCTCCACCGTCCCGTGGTACGCGCTGCGGCCGGAGAGCGGGGTGAAGGTGCTGCCCAAGGCCGATGTCCGCAAGCGGCTGCTCGCCGAGTCGACCAACTGCACCGACATGGTGCAGATGCACACCGGGCGGGCACCGTTCAGCGACGTGAAGGTCCGTCAGGCCGTTCAGTACGCCCTCGACAAGGAAGTCGTGACCACCTCCTCCGGTGGCCCCGCCTTCAATGACGCTTCCACCGCCTACATGCCCGCCTCCCTCTTCGACGGCAAGCAGCCCGACACACTGAAGATCCCCGTCACCGGCAATGTGGACAAGGCGAAGCAGCTGCTCAAGCAGGCCGGGAAGCCGGGCGGCTTCAGTACCAAGATGACGGTCTCCAACGGCGACAAGGGGCGGGCGGAGGCGATCCAGCAGTCGCTCGCCAAGGCCGGCATCAAGGTCACCATCGAGACGGTCGACCCGTCCGCGTTCTACGCCACCATCGGCGACACCAAGAACCGCACCGACCTCGTCTACACCGGCTGGTGCCCCGACTACCCGTCCGGCTCCACCTTCCTGCCCTTCGTCTTCGACGGCCGCTTCATCAAGGAGAAGGGGAACTCCGGCAACCACTCCCTCTTCCGCGACAAGGCGACCATGCAGCGGATGGACGAGATCGCCGCGATGACCGATGCCGGGAAGGCCGGCGCGGCCTGGCGGAAGCTGGACGGCGAGATCCTCGCCAAGGCGCCGGCCGTGCCCGTCCTGGTCCGGCGCTGGCCGCTGGTGGTGGGGACCAACATCGCGGGCGCGTACGGGCAGACCTCCTTCGGCGGCCAGCTCGACTACGCCTCGGTCGGTCTCAAGAACCCGGCCAAGAGCAAGGGTTGAGGAGCGCCGCCACCATGACCACTACCTCCACATCCGCCGCATCCGCACCGGCCGCCGAGGCCGCTGCGGCGGGCAGCGGCCCCTGGCGGCTCGCCCGCCGGGAGCTCGGCCGCCGTGTCTCCGTGCGCATCTCCCTCGTCGTGATCGCGCTCTTCGCGATCATGGCGGTGGCCGCACCCCTGCTCAGCAAGCTGGGCGGCTGGTCCCCCGAGGAGTTCGACAAGGACGCCGTCGACCCCTATCTCGGCGGGCAGCCGATCGGCTCGCTCGGCGGCATCTCCGCCGAGCACTGGCTCGGCGTCGAACCCGTCACAGGGCGCGACCTGTTCGCCCGGGTCGTGCACGGCGGCCAGGTGTCCCTGCTCATCGCCGTGACGGCCACCGCCATCGTCGTGGTCGCCGGCACGGCGGCCGGGATCGCCGCCGGCTACTTCGGCGGGCGCACCGACACGGTGCTCTCCCGCCTGATGGACCTGACGATGTCCTTCCCCTCCCTCATCTTCATGATCGCGATGATGTCCGTGGCCCGGGACGTGAACCGGATCGTGCTGATGATCACCGTCATCGGGGTCTTCGGCTGGCCCGGCATCGCCCGCGTGGTGCGCGGTCAGACGCTCTCGCTCAAGCACCGCGAGTACGTCGACGCCGCCCGCGTCGGCGGTTCAGGATCCTGGCGCATCCTCACCCGTGACATCCTCCCCGGCGTCGCCGGGCCGGTCATCGCGTACACCACCCTCATCATCCCCGGCATGATCGCCACCGAGGCGGCCCTGAGCTACCTCGGCGTCGGCGTCCGCCCACCCACGCCCTCCTGGGGCCAGATGATCGCCGAGAGCGTCGCCTTCTACGACACCGACCCCATGTACTTCGTCATCCCCAGCGTCTGTCTCTTCCTCACCGTGCTCGCCTTCACCCTGCTCGGCGACGCGCTGCGGGACGTGCTCGACCCGAGGGGGAGCCGCACATGATCGTCTACATCGGGCGCCGGCTGCTCGCGGTGATCGGAGTCCTGATCGCCGTCGCCGCCGTCACCTTCACCATCTTCTACGTTCTGCCGTCCGACCCGGCGGCCGCCGCCTGCGGCAAGTCGTGCAGCACCGAACGCCTGGCGGCGATCCGCGAGCACATGGGCCTTGACCAGCCGCTGTGGCGGCAATTCGCGGACTTCGTCACCGGCATCTTCACGGGCCGCACCATGGGCACAGGACAGTACGCGCTGCACTGCGACTTCCCGTGCCTGGGCTACTCGTACGAGAACAGCGAAGGCGTGTGGGACCTGTTGATGGACCGGCTTCCGGTCTCCGCATCGCTCGCCCTCGGCGCAGCGGTGCTGTGGCTGGTCCTCGGCCTGACCGCGGGCGTCACCGCCGCTCTGCACAAGGACAGCCTCACCGACCGAACCCTGATGGTCGGCGCGGTCGCCGCCGCATCCCTGCCCGTCTACTTCACCTCGATGATGCTCATCTACGGGCTGATCCGCACGGCCGGGCTCCTGCCCTACCCGAAGTACGTGGAGCTGACCTCCGACCCGCTCAGCTGGGCCTCGAACCTGCTCCTGCCCTGGCTGGCCCTGGCCATCCTGTATGCGGCCATGTACGCGCGCCAGAGCCGCAGTTCGATGATCGAGACGATGGCGGAGCCGTACATCCGCACCGCCCGCGCCAAGGGTCTTCCGCGCCGCAAGGTCGTGGTCAAGCACGGCCTGAGGGCCGGGATGACGCCCATCCTCACCCTCTTCGGGATGGACCTGGGCGGGCTGCTCGCGGGCGCGGTGATCACCGAGTCCATCTTCGGGCTTCCCGGCATCGGGCGGCTCTTCTACGGTGCGCTGTCCAGCGGCGACCAGCCGGTCATCCTCGGCGTCACACTGCTCGCCGCCACCTTCATCGTCGTCGCCAACCTGGCGGTCGATCTGCTGTACGCCGTCGTCGATCCGCGGGTGAGGTACTGATGAGCGCTGCCCAAGCCGTGCCCTCCACGTCGTCGTCCGGATCCGATCAACCCGTGCTCTCCGTACGGGACTTGACGGTCACCTTCCGCACCCCGCGCGGTGTGGTACGGGCCGTGGACAGCCTCGGTTTCGAAGTGCGGCGAGGCGAGACCCTCGGCATCGTCGGCGAGTCGGGATCGGGCAAGTCCGTCACGTCCCTGGCGGTGATGGGCCTGCACACCGGCGCCGAAGTCACCGGCTCGGTCGCACTCGACGGCCAGGAGCTGGTCGGCCGGTCCGAGCGCGAGCTGAACCGGCTGCGCGGCCGGCGGATGGCCATGGTCTTCCAGGACCCGCTCGCCAGCCTGCACCCCTTCTACACGGTGGGCGAGCAGATCGCCGAACACCACCGGGTGCACTTCGGCAGTCGGCGAAAGACCGCACGGGAGCGGGCCGTTGACGCCCTGGCCGAGGTCGGCATCCCCGAGCCGCGCCGCCGCGCGGGCGAGTACCCGCACCAGTTCTCCGGCGGCATGCGGCAGCGCGTGATGATCGCCATGGCGCTTGTCTGCGAGCCGGAGCTGCTCATCGCCGACGAGCCGACCACCGCCCTCGATGTCACGGTCCAGGCGCAGATCCTGGAGTTGATCGCGCGACTGCAACAGGAACGGGGGCTCGCGGTCGTCCTGATCACGCACGATCTCGGCGTGGTGGCCCGGGTCGCCCACGATGTCCTGGTGATGTACGGCGGCCGGGCCGTCGAACAGGCCGATGCGGACACCCTGTTCGCGACACCGGCCCACCCCTACACCCGAGGACTGCTCGACTCCCTGCCCCGCCTCGACGACAGCGACGAAGCGCCGCTGCGGGCGATTCCCGGCAGCCCGCCGTCCCTGCTCACCCCGGCCGTCGGATGCGCGTTCGCACCCCGCTGCCCCCAGCTCGTCGGCGTCCCCGCCGGGGCGCGCTCCCGCTGCGAGACGCAACTCCCACTCCTCGAAGGACCGGCCCGGCATCCAGCCGCCTGTCACTTCCCCGCGCACGAAGGCGTCGCCTCATGAGTCTCTTGGCATCCACCGAACCTCTTTTGTCCGTACGGGACTTGACGATGACATTCCCCGGGAGGCGGCGCTCCGCCCCGGTCCGGGCCGTCGACGGCATCACCTTCGATGTGGCGGCGGGCGAGACGCTGGGCCTGGTCGGGGAGTCCGGCTGCGGCAAGTCCACCACCGGCCGCATGATCGTCCGGCTCCTGGAACCCACCGCAGGATCCCTCACGTACGACGGGCGCGACATCAGCCACCTGTCACAGCGCGAACTGAAGCCGCTCCGCACAGACCTCCAGATGGTCTTCCAGGACCCGCACTCCTCCCTCAACCCCCGCCAGACGGTGGCCCGGATCATCTCCGATCCGCTGCTCGTTCAGGGCAGTTCGGCGGCGGACGCCCGCAGGCGTGCAGTGGAGTTGATGGAGTTGGTGGGGCTCATCCCCGAGCACATCGACCGCTATCCGCACGAGTTCTCCGGTGGCCAGGCCCAGCGCATCGGCATCGCCCGCTCGCTCGCCACGAGCCCGCGCCTCGTCGTCGCCGACGAACCGGTCTCCGCCCTCGACGTCTCCGTCCAGGCCCAGATCGTCAACCTGATGGAACGGCTCCAGCGCGAACTCGGCCTCGCCTATCTCTTCATCGCCCACGACCTGTCCGTGGTCAAACGCGTCTGCGACCGGGTCGCCGTGATGTACCTGGGCCGCATCGTCGAGATCGGCGAGAAGGAACGGGTCTACGCGGCTCCCGCCCACCCCTACACCCGGGCGCTGTTGTCCGCCGTGCCACTGCCGGACCCGGCGGCCGAGCGGGCCCGCGAGCGGATCACCCTGCTCGGCGACCCGCCGAGCCCGGCCGCCCCGCCTCCCGGCTGCACCTTCCACCCACGGTGTGCCAAGGCGCAGGAGATCTGCCGCACCGAGGCACCGTCACTGCGGACCACGGCGCCGGACACGGCGCGGCAGGTGTCGTGCCACTTCCCCGAAGCTGCCTGAACACGGCAGCGACTGAACGCGGCAGCGACTGAACACGGCTGTGCCCCGGCTCCTCGGCGGCGGATTCCAGGAGCCGGGGCACAACTGCGTCCGGGACGCTATGACTTGGCGCTCATGACTTGGCGATCACGACTTGGTGATCCGCACGGTCTCGCCGTACCCGTCGGCCCTCAGCACCTCGATCCGGACGCCCGCGGCGGAGTCGGTGAACGACTCACCGGCCCAGTACGGGGCGTCGTCCAACGGTCGGCAGCCCGACGCGGGCGTGGCGCTCGGCTTGGCGTCCATGACCCTGATCGGCCCCTCACCGGTCGCCACGGACGAGTCGACCTTGTAGACCAGCGCACCGGTCGAGCAGACGCCGCTGTCCGTCTGGACACCCCGCCGCGATTCGACGACGTACGCGGTGGTGGGGCCGGTGCGGATGACCGCCATCTTGGTGCCGGACCCGTACTCGACCGCGGTGAGACGTACGGTGTCGCTGCCCTCCGATGCCCGGCACACGACCTGACGGTCGTCCGTCCACCCCAACTTCCAGGACTGCCAGGCGAAGTACTGCGGCCCGGCCCCGCCGATCAGCCCCATCACGTCCCATCCGCCCACGAAGCGATGGCCGTCGCTGCCCGTGTCGAAGGCGTACAGGTCGGGCAGCCCGAAGGTGTGGCCGGTCTCGTGTGCCACCAGCTTCTTCCCCCAGTGCCACATGTCCTGGCCGAAGGTGACCGCCCACTTGATGCGGTTGCCGTCGGCGACGACGCCCGCCGTCCCCGGTTCGTACACATAGGTGGGGGTGAAGGAGATCGCCGACGCGTTCTTCGTCGCCACGACGTAGACCATGTCGTACCGCGAGAAGTCCACATCCGGGTCGGCCGCCGTGACCGCGTCCTTGACGTACGCCTCGTGCTCCTCGTGCGAGAGGCCACGCTCGTATCCGTACTCAGTGGACTTGTGGGGCATCCTCACCCAGCGCCGATGCTGGGTGATGTCGAGCCGCGCCTTGCCGTACGAGGCGTTCCGCAACCAGTCCGCGCCCGGCGTGAGTTGTGCCGCGTCGTCGGCCGGGGACTCGGTCGCGGGCGTGTCCGGGAAGTCCACGAAGACCATGGCGACCTTGATGGTGCCCGCCGGGCGCTTGAACACGGAGTAGTCCGTGTCATGCCCTTCGTCCGTCCAGCCGGTGGTGCCGCGCAGTGCACAGGCGGACGGCCTTTCGGCGGCCGTCGCGGCGACGGCCGAAGGGGGAACGGCGAGCAGGAGCGGGGCCAACACCGCGAACAGCAACGGCAGAAGCACCGTCCGGACGGTCGGCGAGGCGTAGGGGCGTCTCACGTGATCGCTGCCTCTCATGAAGTCTCCTGTCTCCGAATAAATGGCGTGTGACATTTCACATAAGACTGCGGACGCACGCCCCTGTCCGAAAGATGTCGTCGGTCCATAACATCCGCGCCATGGATCTGGAGATACGGCACCTGCGGGTGGTGTGCGCGATCGCCGAGGCGGGGAGCCTCACCCGCGCCGCCGCCTCGCTCCGCATGACGCAGCCGGGACTCAGCGCCCAACTGCGCCGCATCGAGGCCATGTTGGGCGGAGCCTTGTTCGACAGGCGGCAGTCCGGCGCCGCCCCCACGCCCTTCGGCGAGCTGGTGATCGCGCGCGCCCGCGCCATCCTGCCGGGCGTCGAAGGGCTGCTCGCCGACACGGCCCGCGCCGCCCGCCGCAGATCGGGGTCGGAACGGATCCGGGTGGGTTCGGTCGGCGCCCCGCTGCTCGGCCACCTCCTCCTGGCCGTCGGGGTGTTGCTGCCCGAAGCCGACCTGACCTCACGCTGCCAGTACTCCCCCGTCGCCCTGCTCGACGACCTCGCCGCGGGCCGCCTCGAGGCAGCGGTGCTCGGCGACCACCCCGACCAGAAGCTGCCACGACGCGAGGGCGTGGCACTCCACACGATCGTCACCGAGCCGGTCTTCGCCCTGCTGCCGGCGGCCCACCCGCTCGCCGCGCAGGACGAGGTCTCCCTGGCCGACCTCCTGGCGGAGGACTGGGCGGTCCCGCGGCCCGACGGCGACCGGACCCGCGAGTACTGGGCCTCCCTCTGCGCCGTGACCGGCCGCGCCCCGTCCGCACCCTACGAGGCGGAGGGGCGGCAACTGATCGAGATCGTACGGGCGGGCCTGGCCGTCAGCCTCTGCCAGGCCACGTTCATCGAGGTACCTGGCGTCGTGGTCCGCCCCCTGGCCGCAAATCCCTTGTGGTACCGCCACATTCTGGCCTGGCGCCACGACGGCCCGCTGGCGCCCCGCGGCACCGAGATCCTGCGCCGAGTCGTCGACGGCTATCTGGCGGCCTGCCCGGACAGCCCCGCGTACGCCCGCTGGCGCGACCTGAATCCGGAGGACCGCAGTGTCATCTGAAGCGCCCTAGAGGTCCCGCAGCCGCACCGTCATCCGGATCCCGTCCCGTGCCCACAGCACGAACCGCTCCACCGGCGTCACTTCGTGCCCCGGCGCGGGCCGGAAGCGCAGGCGCTTGAGGAGGACGGCCAGGACGAGCTGGGCCTCGACCGTGGCCAAGGCGGCGCCCTCGCAGCTGCGTGGCCCGATCCCGAAGGGGACGTACGCGAGCCGCGGCCGCTTGGCCACCTCCTGCGGCGTGAAACGCTCGGGGTCGAACCGCTCCGGGTCGGGCCAGTGCTCGGGGTTCAGGTGCACCGCCCAGAACGGATAGAACACCGTCGTCCCGGCCGGGATCTCGTACGGGCCAAGAACCAGGTCCTCGGTGGTCTCACGTGCGCCGTACGGACCGGGCGGGAACAGGCGCATCGACTCCTTGAGCACCATGTCGAGATAAGTGAGCCGCCGCAGATCACCGTAATCGGGCGTGGCGCGCTCGCCCAGCACCTGGTCCAGTTCGGCGGTGACGCGATCGGCCGCCTCGGGATGGCGACCCAGCAGGTGCAGCGTCCATGAGACGGCGACGCCCGTGGTGTGGTGGGCGGCGAGCAGCGTCACCATCACGGTGTCCCGGATCCGCGCCGGGCTCTCACCGGCCTCGACGAGCGCCCCGATCAGGTCGCTGCGGTCGGTGCGGCCGCCCGGACGATGCGCCGCCACCACGCGGTCGACCGTCGCGCGCAGATGTACGAGGGCCTCCTCGGCCCGCTGCGCCGAGCGCGGGTCGGGCCGCGGTACCTGGTAGAGCCGCCCGAGGTGTTCGGTGAGCACCTCCTCGAACGCGGCGACCACGCGGTCCGTGTCGGTTTCCGCGCCACCGAGCGCGAACCCGCAGATCATGCGGAGCGACAGCGCGGTCAACTCCTTCTGCAGTTCTACGGGTTCGCCGTCGGCCTGCCCGGCCCAGCGGTCCGCGAGTTCCCCCGCCAGCTCGTTGAAGCGCGCGAAGTGCCACTCGTGAGCCGGCCGTCCGGCGAGCACCGAGAGCAGCAGTCGGCGCCAGGGTGTGTGCTCGTCGGCGGGCAGCACTTGCAGGTTGCCCGCCTCGCACAGCGGGTCCAGGAACGCGAACAGCTCCTCGGGCCGCTTGTCGATGTGCGCCGTGGCCTCCAGAAGCACGGGGTCGGCGACCGACACCGCCGTGCCCGCGCCCGGCAGTTGGAAGCGCACGACGGGCCCGTACGCCTCGTGCAGGCGTAATTGATGCCGGTGCAGCCCGCCCGCAGCCGCGATGGCGCTCAGCCCGCCGTCCTCCTGGTGCTCGGGTCCAGGGATACGCAAAACGGTGCCTCCTGTCGCAGGTCTTTCCCCCTCGGGTCAGCCCGAGGGGCCTCAACTGCCCCCCACCCCCACACACCGCGCCCCCGACATCGTTGTCGAAGGCGCGGCCTGCACGGATCGCGGTCCTACGGAATGCGGCGAGTTCCGAGGGAGCGCCGCCCCGCACTGGGGCGTGCGATCGCCCTACGGAGCGTAGACGGCGTCACTGCCGTACAACTCCCTGGTGAACGCGGAGACATCGGCGCTGCGGTCGGAGCCGTCGAGGTTGTACGTCAGATAGACGCCGTACCCCTCGCTGACGGTGCGGCGGGCGAGGTCGGCGGTCGTGCTCTGCGAGGTCCGGCCGATCTCGACGGCCGCCGGCGACAGCTTCGACTTGGGCAGTGAGATCTCGGGGACCTGCCAGGTGCCGTAGTACGGGTTCCAGGCGTAGTCGAACTTGGACGAGACGTCGACGCCGCCGTAGGAGAGGCGCGACGCGGCCGGGCCGATGTTGTAGAGGCTGATGATCTTGTCCGGCATGTTCGCGCGCAGCGCCGTCACCAGGTGCACGAAGGAGCTGTCGTTGGGCTGGCCGGTGCCGTTGTTGCCGTACTCGGCGTACTCGTCGTCGAAGTCGATGCCGTCGAGACCGTACTTGGTCACGGTGTCCGACATCTGCTTCGCGAACGCCGAAGCCGCTTGCTGGGACGGGAAGTTGGCGAAGCCCGCGCCCTGGTGGTTGCCGAGCACCGAGAGGACGACCTTGATGCCCTTCTGCTGCAACGGCCTTATCTCCGTGTCCGCGTTGTCGAGGACGCGCTGCACGTTCTCGTTGAAGTGCAGATATGCCTCCTTCTTGCCGGCGTCGTAGTTGATGTTCGCCGCGAAGATCACGGCGACGTCGAAGACGTTGTCGCCGCCGTTGGCGAGGGTGTACTTGCCGACGTTCAGCATGCTGTTGTTGTTCACCTCGACGTACGCCACCGAGGTCGGCCCCTGTTTCGTGGGGGCGGGAGCGGGAGCAGGGGCCGCTGCTGCGCCGGTCGTCGCGGTCGTGCCGAAGGCGAGGGCGGCGACCGCCGCTAGCGCGAGCGCGGCCGTCCGCACTCTGCTCCGTACCAGAGTGAACATCGTTGATCGGTCTCCCATCGCATGGGTCGGCGCCCGACCTGTTCGAAAGCGCCGAGTGAGCCCTCCGAGTTTTCCTCCCCCGTGACCGAATCCCAAGAATCATGCGCAAACTCTTTACGACTCCTGCGCACGCCGCCGTGTGACGCAGTACCGGTGACAAAGTGACGTGCACGGACCAGCCGGACATCTACCTCAACGACAGGAAGCTGATGGCAAGTCGGTGTCAACTCGCCCTTACAGACCGGCCAACAGGCGCCCGGTGTAGCCCGCCATGACGGTCCAGAACAGGCCTGTGTATCCACGCTCGCCGATTCTGGTGTTGAAGCGCCTGCCGAGAAACGTCGCGAAGAACATCAGCGGCAGACACGCCAAGGCGACGAGATAGTCCCCGCCCGTAAGGAGCGCGGCATCCGTCCAGACGGCGGTCTTCGTGACATCCCCGACGAGCGAGGCCATGGAAAGCGCGCCGACGAGGTGGAGGCGATCCAGGGCAAGGCCGCGGACCGCAAGCCCCTTGAGGGGTCCGGACGTGCCGCTGAATCCGGAGGTCGCACCAGCGGCGAACGCCATCACTGGGGAACCGAACCGCCGCCAGCGGGTGAGACTCTTTGGAACCGCGCAGGACCGGGACCCCGCCGTGGGCCGCAACTCCTTTCCGTCGTCCGTCCGCGCCGGGATGGCTGCAACTCGAACTGCCTTGCGCTCTACGCGGTTTGATCCCGTCAGCCGGCGCCCGGGTGCGGGGACAGCCAATCCTTGTCCGCCCAGCCGACACTGGCCGGGATCCGCTTCCCGTATGCGCCATTGGATTCGATGCGCAGCCGTACGCTCTCGTGTACCTGGGCACCGTCGGGGACGCGGCGGCGCCGGTAGGTGAGCAGGGCCCAGACGGCGCCCATGCGGTGCACCGTGCCGAGCGCGTGAGCGGGGCCGAGCGTGACGTGCTTCGCGTACGCCCTGTCCTTGAGCAGCAGGCCGGAGTCGAGGGCACCGTCCACGATCCATTTGAGGGCGACCGTGGACAGCTTCGGGTCGTCTTCCGGCTGCTTCGGGGCGTCGCCCTCGAAGGTGCCGCCCACGTCGGAGTGGACTCCGGCGAACCAGACCTCCTCGATCAGCGGGCCCGGCCCCGGTTCCTCCGGGGGGAAGACGAGGTACTCCTCGTACGGTCGGCGCTTCTCGTCGATGGAGACGGCGTGGCGGACCCGGCCGACGTTGGGGATCCGCCGGGTGAAGAGCCAGCGCAGGTTCCAGCGCAGCAGTCCGGCGGCCTTCACCGAGTCCCACAGCCCCATGAAATGGACAGGGATGCCCGTCCGTTCGTCCACTTTCCTGCTGAACGCGTCGGCGAATGCGTGCAGTTGCTTCCAGTCGTCGTTGCTGAAGGTCCGGTTCTTGGCGTAGACGGCGACGGCGTACGGGACGAGGTTCTCCGAGCCGGGGCGGAGCAGGCCGACGGACTTGAGCAGCCCCGCGAGGGCGCGGGCGGTGTATGCGCCCCGGCTGAAGCCGAAGAGGTAGATCCGGTCTCCGGGTTCGTAATGGTGCATCAGATACGTATAGGCCTCGGCGAGATTGGCCTTGAGTCCGGAGCCGAAGGCGAGCCCGAAGAGCTTGGAGAGCTTGCGGGCCGGGAGCGACCAGGCACCGGCGGCGGAGAAGGTGCCGACGCCGGGGTCGTAGTAGGCGATCTGTGCGGTGGGGTCGCGGAGGTCGAGCATCTCGTAGAGCTTGACGACATTGGTATTGCCGCGAGCCTTGAGCTGATTGCCCGTACCGTCCAGGCACATCACGATGTTCTTGACCATAACGGTCTCCGAGGGACAGTTGCCCGTATTCATTTCTATAATAGGAGCAAACCTCCCACCGGTCTGCCGGTGCGTCTCAGGAGGTCCCATGGCCGCTTTCACGGTGCACCTGGACGAGAACGCGGGGCCCGCGTCCACTCACGCGCTCGTCATCGGGGTCGGGGCGTACACGCATCTGGACGGCGGCCCGTCGCCGACGGACCATCCGGGTGCCGTGGGGATGCGGCAGCTGTCCTCGCCGCCCCTCTCGGCGCGCAAGTTCGCCACGTGGATGATCGACGAGTACCACGACACGGGTAGGCCGCTGGGAAGCCTGGCACTCCTGCTGAGCGAGGCGGATCCCGGCCCATTCATCAACTCGCGGGACGGGGAGCCGCACGTTGTGGAAGCGGCAACCATCGACAACATCGTGGCCGCCGTCAAGGAGTGGAAGATCCGGGGCGACCACGACCAGGCCCGGCTGGTCTTCTACTTCTGTGGCCACGGTGTCTCGCTCGGGGTCGACACGTCTCTGCTGGCGGCGGACATATTCGCAGACCTGAACAGCCCGCTGAACGGCGCACTGCACTTCGAGGCGCTGCGGCGGGGACTCGGCAGCTGCAAGGCCGCCCAGCAGGTCTTCTTCGTCGACGCCTGCCGGGCCGGCTCCGACAGACTCGTCAGGGTGGTGGGCACGGACAACCTCGGACAGGTCCCGATCTCCGGGAACACACGGCCCGACGGCTTCCTCCCACGCGAACACGCCGCCATCTACGGGACCCTGCACGGTGAGGAGTCCTTCGCGCGCGCCGACGAAGTCAGTCTGTTCACCAGTGCGCTGCTGCGGAGCTTCGACGGCGCCGGGAGCGAGAACACCGAAGACCGCGTGTGGCGGGTGACCATCGACACTCTGAAGCACGCGATCACCCGCTTCATGAAAGAGCCTTCCTTCGCGGGCACCCTCACGAGCGCCGCGACACCGGTCAGCGCCGAGTCGTTCGACTTCGACTTCCACGAGTTGCGGCGCGACCCGGTCGTCCCCGTGTACATCGGGTGCCGGCCCAAGGAGGACAACGCGCTCGCCGAATTCATCTGCCGACGCGATGGACAAGAGGAGCGGCGACGCCCGCCGCCCGACCCCGGCGAAGAGCCCGACATCCGCGAGTGGGCCCTGTCCCTGCCGTTCGGCCGTTACGAGGTCGAGGCCGTCCTCGGCCTCGAAGACGTACGCGAGGACCGACTCGATGCCCGCCCACCGTTGTTCCGCATCGGATTGGCCAGGCCATGAGCGCCACACTCGCGGTCAGGCTCTTCCTCTCCTCCGCGGGAGAGTCCAACGACTCGGTGATCGTCGGTGACATCTACTCGGCCGACCTCGAAGTCAAGAACCGGCGCAACATCCTGATCCCCTGCGGGAGCCCGCCCCAGCCCAGGCGGTACTCGGTGGCGCCCGGCCGCTATGTCGTGTCGGCAACCCTGCCGTCCGGTCTTGTGCTGACGGAGAATGCCGTGGCGGTGGAGGGCGAGGAGACTTCGGTGGAGTTCCACATGACGGACTCGCCGTACGAGACGCACTCCTGGCAGTACCTCATGGGCAACATCGAGCCGGGCCGGGTCTACCACAGTTCCTCCGAGGCCCCGCTCGCCGAGTCGGTCGCCTCACGGTCCATGGTCGCCCCCGCCGCAACCGCCACCGTGGCGGACGATGCCACTCCCGAGGCGGCCGTAGCCCTGACCGGGCTGGCCACCTGGGTCGGTGACGCCGCGCCCACGAGCTGTACCTTCGCGTCGATGCTTGCGCTGGCGGAGAACCCGCCGGATCGCCCGGTTGCCCAACTGGTCGCCCAGGGCGAGCCCCACGTCCTGCGGGCGCCCGACGTGCGCGGCGATGCGGTCACACCGCTCTACCGCTTCGGTCCGAACGGACCTGTCGGAGCCCATGGCGAGTCCCCCGGCACGCGGCAGTTCCTGGTCGTGGAGGCCGCCGGATCCGTACGTCTTGTCACCCTCCCGCTGCCCTGGGGCACGAGCGAGGTCGAGGTCCTGGTCAATCTGCGGCAGAGCCCGACCGGCAGCGCGGCCTCCGTGGCCGTCCGCGATCCGGCGGTCGGCGCGGGGCTCGCGTACATGGCCCAGGGAGCCCTGGACATGGCGGCCCAGCTCTTCACCGATGTCGGGGCGATGCTCAACTCCAAGTTCCAGAACCCGCTCGCGGCGGCGGCCGGCGCCTACGTCCTCATCGGTACCGACCACTCGACGGGCGAGGCGTACTGGGACCCGTGGCTGGAGCGGCTCGCCGGCTCCTTCCGCTGGCTCAGCGACGGGGCGATCCTGCGGGCGGTGCGGCAGCTGCGTCGCGCCTCGCCGGACAGGGAGGGGGCCCGGAAGGGGCTGATCGAGGCCTTCGACCGCGGCATCCCGTTCTACACGCTCGGTCTTGTCTGGCTCGTCGAGGGGCTCTCCGCCTTCCCCGACGACCCCGAGTGCGGAGAACGCCTCGACCAGGCTCGCCGGCTGTCCTGGCTGGCCGATATGCGCGAGCCGTTCCTGATTCTCGACCTGCGGCAAGGGAGTGCGTGATGATACGGCTCAGGATGCTGCCCGCGGAGGACGGCGACTGCCTGCTCCTCGAATACGGTGACGACGACTTCACCCGGAGGATCCTCTTCGACGGCGGACGGCACGGCACCTATGAGCGGATCAAGCCGCTGCTCGCCGAACTGGACGGCCCGATCGACGTGCTCGTGGTGACCCATGTCGACCAGGACCACATTCTCGGCGTACTGGCGATGCTCGAAGACCCCGACCGGCCGGTCGAGTTCGGGGACGTGTGGTTCAACGGCTTCGACCATCTTCACGACCGCGAGATCTTCGGCGCGGTGGACGGGGAGAAGCTCACCACCGCGCTCATCACCCAACAGCTCCCCTGGAACAAGGCCTTCGAGGGCCGCAGCATCGAAGTGGGCCATCCGCTGACCTGGTTCGACGACGGATCCACGATGGAGGTGCTCGCGCCGGACCGCACTCTGTTGGAGTCGCTGATTCCCACGTGGACGGCGAAGTGCCGGCAGGCCGGGCTGATCCCGGGCGTGGACCCCATGGAGCGGGAGGAGGTGCCCGGCATCGAACACTTCGGCGTGATCGACGTCGACGAGCTGGCCGCCGCGCCGTTCAAGCGGGACGGTTCCCCGACGAACCCGACCAGCATCGGCCTGCTGTTCGAGTTCGAGGGCACCCGGATCGTCTTCACCGGCGACGCCGACGACCCGCGTCTGGTGGCCTCGATCCGGCCACGCGCCGAGGACGAGGGCGGGCGCCTGCGCATCGACGCCCTGAAGGTCGCCCACCACGGCAGCTCCAAGAACATCTCGAACGAGCTCCTCGGTCTCCTCGACTGCGGGCGCTACCTGATCTCCACCAATGGAAAGATCCACGGTCATCCGGACGACATCGCCATCGCCCGGATCCTGAAGAACGGCGGGGCGACCAAGGATCTCGTCTTCAACTACCGGGGGCGGGCGGCGAACTGGGACCTCGGCAGCCTGAAGCAGGAGTTCGGCTACCGCGTGCTGGCACCCGCACCGGCTGACGAGGACGGCTTTGTCACCGTGGAGTTCTGACCGCCGGCCGGGGCGCCGCACGCGGTGCGGGTGAACGGTGGTCGCCACGGCTGTGCGGTCCACGGCATGGACAACTCGGCCGACGCTTCCCCTTCGAGGGCCCCGGCCGCCCTGCCGATATGCGGTGAACCGGGCAGCCGGTGCGCTGTCTGTTCTTCCAGAGCCTCAAGTCGGTGGCCCGGAGGGAGTTCTGCCCCCTCCGGGCCGCGGCCGCCTTAGGCTCGTAGAAGAGGGTGGGTCGGACACGACGAGGGGGGCTCGCGTTGGATCGCCTGGCCGGAGTGGAGCTGGAAGTCGGCCGACCTCCGTCGTCGCCGCGCGCGTGGCTCTGGCCGATCGCGGCCCTCGCCGCCCTCGTGGTCGTCGCCCTCGGGGTCTTGTACGCCGGCCACAGCGAGCCCGGCAGGGTCGACAGGTGGCTCGTCTCGCCGACGGCGGACAGTGTGCGGCCGCCCTGGCGGCGCGTCGCTCTGGCCATTGACTTCCTGGGAGAGCCCGCCGGAGCGGCGACGCTGGTCGTCGTCGCCGTGGCGGGCTGCCTGCTGCTTCGGCGTCCTCGGGCGGCGGTGTTCATCGTTGCCGGTGCCGGGCTGGCCGTGGGGGCGGCGACGCTGCTCAAGCACCTGGTGGGACGCACCATCCACGGCGAAGGCAACCTCTCCTACCCGAGCGGGCACACCGCCTTCTTCACCGCGCTCGCCCTCATGGTGGCGTTGCTCGCAACCCGCCGGTTAGGCCTCGGCAGGGCGGCCGGCACGTTGCTCGTGCTCGCCGCGGCGCTGGTCGCCGGCGCCGCCATGGGCTGGGCGCAGGTCGCCCTGAGCGCGCACTACCCGACCGACGTCCTCGGCGGCTGGTGCACCGCACTTTCGGTGGTCCCTGCGACCGCGTGGCTGGTCGACCGGATCGCCGACCATCGGCGATAGCAGCGCCGCTGACGTCACGTCACGCCAGGCGGCGGAATACCGGCTTCACCGGTCGCCCCGCCAGCCAGGGCGTGGGGTCGGCCGCGTCCACTGCCTTCCGGTACACCGCACACGCCTGGGCCACCACATCGACGGTGCGGTCGATGTCGGCGTCGTCGAGCGCGCTGCTCACCACGAACGACGGGGCCAGGACCCCGCCCGCGAGGAGTTGGCGCAGGAACAGGGTGCGGTACTGCTGCGACGGCTGCCCGTTCTCGTCGAGGGTGGCGAAGACCAGGTTGCTGGCCCGGCCCCGGACGACGATGTGGTCGCCGACACCATGGCCGGACGCGGCCTCGTGGACACCGGCCGCCAACCGCTCGCCGAGGGCGTGCAGTTGCGCGGTGATGCCCTCCTCGATGTAGGTGGTCTGCACGGCCATCGCGGCTGCCAGGGAGTGCGTTTCCGCGCCGTGCGTGGTGGAGAGAAGGAACACCCGGTCGCGTGAGTGGCGCAGCCCGCCCCGCTCCATCAGGTCGCGGCGTCCGGCAAGGGCGGACACGGCGAACCCGTTGCCCAGCGCCTTGCCGAACGTGGAGAGGTCGGGGACGACTCCGTACAGACCCTGGGCGCCCGCCTCGGACCAGCGGAAGCCGGTGATCATCTCGTCGAAGATCAGTACGCAGCCGTGGCGGTCCGCCAGTTTGCGGAGGCCTTCGAGATACCCGGGCGGGGGCTCCGAGTGGGTGGTGGCGGGTTCGAGGATCAGGCAGGCGACCTCGTCCCGGTAGCGGGTCAGGAGCTCCTCCGTGGCGGGCAGGTCCCCGTATGGGAAGGACACCGTGAGTTCGGTGGTCGCCGCCGGAATGCCGGCCGACATCGGCGTCGTACCGATGAACCAGTCATCGGTGGAGAAGAAGGGGTGGTCGGCGCAGATGGCCACCCGTGGGCGCCCGGTGACGGCTCGGGCGAGGCGTACCGCGGCGGTGGTGGCGTCGGAGCCGTTCTTCGTGAACTTCACCATCTCGGCGGTCGGCACCGTGGCCAGGAAGCGTTCCGCGGCCTCGACCTCCACGATGGACGGCCGGACGAAGTTGCTGCCGCGGTCGATTTCCCGCCGCACCGCCTCGAGCACCCGTGGGTGGGCGTGGCCCAGGCTGACCGACCGCAGCCCTGACCCGTACTCGATGTAGCGGTTGCCGTCGACGTCCCAAACGTGGGCACCGTGGCCGTGGCTGATCACCGGGGCCAGGTCTTCCGGGTACTGGTCGTCTCCCTTGGCGTAGGTGTGCGCGCCTCCGGGGATCATGGCGTGCAGCCGCTCGTTCGCCTCCCGCGACCGGGGCAGGCGGAACTCCTCAGTGTCCACGCTGACTTCAGCTCTCTTTCTGCTGCAGAAGGTGCTTCAAGGCCTCGGCGAGACTCTGCGCCTGCCGGTCCCGCTCGGACATCGACGTGACCGGCAGCGGCCAGCCGATGGCGAGCTCCGGGTCGTCGAAGGCGATCGTCACGTCCTCGGCCGGGTCGTGCGGGCGGTCGATCCGGTACGAGGTGTCGGCGGTCTCGGTCAGCGCCTGGAAGCCGTGCGCGCAGCCCGCCGGGATGTAGAGGGTCGCCTGCGTCTCGTCGGAGAGGTCGAAGGAGGCCGCGTTGCGATACGTCGGCGAGTCCGGGCGCAGGTCCACGACGACGTCGAAGATCCTCCCGTACGAGCACCGCACCAGCTTGGCCTCGCCGGCGCCGGAGCGCAGGTGCAGGCCGCGCAGCACGCCCCGTACGGAGCGGGACACGCTGTCCTGGATGAAGGCGTCCGGGTCGAGGCCCACCGAGCGGACCACATCGGCGTCGAAGGTGCGGCAGAAGAAGCCGCGTTCGTCGGCGTACGGGGTCGGCTGGAACAGGTACGCGCCGGCGATCGCCGGGACTTCGGTCGCCTTCATGGGGCCTCCCGTAGGGCGTGGGCGTGGTCGGTCGCCGGGAACAGGGCCGCGGTCAACTCGGCGAACTGATCCTTGAGTTGCCGGGCGGCGACCGCGTTGCGTTCGGCAAGGGTCCGCCGTACCTCCGCCGATCGCTTCTCCAGCGCCCGGAACTGCTCAAGGAGCCGGTCGGTGTCGACCTCGCGGGCCGGGTGGCAGTACGCACCGAGGCCCATCCGGTCCATGAGCGCGTCGCTCTTCGCCGCATAGCTGAGTGCGAGCGTCGGTGTGCCGGCCTTCAGCGCGCAGATCAGGTTGTGGTAGCGGGTCGCCACCACGGTGTCGGCAGCCGCGGTCTCCTTCATCAGGTCGGCAAGGGAGGTCACTTCGGCAGCCGTGACCAGCGGCGAGTCCACCGCGTCGAGGATCGCGGCTACCACCGGCGCGTCGCACGCGTCGCCGGTGAGCAGCCGGACCGGCCTGCCCTCCTCAACCAGTGTGCGGACGAAGCGAGTTGTCCCGTCGAGGTAGCTCCGGTGGATCTCCGCGGCCCTGGCGCGGTCGTCGTTGCCGCCGTGGAAGTCCATGACGCCTACGCAGACCGGGCCGCCCGGCGGGCCTGCGGGCACGCTCGCCGAGGGTGTCGGCAGGGCGAAGGCGAGGTCCGGGTAGACCTCGTCGCGCGTGGTGTCCACGCCCATCTCCCGCATCGCGTCGCGGGATTGGGCGTCCCGGTACGAGCGGTACGCAGCAAGGCGCGCCGACCGGCGCACCAGGGCCCGGGTCGGCCGGTCGCCGATCGGGGCGGCGCCGACGCCGACCAGCGCGACCCGGGTACGAAGGAGCCGGCCACTCGCGCAGAGCAGGAACAGCGCGTACGGGAAGCCCCACGGCCGCAGCGGCAGCGTGGCCTCCAGGACGCCCATCCCCGGCACGATCACCACGTCATGCCGGCGCACCCAGGCGGCGGTGCGGACGGCGTCGACGAACTTGCCCAGACCCTTGCCCGCGATCGCGCCCGCACGTGACGCGGTCCGGTACTCCCCGCGGTACCAGTGCAGCCGCGTCGCGGGGATCCCGTACCGGGACGTGACGGCCTCGGGTCCGCCGCACAGCGCGTCCACGGCCGCGTCCGGGTGCTCGGCGCGGAGGTACCCGAGCACGGCTTCGAGTGACCCGTCGTTGCCGAGGTTGCCGGAGCCGAGGAGGCCGAACACCCCCACCCGTGTATGGGACTTCATGCTCCCCGCCCCTCACGTCCTGCCACGAGGGCGTCGACCGAGACGGTCAGCTTGGCCGGGTTGACCGGGGCGCGGTCCTCGACCCGCTCGCCGGCGCCCGGCCGGGCCCGGCTTGTCATCCAGGCGGCCAGGTGGCGGTAGCACGCGCGCCGGTCGGCAGAAGACAGCGGTGCCCGCCGGATCGCCGACGCGAATCCCGCGACGTACTCGGCGAGCAGCCGGGGCGTCGGGTGCAGCGGGCCCGCCCTGCGCGGGTCGAGGTTGACGCACCGGGATCGCTTCGACGGGTTCGCCCGCTCGGCGCGGGTGGGGTGGTCGCGGCGGAAGTACAGCAGCTCCGGCACCTGGTGGAAGGGCCCGTGCAGGCCGATCTCGGCGACGAACGTGCGGTCCGCGTGGTGGTAGCTGTCGTGCGGCTTCACCCGGCGCAGCACGTCGGCCCGCAGCACGCCGTAGAAGTCGTCGCCGCCGGGCTCGAAGAGCATGCTGCGGAAGCGTTCGGGCGCGCGCGGCGAGTCGGTGGCGAGCGTGTACTCGTACGGGACCTTCACCTGGCCGTCCTCGTCGATGACCGCCTGGTCGGCGTGGGCGAGGATCACGTCGGGCCGCTCGTCCAGGGCCTCGACGCAGCGGCGCAGCAGGTCACGGGCGTACAGGTCGTCGTGCGAGGCCCACTTGAAGAGTTCGCCGTGGCACTCGGTGAACACGTAGTTGTGGTTCGGCGCGGCGCCGATGTTCCGGGTCAGCCGGATGTAGCGGATACGCGAGTCCCGCTCGGCGTACTTGCGGCAGATGTCCTGGGTTCCGTCGGTCGAGGCGTTGTCGGAGATGACCAGCTCGAAGTCCTCGTAGGTCTGGCCGAGCAGGGCGTCGAGCGACTCGGCGAGGTACTCCTCGCCGTTGTACACGGGCAGGCCGATGCTCAGCCGGGGTTGGGCGGTCATGACGTCCTCACTTCGGGGATGGGGTTCTGGTGGCTGCACCCGTGCTCGCGCAGGGCGGTCCGCAGCTGCAGCCACCACACGGCCGAGCCGCAGACGGTCGCGGCGGCGACGCCCCAGGCCGAGCCGAGCGTGCCGGCCGCGGCAGCGCCGCCGAGCCCGCCGGTGACGTAGCAGGCGGAGGCGATCAGCTGGCTGCGCAGGCTGCGCCGGGCCGCGCCGAGCGCGCGAAGGCCGGCCGCGGCGCCGGTGCCGAGTCCCGCGCCCGCGACGCCGAGCGTGACCGGCACGATGAGCTCCGACGCGGAGTTCCAGACGCCGCCGAGCACGAACTCGCCGCCCGCGTCCGGCACGAGGAGCAGCGCCCCGCCCCAGAGCAGCGCGGCGACGGCCTGCCCGCCGCCGAGGAGGAGGCAGAACGCGCCGAGGCGGTGCGGGGCCCGCCTCAGCACCCGTGCCGCCTCCGCGACGGTGACCAGGGAAAGACCCATCAGCACAGCCATGAACGGGCCGAGCAGGAGCTCCGCTCCCCGGATCACGCCCACCGCGCCGACCCCGACGATCGCGCCGAGCCCGTACGCCCGCAGCTGGCTCGCGCCGCTGTTGCTGACGTTCTCGACGAGGTACCGGTAGCCGAGGTCCCGGTGCTCGCGAAGCCACTCGCGCGCGCCGGTCAACCGGGGCCGGATGCCGGACTGGAAGCAGCCGTACACCGCGGCCACCGCGGCGGAGGCGCCCCAGGCGAGCACGAAGGCCTCCACGCTGCCCACGCGGGCCGCCACCACCATGGCCGGGACGAGCGCGACGCACCACACGAGGTCGTTGACGAACGCCTTCCGCCCCTTGCCGGCGGCGAAGAACGCGAACCGCCAGGAGTCCTGCAGCAGCAGCCCCGGCAGTACGACGCCGAGGCAGGCGAACGCGGAGCCCACGCGGCCACCGAGCGCGAGGCCGACCACCAGAGACGCCGCGCCGAGGGCGGCACCGACGCCGAGCGCGGTTCCCGACGACCGGGCCACCGCCGCGCGCCAGGACCAGTCCGGCACGCCGCTGAAGCGCACCACGAGCGGGTCGGTGGCAAGGCCGCGGGAGACGTTGAGCACCACGCCGTAGGTCACCCAGGCGAGGCTGAACACGCCGAACGCGGTCACCCCCAGCGAGCGGGCCACGTAGATGCCCACCACGAAGTTGCTCATGCTGGAGGCCGCCTGGTCGGCGAGGCCCCAGGACAGCCGGCCGACGAGCGCCCGCTTGGCGGATCCGCCCGCTGCCGTCGTCTTCTCGGTGGTCATCTGCCTCAGGCCTTGATCAGCCCGGCGGCGCCCAGGGCTCCGGCCGCGTCGGCGACGGTGTCGAACGGCAGCCCGGACCGCTCGGCGACGTCAAGGAGACTGTGCTCGCCGTCGGAGAGGTTGAGCACCCAGAGCATGGCCATTTGGGCCTGCTTGGTGTCGCTGCGGCCGCCGAGCGCGTCGTACAGCCCACGGCGGCCCAACTGCGGTTCGCCGTAAGGGCTGAGGTTGAGGTAGCGCCGGTTGCGGTCGAGGACGGTGAACGCCTCGCGGCAGACGGAGAGGGTGTCGGCCATGGCCTCCGGGGAGACGAAGTCCAGGTTGTCCGCCGAGGTGTGGTACTCGGGATAGCTCGCGTACGGGGTCCGGGTGAGCGAGCCCACGCCGAGATTGAATCCGGGCGAGCAGTACTGCCTCTCGTCGTAGCCGTACGGAGTGAACTCGGCGACACGGTGCGGGCGTTCGGAGGCCGCCAGCACATGCCGCATCACCCGGTCGATCTCCGCGTCGCCGCGTCTGCTCTTCTTGTACGTCAGTTGGCCCCGGTCACCCGCGCAGGCCAGCACAAGGCCGTGCTTGACCCGCTCCACCCGCTCCGCGTTGCGGGCCAGCCACGTGATCGCCCCGATGGTGCCGGGCGCGAAGATGAACCGGTAGGTGTAGTACGGCGTCTGCTCCGCCAGCGCCCGCGCCAGGAACGTCGCCACCCCGACGCCGGCCAGGTTGTCGTTGGCCAGCGACGGGTGGCAGACGTGACAGGAGACGATCACCTCGTCGGGGACCTGTCCGGGGACCACGTGCTCGGCGTACGTGAGGTGGCCGTCCGCGAGCGTGGAGTCGATCCGCACCTCGTAGTCGCCGTCCGGGAGCGCGTCCAAGGTCTCCTGGGCCAGGCAGAATCCCCATTCCGGCTTGTAGTAACTGGTGCGGTACGGCACCCAGTTGGGGTGCTCCGGCAGGGTGTGCAGGTGTCCGCGGAGCTCGGACAGGGGCATGGTCGCCGACACCGGAACGCTGTAGCCGAGCACGTGCAGGCTGGACTTGGCGAAGTCGACGACCCGGTTGCCGGCGGTGTCGGCGACGTACGCGTCCCGGATGTTCCACTCCTGCGGCACCGTCCAGTCGAGCACCTGCGTCCCGGTCGGCACCTCGTGCGTCTGGAGGGGGATGTACTCACCGACGATGTCCAGGGTGGCGCGGACACCGTCGCCGGTGATGCTCCGGCAGAGCGGGTACAGCCGCTCCACCAGGGCGTGCATCTCCTCCCCCGCCGTGGTCATCGGCGCCACCGCAGGGTGTCGTCGACGGTGCCCGCCTCGGACGCCGCGCGCAGCACGGCGAGGCGGGTGAAGCGTCGCTCGAAGTCCTCCCGGGTCAGTCCGAAGTTCCGGTAGGCGTCGGCGAGTTCGAGCGCTCCCCGCTTCACCGTCCACTCGCAGTCGAAGCCGGGTATCGCGGCGCGGAACCGGGAGAAGTCCACCCGGTACGAGCGGGGATCGGCACCGGTCTCCCCGGTGATCACCACCTTCGATCCCGGCACCGCATCGGCGACCTGCTCGGCGATCTCGGCGACCGTGACGTTGTTGGTCTCGCTGCCGATGTTGAACGCCCGGTCGTGCACCGCTTCGCGCGGCGCGGTCAGCGCGGCCGCGAAGGCGCGTGCGATGTCGGCGGCGTGCACCAGCGGGCGCCAGGGGGTGCCGTCGGAGAGCACCAACACCTCGCCGGACAGGAGCGCGTGGCCCACCAGGTTGTTCAGGACGATGTCGGCGCGCAGCCGGGGCGAGTAGCCGAAGGCCGTGGCGTTGCGCATGAACACCGGGCTGAAGTCGCCGTCGGCCAGCGGGTGCAGGTCGTCCTCCACCCGCACCTTGGACTCCGCGTACGGCGTCACCGGGCGCAGCGGGGCGTCCTCGGCGACCAAGTTCGACAAGTCGGCGTCGCCCGCGGCGCCGTAGACGGAGCACGTCGACGCGTACAGGAAGCGCCGCGCTCCTGCGTCGCGGGCCAGGCGGGCGAGGCGTACGGACGCGTGGTGGTTGATGTCGTAGGTGAGCTCGGGTGCCAGCGATCCCAGCGGGTCGTTGGAGAGCGCCGCCAGGTGGATCACGGCGTCCACCCCGGCCACGTGGTCGGCCGTGACGTCGCGCAAGTCCACCCGGTGCCCCTTCAGTTCTACGGGCGGCGGGCCGAGGATGCAGTCGGCGAAGAGGCCGGCGTCGAGGCCGATGACCTCGTGCCCGGCGGCGATGAGGACCGGGGCCATGACGGTGCCCAGGTAGCCCTGGTGTCCGGTGAGCAGTACGCGCAAGGTTCATTCCCCCAGTTGGAAAGTGCCCAGATGGGAAGGGCCCAGATGGGACGTGCCCAGGTCGAGCGTGAGTTTGGTGACGGCGAACGCCTCGGCGTAGCGGGCGTGGCATTCGATGCCGCGGATCCGTGCGAGACCGAGGAAGGCCTCGCGGTCGTACCAGGGGCGGTGCCGCTGCGAGGGGTAGTGCTCCTGCAGCAGCCGCACCTTCTCTTCGGCGATCTCCTGCGACAGCGGCTGGTACGCCGCCGGACGGCCGAGATCGCCGTCCCACTTGACGATCTCGTAGCCGAGAACGAGGTGGTCGCGGAACGCGGTGGGTATCAGCTGCGCCAGGCCGCGGTGGTCCTGGTGCGCGTCGTCGGTGCGCGGGGCCAGGATCAGATCAGGCTCGGTCTGCCCGCGCAGTTCCTCGACCGCGGCCTTGGCCTCGTCCCAGTGCACGGGCATCCGGCCGTCCGGCAGCTTGAGCACGGTGAGGCGCAGATCGGCGCCCGGGCAGAAGGCGGTGAGCGCGGCCCGCTCCTCCTGCTCGCGCTCGCTGCCGCCGCCGGAGAGCACCAGGGCGTCGACGCGGATTCCCGGCCGCGCGAGGCACAGCCCGAGGAGCGTGCCGCCGGCGCCGATGGCGATGTCGTCGCAGTGCGCGCCCACGGCGACGATCCGGTCCAGGCGCCCGGCATCGAGCCGGATCACGTGCTCACCCCCGCGCCGTCCCGTTCCCACACGACCCACGGGCGGTCGCCCCGGGCGTAGGCGGCATCCAGCGCGGCCCGCTCCTTCACGGTGTCGGTCGGCTTCCAGAAGCCACGGTGCTGGTGCGCCACCAACCGTCCCTGCTTGGCGAGTTGGGCGCAGCCGTCGGCGACCAGATCGCCGTTCTCCGGTATGTGGTCGAAGACCTCCTGGCGGAGTACGAAGTAGCCGCCGTTCTCCCACAGCGGCAGTTCACTCACGGCGGTGATGCCTCCCACCAGGCCGTCCTCACCCAGGTCCACACAGTGGAACGAGGACTGCGGCGGCACCACCATCATCGACGCACCGGCGTCGCGCAACGCGAACTTCTCGATCATCTCGTCGAGAGGGGCGTCGGTGAGCACGTCGGCGTAGTTGGCGAGGAACATCTCCTCGCCGTCCAGGTGGTGTCGCACCCGGCGAAGGCGTTCGCCGATCGGTGACTCGATGCCGGTCTGCGCGAACGTGATCGTCCAGTCCGAGATGTCCGTGGACAGCAACTCGGTCCGCCCGCCGCGCAGTACGAAGTCGTTGGACGTCGTCTCCTCGTAGGTGAGGAAGAAGTTCTTGATGTGGTGGGCGCCGTATCCGAGGCACAGGATGAACTCCGTGTGCCCGAAGTGCGCGTAGTAGCGCATGACATGCCAGATCAGGGGTCGCGGGCCGACCATCGCCATCGGCTTGGGCACGTCGTCGGCGGCGCCGTCGCGCATCCGCATCCCGTAACCGCCGCAGAACAGGACGACCTTCATGGCTTGACCTCGACAATGCTCAGTTCCGGGATGGGAAAGACGAGGCGGCCGCCCCAGTCGTGCACGAAGGACAACTGCTCGGTCAGTTCGGCGCGCAGGTTCCACGGGAGGACGAGGACGTAGTCCGGCTTGTCGGCGGCTATCTGCTCGGGCGGCAGGATCGGGATGCGGGTGCCCGGGGTGAACCTGCCGTGCTTGTAGGGGTTGCGGTCGACCGTGTACTTGAGCAGGTCGGGCCGGATGCCGCAGTGGTTGAGCAGGGTGTTGCCCTTGCCCGGGGCGCCGTAGCCGACGACCGTCTCGCCGCGCTCGGCCGCCTCGATGAGGAAGCGCAGGAGGTCCCTGCGCACCTTGGCGACGCGGGCGGAGAACTCGGCGTACCCGGTCAACTCCCCCAGTCCGGCGGCCTTTTCGCGGGCCAGTACGTCGGCCACCTGCCGGCTCGGCTCTCCGGCCACCTCGGTCGGCCGGGCCCACAGCCGGATGGAGCCGCCGTGCGTGGGCAGCAACTCGACGTCCACGAGGGCGAGTCCGCCGCTCGCGAGGGCCCGGATCGCGGACGCGACCGTGTAGTACTGGAAGTGCTCGTGGTAGATCGTGTCGTACTGGTTCTCCTCGATCAAGGTCAGCAGATGCTGCACCTCGATGGAGACCCAGCCGTCGTCGGCGACCAGGGCGCGCAGCCCCTGGGTGAAGCCGACGACGTCGGGGATGTGCGCGTACACGTTGTTGGCCACGACCAGGTCCGCCGGGCCGTGCTCGGCGCGGACGGCCGACCCGATGTCCGGACTCAGGAACTCCGTGAGCGTGGGCACACCCGCGTCGCGCGCCGCGGCGCCGACGTTCACCGACGGTTCGATGCCCAGGCAGCGGATCCCCTTGTCCACCACGTGCCTGAGCAGGTAGCCGTCGTTGCTCGCCACCTCGACCACGAAGGCGTCGGAGCCTTCGGTGTCGAGGCCCACCCGCTGTACGGCGTCGGCGACGAACGTACGCGCGTGCTCCACCCAAGAGGTCGAGTACGAGGAGAAGTACGCGTACTCCTTGAACGTCTCCTCCGGCGTGATCAGCGGCGGGATCTGCGCGAGCCAGCAGTCGGTGCAGACCCGCAGGTGCAGCGGGAACGCGGGCTCCGGCAGGTCCAGTTGGTCCGCGGCGAGAAAGCTCTCGCACGGTGGCGTCGCCCCGAGATCGACCACGCTCGCCAGCGTCGCCGAGCCGCAGAGTCGGCATCGTGTCATTTACTGCCCCCCATTGATTCCGTCCCCCATTGGTTCCATCCGCCCCGTTGATTCCGTCCGACCCGTTGATTCCGTCCGACCCGCGATCGCGGTGCGGTAACCCTCCACCAGGCGCTCGAGCCCGACGGCCGGGCTGAAGCCCTGCTCGTAACGGCGCCGGGCCGCCCGCCCCATCTCCTGGTTGCGGTCCTGCTCGGTCGTGACCCTGCGCAGGCAGGAAGCGAGCGAGGCGGGCTCCCCCGGCCGGTGCAGGAGACCGGTCACCCCGTCCTCGACGAGTTCGACGAAGGCGCCGTGACCGGCGGCGACGGCCGGGACTCCCGCCGCCATTGCCTCCGCGACCACCAGGCCGAACGTCTCCAGGGCCGTGGAGGGAGCCACCACTGCGACCGACCGCGCGAGGGCCTGCCGGCACTGATCCGGGTCGAGCAGACCGACGTAACGCACGTCGTCCCGGTCCGCCGCCCAGGCGGTCACCTCCCGCTCCAGTGGCCCCGCGCCGGCGAGCACCAGCGGCACGCCCACACCGCCGGCCGCGGCCAGCTCGTCCCACGCGGCCATGAGCAGCCGTACGCCTTTGGCCTCCGCGAGCCGGCCGAGGAAGAGCACATGCTCGCCGGCGCCCGTTCGGCGGGCGCCGGGATCGTGTACGAAGTTGTGCTTCACCGCGAGCAGTTCGGCCGGCATGCCGGACCGCACCAGGACGTCGCGCTGCGCCGCGGAGATACAGAAGAACCGCTCCACGCCGGACCACCACCGCCGCCGGTTGACCGTCAGGCTGACCGCGAGCGGCACCGTCGCGAGGCGGGAGTTGCGGTAGCAGCCGTGCCGGACCGCGGGCAGCGAGGCCTTCGACCCGACGCACTCGGTACACGCCCTCCCATCCCTGTGCAGGGTGCCGGGCAAGCAGACCTGGGTGTAGTTGTGCAGCGTGGCGACGGCGGGTACGCCGGCGTCGGCGCAGGCGGCGAGGACCGCGGGCGACAGGAGCGGGAAGACGTTGTGGATGTGCACCACGTCAGGGCGTGCGGCGCGCAGTCGGGCGGCGAGCTCCTTGCGCACCGCGGGGTTCCACGGCACGAGGAGCGGCACCGCGGCCTTGCCGGCGAGTGACCGTCCCGCGATGTCGTCGCTGCGGCGCTCGAACAGCTCGACCCGGTGGCCGGCCGCGCGCAGCAGCCCCACTTCCTGGTCGACGACGACGTTCTCCCCGCTCGGCTGTGCCGAGGAGTAGCGGTTGTGCACCACGAGAACATGCATGTTCAAGGTCACCTCCTGGCCCATCGCGGGATACGTCGTTGCGGGACCGTGCGCGTGGTGAGGGGCGTCGCCGTCGAGAGGGACGTGGCCGCGGCAGGTGTCGCGAGGAGCGAGGCGGCCAACGCCAGATGGAGCAGATACGGCGAGGCGTCGCCAAGGCCGGCCTCGGTGTACGACGAGATCGCGACGTAGGTGATCAGGAAGATCGCGCAGGCCCTCTGCAGTGACGGCGGTCGCAGCAACGCGACGCCGGCGAGGACGAGGATGATCGTCCCGACAAGGATGACGCCGCTCAGACCCTGCTCGCTGTAGACGGCCAGCCAGCTGTTGTCGATCGGCAGGCCGCCGAACGACTTGTCGCCAAGGCCCATGCCGAACACCTGCTCCGCGGTGGACCGGGGCTCGGTCAGCAGGGCGTCCCAGACCTTGGCCCGACCGGTGAGGCTGGTGAAGTACTCCTTGCTCTGACCGCGCAGGAACCACGCCTCCACCGCGGAGGCGAACCCCACCACGGCCACCGCGGACACCACCACCGCCCAGACGAACAACCGGCGGGCGGCGGCGCTGGTCAGGACGAGCGAGCCGATCGCCAGGACAAGCCCGATGAGCAGGCCGACCGTGGCTGTCCGGGTGTGGGTCAACGCGAGCAGGGCGAGTGACGGCACGATGATCAGGGCCGCGCTGCCCCTGGTGGTCCGGCGGCCCAGTACGAGCAGCACCGTGAGCCCGATGATCACTGCGGCGTACTGTCCGATCTGCGGCGGGGTGAGCGGCCACAACGCACCCACAAGGCGACCGCCGTACGTCTCGGGCATGGCCGCGCCAGGTGAGATGACCAGGCCGGCGGCCGCCGTCCCCAGTGCGACGAAGTACATCCGGATGTGGTGGCGGACGAACGTCAGGCTGCCGTCCCACCATCGGCTCAGCAGCCACAGCGTGCCGATGAAGAGAGCGAGCCGGGCGCAGCGGAACAGCGCGCCGAACCCGACCTCCAGGTTCGCGCTGGAGATCACGCTCGGTACGAGGAGCAGGGTGAGCAGGAACAAGAAGGCGCTCGCCCGGATGCGCAGCCGGAGATTGAGCGCGAGCGCCAGCGCGAACGCGGCGGCCAGCGCGCCCATGGTGACCATCTGGATGAGGGAGCGGGGCAGCGGCACGATGGTCTTCGCCCCGGCGGAGCCGAGCGTGTTGAGCGCGAGCAGCGCCCAGACGATCCCGACTGCCTTCGGCGTGCCGGCGGGGCGCGGTTCGGCGCCGGGCCGCGTGTCCGCCGTATCCGGTCCGGCCGGCAGGACGCCGTGCTTCAGGTTCCCGTCCATCTCAACCACCGGACCGTGGCGCGTAGGTGCTGCCCGTGTCCTGCCGGTACGGCGTGTCCTGCCACTGACCGGAGTCGAGCTGCTGGTCCGTGTTCTCCGCGACGAAGCTCCACGGTCCGCGGTAGGTGTTGTCGTGCCAGCGGTTGCGCTGCTTGTGGGTGATCGCGTCGGACACCCGCTTGCCCTTGTACGGCGACCACTTCGGATAGGTGCCGTAGTTGGAGAGGACCGCCATGCGGCCGCACTCCGTCTTGCACTTGACGACCGACGCGTCGAGGAGGAAGCGGTTGTCGTGGATGTCCACCCGCTGGGTCTTCCACCGGCAGTCGGCGTAGAGCGGCGCCTTGGTGATCTTCGGTTTCGCGCAGCTCTTGGTGTCCTTCACCAGCAACGTGCAGTATCCGGTCGAGGTGTTGGCCGGGCTGTTGCAGAACCGGTCGGCGTTCTCCCACAGGGTGATGCCGTTCCAGTTGTCCTCCAGCACGTTCCGGTAGATCTCGATCTTGTCGGTGCGGGCCTTGATCCGTGGTTCGCCGCCGGACTCCGACACATAGACGGTCGCGTACGGGAAGGGGTCGTCGCGTTCGGCGGACCTGCGGCCCTCGATCCAGTTGTTCCGCCGGATCGTGTTGTTGCGGATGACCGCGTTGTAGCTGGTCTCGTACATCAGCGCGGCACCGTCGTTGGCCTCAAGGAGATTGCCCTCGATGCGGAAGTCGTTGTTGTTGTTGTCCGCCCACAGCCCGACGCCGCGGTTGTCGTGCACCCAATTGCCGCGGATCTCGGCGCCGTTGACGGCCCAGAACTTGATGCCTCCGGTGCAGCCGCAGCCCGGCCGCTTCCGCTCCCAGTCGCCGGTGTTGTTGCCCACGATCTCGTTGCCCTCGACCACCAGGCCGCGGATCGAGTCGCCGGTCTTGTACGCGTTCATTCCGTACTGCCCGTTGTCGCGCAGACAGCTGGCGCGGACCTTCTGGCGGGCACCGGCCATCAGCCCGGCGCCGGAGTTGTACTGGATCTTCGCGTGCTCGATCACCCATCCGTCGGCCATGTCGTGGTTGACCACGCCCTCGTCGGGCGGCGCGACGAAACGCTGCACGGTCAGGTGGCGGATGGTGACGTCGCGGGCGCTGCCGCTGAACGCGTAGTTGTTCTTCTTCCCGCCGTCGAGCACCGCGCCCGGCGCGCCGATGTAGCGGTTGCCCTTCTTGGTCATGACCTGGGCGTAGCGGTCCGGGTCGAGCCGGTGCTTGCCCGGTCGCAGCCAGAACGTGGTGCCCGCTGGGCTGCTCTTCGTCTTCTCGGCCAGGTCGCCGACCACCCCCGGGTCGACCGTCACCGCGCCCTTCGGCGCCTTCGCGGGACCGGCCGCGGCCTTGGCGCACACCCGCGCCACGGACGTGGTGGGCGCCTTGGACGCGGATGACGCGTCGGTCGGCTCCGCCCGGGTCTCGTCCGGCGTGCTCGTACAGCCGGTCGCCGCCAGCACGACCAGCGCCAGCGGTGCCGCGGGCAACGCCAAGTTCCGCCACTTCATCCCCACACGTCCTCCCTAGCCGCCGAACCTGAGCACGGTGGTGAACTCCCCCGACGACGCAGCGTCGTCGGCACATCCGGTACCGACCAGCGTGGTGGCGGGTTCCTTGCGCCCGAAGCCTGCGGAGTACCAGCCCAGCGGCGGGTCGGTCTCGCCGCGATGCGCACGCCAGCTCAGCTGTCCGGGCAGGTCGAGCACCGCGGAACGGCCCTCGCCGTCCCGGATCCAGGTGAGCGCCGCCCGGTTCCCCACCAGGTCCGCGGCGATCGCCGGGCCGAGGTGGAACGCCAGGCGCACGTCCCGGCGTGGGCCGCGCACCTCGTCGACGACCCGTAACTCCTGTTTCGCGGCGGTCAGCTCCACCCGGCGGTGGTGCACGGAACCTTGATAACCGTCGTGCTCGGCAGCCCAGTTGGCCACGCCATCGCCGCATGCGTCCGCGACCAGGACACGGCTGCGGGCCTGCCGGGTCCACAGGAACGGGCCGCCCGATACGGACTGGTCAGCGCCGTCCAGCTGCAGGGTGTTGTGGCCGAGGGTCGACCGGAAGTACTGCCGCCACAGGGGCTGCCCGTGGTAGCAGTACGTTCCCGGGTCGGCGAGCACGTCGACGCCGTCGTGCCGCACCTCCACGGACAGCGCGTCCGCGTGGGCGTGCGCGGCGATGGACAGGAAGCCGTGCGGACCACCGTCGCAGCGGCACCAGATCTCCTCCGGACCGCGCAGGATGGTGAGCCCCGCGTCGGCGAAATGGGCCGGACGGCTCGCGGGGCGGGGCACGGCCGGTTCGGTGGGTTCGATGAGCGCGGCGAGGAGCGTCGTACGAACGTCGGTGCCGGTCACTCCCGGCCACCAGTCGAGGCGGCCGAACACGGCGTCCCCGGTGGCGAGGAGCGAGGCCCAGCGGTCGGTGCCCGTGCCGTCCACGACCAGGCCGTGCCCGTCGTCCGCGTCGCCCTGGCGCGGCGGCCGCAACCGGTTGTCCACGACGGCCGCGAGCGCGTCGGTCATCCGCAGCAGCACAGGGCGGATCGACGCGGGGACCGGCACACCGGCGGCATCCGCCTCGGCCACCGCGGCCAGGCCGAGTTCGAGGACAAGGCCGTGATACTCGGTGGCCAGCTCGCGGTTGAGGCCGGAGTCGAAGGTATTGCCTTCCAGATGGCGCTCAAGAGACCGGAGCGCGCCGGCCCGCCAGCGTGCCGATGAGGGGAACCACGCGAACGCGCAGGCCGCCGCGAACTGCCCGGCGGCCTCCGCGATGACGTGGTTGTTCGCCGAAGAGCCCCGGCTGGGGAAGGCGGCAAGCCAGCGCTGGTGGTGCCAGATCTGGTTCAGCGCCACCGGGTTGCCCTCGAAGAGGCCGGCCGCGCCCTGCCAGCCGTCGAGCAGCCGGCGGATCCACACCCAGGAGAGGAGCCGGATCCCCAGCTCGATGCCGCTGATCCAGTGCACTCCGCGCAGCGGCGCGTTGGCCGCCCACCACGACCGCAGATGCTCGGCCACGCGCTCGGCGTACCGCTCGTTCCCGGTGATCGCGTAGGCGGCGGCGAGCACGGTGAGGTACTGGTGCCGGGACAGCTCCCAGATCTGTTTGATGTCCCCGACCGCGTCCTCGTTCCGGTACGGCACGTCGAAGGCGTAGCCCCACGGAGCCCGGCGCCCGGTCTTCGGGTCGCACCACCAGTCCGGGTGGACCAGGTCGTCGCGGACGACCCCGAAATACTCGGCGTGCCCGTACATCAGGCGGTCCGCATCGGCGATGAGACGTTTCGCGGCGTCCGGGGCTATGGCGGCGATCGTCCCCGCGGGCAGGACCGCGGTGAACAGGGCGTCGGTCACGCTCGGGCAGTCCGGCCGCGCCGATCGCCACCGCCGTCTGCGCACCGCGTCGACCACCCGGCCGCCGACCTCCCGCGGTCCCATCCGGGAGAGGCGTCGCAGGTACCAGTCCACGCTCATGGTCATCGCGCCCTCGCCAGCGTCACCGGCGCACCGCCCGCCAGTCCGGCCCGCACGGCGAGGGTGGCCGCCGTGGTGGCGACGAGGGACTCCAGCGGCACCGGCATCGGCCCGCCGGTCCGTACGGCCTTGACGAACGCGGCCAGCTCCGCGTTCTGGCCCTTGTCCCGGGCCTTGGGCAGCCGCGAACTGACCCACTTCTTACGCCCATACACGGATGCGCGTACGAAGTCGTCGAGCCGCAGCACCTTGCCGTCCGCGACAAGATCGAGCGTCTCCTTGGGGAAGCCCGGCGCGCCGGTGGTGACGTAGCTGATGGTGGCGGTGGACCCGTCCGGGTAGCCAAGGACGACCTGCAGGTCCTCGCCGCCGGACGTGGCGACCGCGTACACGGAGACGGGGTCGGCGTCGAGCAGCCAGCTCGCCGTGTCGATGAAGTGCCCGCCCTCACCGGCGAACCGTGAGCCCTCGGTGCCCTGTTGGAGGTACCAGCTGCCCTGCTGCAGCCGGCCCGCGTTGACCAGGTAGCGCAGGCTCGCCGGTCCTGTACGGGCGCCGAACCGCTGCCTGGCCTCGCCCAGGAGCGGCGAGAACCGGCGATTGAAGCCCACCTGCAGCCGGTCGTTGCCGGACTCCTCCACCGCCGCGAGCACGCCCGCCAGCTCGTCCTCGGTGAGGGCCAGGGGCTTCTCCACGAACACCGTCTTGCCGGCGAGCAGCGCTCTACGGGTCAGTTCGGCGTGCGAGCTGTGCCGGGTGACCACGAACACCGCGTCGATGGACTTGTCGCCGAGCACGGCGTCGAGGTCGGTGGTCGCTTCTGTGAAGCCGAACTTCCGCTTCGCGTTGGCCGCGGACAGCGCGGTCGTGGTGACGACGGTCGAGAGATCGACGCCGTCTCGCCCGGCCAGGTGCGGCAGCAGCATCGACGTCGCGTAGTTCCCCGCGCCGACGAACGCGAGGCGCACCGGCGTCTTCGCGGCCCGCACCGGATTCGGCTTCACCTTCACCGCGGGCACGTCCACCGCCGGAGCCTCGGCCTCCACGGCCTGTTCGGGGTACCGGAACAGCACGGCCACGGCCTTCAACTCGCCGTCCTTCAGGCTCTGGTACGTCTCGACGGCGTCGTCGAAGTCGGCGACGTGGGAGACCAGTGGCTCGACGTCGACGCTGCCGCGGGCGAGGAGGTCGAGGAAGCACGCCAGGTTGCGGCGCTCGGTCCAGCGCACGTAGCCGATCGGGTAGTCCCGCCCATCGAGTTCGTACTCCGGGTCGTAGCGCCCAGGGCCGTAACTTCGCGAGAACCGGACGTCGAGCTCCTTCTCGTAGTACGCGTTCCATGGCAGGTCGAGGCGGCACTTGCCGATGTCGACGACCCGGCCGCGGTCCCGGCTCAGCCGGGCGGCCAGCTCGACGGGCTGGTTGGTGCCGCCGCCGGCGGCCAGGTACACCTGGTCCACGCCGTGACCGTCGGTGAGTTCGGCGACGGCGGCTTCCACGGACGCGGACGCGGGGTCGCCGCAGGCCGCGGCGCCCAGGCTCTCGGCCAGCTCGCAGCGCACCGGGTCGGGGTCGGCCCCGACGACGCGGACTCCCGAGGCGGCGAGGAGCTGCACCACCAGCTGGCCGATCAGACCGAGGCCGATGACGAGCGCCACCTCGCCGAGCTGTGACTCGCCCTGGCGGACGCCCTGCAGCGCGATCGACCCGACGGTGCCGAAGGCGGCGTGCCGCGGCGCGAGCCCGTCCGGCACCGGGGTGTAGAGGTTCTTCGGCACCCAGTTCAGCTCGGCGTGCAGCGCGTGCTCATTGCCGGCGCAGGCCACGCGGTCGCCGACCTTCACGTCGTCGATCCCGGCGCCGACCTGCTCGACCACCCCGCACAGCGAGTAGCCGAGCGGCGTGTAGGAGTCCAGTTTGCCCATCACCTTGCGATAGGTGGCGGGAACCCCGTTGGTGGCCACGCTCTGCACGACCTTGGCGACCTGGTCGGGACGGGAACGGGCCTTGCCGAGCATCGACATGCCGGCCTCGGACACCTTCATGAGCTCGGTCCCGGTCGAGATCAGCGAGTAGGCGCTGCGGACGATCACCCCGCCCGGCTTGCACCCCGGCACCGGCACGTCAAGCACCGCCAGCTCGCCGCTCTTGTAGTTCTGAACAACCTGCTTCACCCGAACTCCTCTGATTCCTTAAGCCGTTAACCGAGTGCTCTGCCCGGACCCAGAGGTCGCGTCGCGATACCAGTACTCGAGGGTCAGCACATGCCACAGATGCTTGGAGAAGTCCCGCTGTCCCGCGGCGTCCTCGGCGACCATCCGCGCCAGCGCGTCGCGGCGCAGGATCCCGGAGTTGACGAGCACGCCGTCGTTGACCACCTCGCGCACCAGCGGCGCCAGATCCCGGCTCATCCAGGCGCGCAGCGGGGCGCTGAACAGGCCCTTGGGCCGGTACACGATCTCCTTGGGCAGGATCGAGGAGGCCGCCTCCTTGAGGACGGCCTTGCCCTGCCGTCCGACGATCTTGCGGTCGCCGGGCACGGCGAACGCCGCCTTGACCACCTCGACGTCCACGTACGGCACCCGCACCTCGGTGGAGGCGGCCATGCTGGAGCGGTCGGTGTAGGCGAGGTTCAGGCCCGGCAGGAACATCCGGGCGTCGCCCAGGCACATGCGGTTGACGAAGTCGTCGAGGTCGTTGTCCTGGTAGATGTCCGCGTGCTCGGTCAGTACGTCGTCGACCGTCCCGGCCAGGTCCGGGTTGACCAGGGCGAGCAGCTCCGCCTGGTCGTACATGGTGTAGCTGCGCCGGAACGCGGTCTCCTCCGGCAGATCGGCGAAGGAGAGGAACCGCTTCGCGAACCGGACCGACCGGTAGCCGCGGCGAGCCGAGGCGACCGGCAGCCGGTCCACGGCCGCGTGCACGCCACGCCGCAGGGGCCGCGGGACGCGCTGGTAGCGCAGGGCAAGGAGGTTGGCCAGGTGCTTGCGGTATCCGGCGAACAGTTCGTCGGCGCCCATCCCCGAGAGCATCACCTTGACCCCGGCCTCCCGTGCGGCCTCGCAGATCAGGAACGTGTTGATCGCGGCGGGGTCGCCGATCGGCTCGTCCAGGTGGTACGTCATCCGCGGCAGCAGGTCGAGCACGTCCGGAGCGATCTCGATCTCGTGCAGGTCGACGCCGAACCGCTCGGCCACCTGCCGGGCATAGCGCAGGTCGTCGGGCATCGCCTCGAACTTGGCGTCCTCGGCGCGGAATCCGATCGTGTACGCGGAGATCCCGGGCCGGTCGCGGGCGGCGAGGGCGGTCAGGTAGCTGGAGTCGAGGCCGCCGGAGAGGAAGGTCGCCACGGGTACGTCGGAGAGCAGGTGCTGCCGGGTCGACTCCTCGACGATGGCGGCCAGATCCGGCAGCTCGCCGCTGCGAGCCCGCTCCTGGCCCTCGGCGGCGACGTCCTTCAGGTTCCAGTACCGGCCGCGCTCCACCCGGCCGTCGGGCCGGAACTTCATCCAGCTCCCCGGCGGCAGCTTCTCCGCCTCGCGGAACGCGCACCGTGAGTCCGGCACCCAGTAGTAGAGGAGCGAGGCCACGAGCGCCGCATGGTCCACCTCCAGCGTGCCGCCGGTCGCGGTGGCGAGCGCCTTGAGTTCGGAGGCGAACACCAGGCCTCCGCCGCGCCGGAGCAGGAACAGCGGCTTGATGCCCAACTGGTCACGGACGAGGACCAGTTCACCGGTGCGCTCGTCGAAGATCCCGAACGCGAACATGCCGCGCAGCCGGGGCAGGCAGTCCGTGCCCCAGCGCCGCCAGGCCTCAAGCAGCACCTCGGTGTCGGAGGTGCCGCGGAAGCGCACCCCGGCGGCGGCCAACTCGGCCCGCAGTTCGGGCGCGTTGTAGAGCTCGCCGTTGTATGTCAGGGCGAGGCCGTCCGAGACCATCGGCTGGGCGCCGGTCTCGGACAGGTCGATGATCGCCAACCGGCGGTGCCCGAGCTGCACTTCGCCGTCACCGACGGGGTGGCCGTACCGGCCCGCCCCGTCCGGGCCGCGGTGGGCGAGGGTGTCGGTGAGCCGGTCGGTCACGGCCTTCCCGTCCGGCCATCGGTAAGTACCTGCGATGCCACACATGTGCTACCGCGCCTCCTGGTCGTTGTCCGGGCCGCGCGCGGCCCGTACCGGCAGCCGCTCCGTCCGCCGTTGGCCCGTCCCGTTCTGCCGGGCCGGTATCTCGCTCCGGCCGCGCAGCGCGGTGTACTGCCCGTCCCACAGCGTGCCGTCGGTCCTGTCCCGCGGATCGGGGTCGACGAGCACCACACCGATCACCTCGATGCGCTGGTCCGCGAGCTGCCGCGCCACGGTGTGCAGCCATGCGGCGCTGCCGTGCCCGGCGCGCACGACGAGCACGGTCCGGGTGCCGAGGTACTGGAGGTCGGTCCACGCCGTACCGGGCGCCACCGAGCCGACGCCGATCCTGCGCTCCTGCCGCGGCACGGTCCCGGCACGCTCGCCGCCGACCACGGTCGGGCCTCCCGACCTCTGGCGTTTGGCGAGTTGGGGGCCCGGCAGACCGTCGACGACGGTCACAGGACCGTCCGCCCCCAGTGCCGCCGCGACGTCCAGAGCGAGCACGCTCGTACTGCGCGCGCAGCCCAGTTCAAGCAGCGAGAGTGGTTCCGCTTCCGCGGAGCCGCGCACGGTGCGGACGAGGGTCCCGGTGAGCCGTTCGCGTGCCACCCGGGTCCGTCGGCGCCGCCACAACTTGCCCGACCGGTGGGGCAGTTCCGCGATGACAGAGGCGCCCAGGTTCGCCGCGATGTCCCGGCGCAGCACCGGGCGGTCCGCCACCACGGTGCGGACCGCGGCGATCGCGAGCCCGAGGACGAGCCCGAGGACGAGCCCGATCGCGGCGTTGGTGGCAGCGGCCTTGGGCAGCGAGTTCCGCACCGGGCGCGCGGCGTCCACGATCTGCGTGCCGGCGATGACCTTGGGTGTGCCGGTGCGCGCCTCCGCGGCGCGCTGGTCGAAGTCGGCGATCCGCGAGGTGAGTTCCGCGCGGCGGGCGAAGAGCGACTCGACGCTCGCCGACTCCTTGGGGTCGCTCTCCGTCTCCGGCGCCCGGTCTCCGATCTCCACGTTGACCTCGGCGAGTTCGCCCCGCATGCGGTCACGCTGGTCGAGGAGGGCCTTGGCCTCGGCCTTCGCGGTTTCCCGCATCCGGCGCACATGGTCGGCGACGAACGCGTCGGCCAGCGCCTCGGCCCGGGCCACCGCATCCGCGTCGCTGTCGCCCGTCACATCGATCTGCAGCAGGTTGTTGGTCAAGCCGGTGCCCCGGTACTCCCCCATGAAGTCCTCCGGGGCGTCCGAGGACTTGAGCGACCGCAGGGCCTTGTCGGCGATCCGCGTGGTCTCCAATACGGCGACGTCGGTGCGGATCAGCGTTCCCATGTCGTTGGGCTGGTCCTCGGCATGCGCGACAAGGACCTTCGTCTGCGCGCTCGGTGGCGGCGGCATCAGGACCGCCACCGCCACGCCTGCCAGCATTCCCAGGAGCGCCAGGGAGCACCAGAGGCGGCGGCGCCGGCGCACCGACACCACCAGCGCCTGCAGGTCGAAGAGCGGAGTGGCCGCCGACGACTCATTGGTCGTGCTCGTCGTCACGTCGAACCTCCCGTCGCGTTGCCACGCGCCGCGAGCGCCGGAGCGGCGTGGTCCGCCGGATGGTCGGCAGACCGCGTCGGACGGGCCCGCACCGGTCCTGCGACGACGAATCCGACGACGTCATGCCCGCCGTCCGCGCACGCCTCGGCGATGCCTCCGGCCTCCTGCGCGGTCCAGCGTCCCGCGCTGAGGACGACCAGGGCACCGGATTCCGTGCCGCGGTCCGGCACCGTCGGCCGGTCGACCGAGACCTCCACCACGCGCAGCGTGGGGTATCCCCTGCCCGCAGAGCTTGCGGAAGGATCGCCCCCGGCCTCGGCGGCGAGTTGCCCGGCGGCCCGGAGTGCGATCTCGTCGCCGTCCGGCACGACGACCAACATCCGCCGGGAACCCGGCAGTTGGTTCCGGAGGCGGGCGCAGACCCGCCGGTAGCGGATCCGTCTGCCGGCCTCGTCGCCGGACCGCTGCGGGGTCGGCAGGTCCCACCGGGTGTCGACGCCGAGGAGCCGGCGGATCCGGGGCCACCGGCCACGGTCCTGCGGCCGGTGTGCGGACGGTTCATCAGGTACGTCGACGGCGCCGAGGAGCGCCGAGCCGAGCGCCGCGGCGATCTCCGGTTCGGTGCGCAGCCGGCGGTTCATCCGTGCGGCGGTGAGATGGCCGATGACCGCGGTCAGGAAGAACAGCAGCGCCCCGGCGACGATGAGCTGCGTCCGAGTCGGCGGTGCCTCGCCGGACGGCCGGGCCGCCGGTCCCATGACGACCATGCCGGCCCTGTCGCTCGCCGGGTCGGCCTGTTCCAGCTTCGTCATGGCCTCCTCCAGCGAGGTGCGCAGCTTCTCAAGGCCGGTGCGCGCCTGCACGCTCTCCACGGTCCGTCCCGGGTCGGCCGCTTCGGCCAGGTCGGTGATGCGGCGGTTGGTCTCCTGGACCTTCTTCCGCAGCGCCTCGGGCCCTGTGGCGGCGGCTTCGGAGTCGGTGCCGCCGCCCGAGATCCGCGCGGCGAACGTGACGAATTCCTTGGCCACTTGGTCGGAGAGCCGCTGCGCGCGCTCCGGGGTCTCGGCCGTACCGGAGATCTTGATGATGTTCCCGTCGGCGGCCTTGGCGGTCACGCTGTCCCGCAGCTCGTCGCCGCTGACGCCGCTCCAGCGGAGTTCGGCGGCCACGCGATCGGCGACCGACGAACTGGTCGCGATGTCCACCTGGGTGAGCAGCTCGCGCTCTTCCCACTGTCCGGGCAGCAGTACGGATGCCGACGCCGTGTAGCGCGGCGGAAACAGCAGCACCGATGCGCCGTGGCCGACGAGCGCGCCGACCACGGTGAGGACGGCGAGAAGCCGCCAGCGCCGGCGGAGAATCCGCCCGATGGTGACCAGGCGGATCGTGTCTTCGTTCAACGCCGCCGCCTCTTCCCTGTTCGGACCGTCCTGCCCGTCGGCCCCGGGTCATGGTCACCGCAGGCAACGGCGTACGCGGCGAGCAGCGACGCCTGCGAGTTCCGCCAGGAGAGCGGCCCGCCGATCCGCTCCTGGCCGATCTTGCCCATCCGGGCGCGCTGCTCCGGATCGTCGAGGAGCAGCGCGATGAGCCCGGCGAATGCGGCCTCGTCGTTGGCGGGCGCGTAGAGGGCGGCGTCACCGGCGGAGACGCGCGCCTCGCGGAGGTCGAACGAGACGACCGGCCGGCCCATCGCCATGTACTCCAGGACCTTGTTCATGGTCGACACGTCGTTGAGCGGATTGCGCGGGTCGGGGGACAAGCACGCGTCCGCGGTGGAGAGGTAGCGCACCAGGTCGGCGTCCGGGATGCGCCCGGTGAACTGCACCTGGTCACCGAGCCCGAGCCGCCGGGACAGCTCCACCATCGCGTCGAAGGCGTCGCCGGAGCCGATGAACACCGCGTGCCAGTCGGTCCGCCCCATCTCGTCGCGCAGCTTCGCGAGGGCCCGCAGGGCGTAGTCGACGCCGTCCTGAGGTCCCATGACGCCGAGGTAGCACAGCAGATGAGGCTTGCCGCGCTTCAACTCCGGCTCGGGCGGCACCGGTTGGAACCGGTCGGTCTGGGGCGCGCTGCGCACCACGAACACGTCCTGCGGCCGCTGACCGCCGCGGCGTATTGCGACGTCGCGGTAGCTCTCGTTGGTGGCGAGGACAACGTCGGCGGCCCGGTAGGTCCGCCGTTCCAGCGCGCATACGGCGCGGTAGAGCAGATCTTCGCCGCGGTCGAACCGGGAGAGGTACAGCTCGGGCACCAGGTCGTGCTGGTCGAAGACGAACCGCGCGCCGCGCCGCTTCAGCCACCGTGCCGCCAGGAACAGCAGGTCGGGCGGGTTGCAGGCGTGCACCACGTGCACCGGTCCGACCTTGCGGGCAAGCCGGGCCGTGTGCCACAACGCCGATCCGTACTCCCGCAGATAGCCGGCCGGTCCCCCGGTGGCCGCGCGCAACGGGTAGCGGTGGATCCGCACCCCGTCGATCACCGCCTCCGGCTCCGTGTCCCTCTTCTCCCCCCGGGGGCATATGACGTGCACTTCCCACCCGGCGTCGCGCAGCGTCGTGCACTCCTGCCACACCCGTCGGTCGAACGGCACCGACAGGTTCTCCACCAGGATCAGCGCGCGCCGGCCTCGCCGGTCGCCGCCGGTTGTTTCATCGAACGATGTGTCACCAAGCAAGGCCCACGTACCCCGGTTCGGTCCGACGCGCATCGGCGTCGGGAAGGTGGATGAGGTCGACGATCACCGGGCCGTCCCCATGGGGCAGCGCCGCAAGCACGGCAGGGTCGCTGGTCCCGACCAGGCACACCTCGGCGTGTTCGAGCACCTCGCCGACGGAGTCCGCGAGCAGGTGCGCGAGGTGCGGAAGGCGGGTCTCGATGTACTCGCGGTTCGCGCCGATCAGCCGGGAGAGGCTCACGTTGGCGTCGTGGATCCGCAGGTCGTACCCCTTGCCGAAGAGTCTCTCCGCCAGCTCGACGAGCGGGCTCTCGCGGAGGTCGTCGGTGCCGGGTTTGAAGGAGAGACCGAACATTCCAACGCGGCGCTTGCCGGTGCGCTCGACCAGCTCCACCGCGCGTTGCAGATGCGCGGAGTTGGAGGGCAGCACATGGGCGAGGATGGGCACCGAGACGTCGGCCCGCTGCGCCGCGTGGACCAGGCTGCGCAGGTCCTTGGGCAGGCAGGAGCCGCCGAAGGCGAAGCCGGGCCGCAGGTAGGCGGGGCTCACGTTCAGCTTGCGGTCGGCCAGGAACACGTCCATCACCTGGTGCGAGTCGACGCCAAGCGCCTGGCACACCGCGCCCAGTTCGTTCGCGAAGCCGATCTTGAGGCCGTGGAACGCGTTGTCCGCGTACTTGATCGCCTCGGCCGTCGGCAGCGGCACCCGGAACACCTCGCCCGGCAAGCCGTCGTACAGCGCCGCCACCACGTCGCCGCTTGCCGGGTCGAGCTCGCCGATGACGGTCTTGGGCGGGTCGAAGAAGTCCCGCACGCTCGTGCCCTCGCGCAGGAACTCCGGGTTGACCGCAACCCCTACGTCGGCCAAGACCGCCCCGGCCGTGCCACCGACGTACTTCTCCAAGATCGGTACAAGGAGGTTCAGGCAGGTGCCCGGGAGCATGGTGCTGCGGAACACGACGGTGTGCCGCCCGCCCCGCTCGGCAAGCGCGGAGCCGATCTGCTCGGTGACCCGCTCCAGATACGTGGTACACAGGCTGCCGTTGGGCTCCGACGGCGTGCCCACGCAGACCAGGGACACCTCACTGCCCGTGATCGCCTCGCGGACGTCATCGGTGGCGCGTAACGCTCCGGTCCGCACCGCATCGGCGACGAGTTCACCGATCCGCTCCTCGACCACCGGGGCCTTGCCATCGTTGACCAGGTCGACCTTCACCTGGTTCACGTCCACCCCGATGACCTCGTGCCCCATGCCGGCCAGGCACGCGGCCGACACGCAGCCCACGTAGCCGAGCCCGAAAACGCTGACTCTCATGACGCGTTCCTCCCCCAAGGCAGGCCCTTTCGGCCTGCGGTCCGCACGCTGGCGGAACCGTTGAATTGCAGCCCCCCGCGCATCAGTACGCCCCCTGGCCATGGATCACCGCACGCAGCGTCTTCCACAAGATCACCGTGTCCAGGGCGAGCGACCAGTCCTCCACGTACCGCAGGTCGAGGCGGACGGCCTCCTCCCACGGCAGGTCGCTGCGTCCGCTGATCTGCCACAGGCCGGTGAGTCCGGGCTTGACCAGCAACCGCCGCCGGATGTCCGGGCCGTACGCGGCGGACTCCTCCGGCAGCGGTGGCCGCGGACCGACGAGCGACATCGATCCGGTGAGTACGTTGAACAGCTGCGGGAGTTCATCGATCGAGTACCGGCGAAGCACCGCTCCAAGCCGGGTCACCCGCGGATCCCGGCGGAGCTTGAACAGCAGCCCCGCGCCCTCGTTGCGGTCGGTCAGCTCGGCGCGTGCCCGGTGGGCCCCGGCGACCATGGTGCGGAACTTGAGGATGGTGAACTCGCGGCCGTCCTTGCCGACCCTGCGCTGGCGGTAGAACACCCCGCCCCGGCTGTCCACAAGGACGAGCAGTCCGACGAGCACCATCAGCGGCGCGAACAGCATCAGCAGGACCGTCGCGCCCATCCGGTCGACGACCCCTTTGATCGCCCGGCGCCCCCCGGTGAAGGTCGGCATGCTGACCCGCAGCAGCGGGATCCCGAGGACGGCGTCGACGTGCAGCCGCGGTCCCGCCACCTCCATCAGGACGGGGGCCACGACCATCTCGGCGTCGCTGCCTTCGAGGTTCCAGGCAAGCCGCTGCAGCCGGTCCGGTGACCAGTGCGGGTCCGGTGTGACCGCGACGACACGGTAGTAGCCGTCGCGGCGGACATGGTTGGCCACGTCCGCAAGGCTGCCGACGACCGGCACTCCGTCCAGATGGTCGCCCTCAAGGCCGAGACCGTCCGTCGTGCACACCCCGTCCACCCGCCAGCCGAGGTGCGGCAACTTACGGGTGCGGGAGATCAGGTCGCGCACTGTGGCCGGGCTCCCGGCGGCGAGCACCGGCCTCAGGCACCGCCCTTCCTTGCGCTGCTTGTGCAGCCAGAGGCGGAGCAGATACCGCGCGGTCATGGTGACGAGTGCGATCGCGGGGATCGCGACGAAGATCCAGAGTTTGATGTTGCGTGAGGTGAGGGCGATTCCGCCGAGCGCCAGGACGACGGTCGCCGTGAACAGTGAACGTCCGAGCCTGCGGAATTCCTCGGCTCCCTGGCCGAGTACGACCGGAGTCCATGACCGGCTCACCGCAAGCGCGCCCAGCACGAGCAGTTCGGTGCCGAAAGCGAGAATTCCCCACTTCTCGTGCCAGTTGGCCGCGTCCCGGACCCCGAAGAAATTGCCGATCGTGGCCACCACCAAGGCGGTGGCCACGGTGTCGCTGGCGATCACGATACGGCGGTACCGCTGCTCCCAGTCGGTCGCGGGCCTGCTGATCGCCCCATTCGCCAGGCTCCCGTGCGCCGACGAAAAGGGGCCGACTAATCCCCCCTGCCGCACAGAAGCCCCCCGGTCCCCAGTGATTCGACGTGGTCATCGACCAACACCGTTCCTCCCCCTGGGAGGCCCCCCGGCCCCCATACATGCATCCCGTACATCGGTGCTACTTGAGCCACGTCGGTGCTACGTGAGCAACCCGCCCTGGCGGCAGTGGACTCGCATGTCCTTCCAGAACCCCGGGTGCTCCCCGCACCCCAAGCCCCTCTCGGGCTCCAAGAAATGATCAACCCCACGTCCGGCGCCGGAGTCGCAATTGCCGGCTGTCCGCAGCGCCTGACCCATAGATCATTATTTGTCGCCTCGTGTCCCAGCATGTGAAGCACGGTCAATCTAGACCATCGGAGCCCACCTGAAGAGAGCCATGTGTGGAATTTGTGCCCATGATTTGAAGATGGATCACAGATCGATTACCGCTTGCCCGCGACTTGGCGGCAAGGGCACGCCTTGCGACCTGTGATGACGTGAGTTCCCCGGCCTGCCGCACCGGCAATCCGGAGGCGGACACGTCAACGCCAACTGGGCTGTGCTCAGGGCTTCTTCGGCGGAAACTCGCCGGTGACGCGGGCCGGGTCCAGTCCCTCGCGGGGTCTAGAACCCCCGCCGGCTCTCCCGTATCAGGAGTACGAGCAGATATGCCCCGCCGACGCATACGGTGACCGCGCCGGTCGGCAGGGGCACGCCGGGGATCGCATGCTGCGCCGCGATGTCGGCACCGAGCAGCAGGACCGCGCCGACGAGCGCCGAACCGGCGAGGTCGACGGAGGTTCCGTGCCCGGTGAGACGACGGGCGATCTGCGGTGCCGCCAGCGCGACGAAGGCGATGGGGCCCGCCGCGGCGGTGACCGCGGCCGTCGCGGCCACGCCGAGGACGACCAGCATCAGCTTCGTACGCTCGACGGGTACGCCCAGCATCGCCGCCGCGTCGTCGCCCAACTCGAGGCGTCGCATCCGGCGTTGTGCCACCGGGGCCGCCGACGCGACCCCCGCGAGTGCGACGGCGGCCAACGTGATGGCGGGCCAGCCGACGGCGCTCAGCGAGCCCGCACCCCACGCCGCGGCCCGCAGCGCGGTGTCGACATCGGCCTTCACCGAGAACCACGTGTTGACCGAGGACAGCAACGCACCGACCGCGATACCCACGATGATGAGCCGGAAGTCCCGCACACCCCGCCGGAACGCCAGCAGATATACGGCGAGGGCGGTGCCAAGCCCCCCGGCGAGCGCGCCCGCCGCGAGCGCCGCGTAACTGGTCGCCCCCGCAAGGAGCGTGAGGACGACACCGGTGTACGAGCCCGTGGTGAAGCCGATGACATCGGGGCTGCCGAGCGGGTTGCGGGTCAGGGACTGGAAGATCGCGCCGCCCACGGCGAGGGCGGCGCCGAACAGTACGGCGGCGACGATGCGCGGCGCCCGCCACTCCAGGACGACGGTGCGGACGCTGTTCCCGGCCGTGCCCGACAGGACCGCGGTCAGGTCGCCGAGGCTCAGCGGGTAGCTGCCGAGGGTGAAGGCCCACAGGGCCAGCGCGATCAGCGTGACCCACAGCAGCCCGCACACGACGACCGCGCGGCGCGTCACTTTCAGGCTCAGGGGCCCCGCCCTGAGGACGAACACCCCGTTCACAGAGCCCTCGCCCGGCTCGTGCGCACCAGCAGGATCAGTACGGGCGCGCCGATGAGCGGCATCATCACGCCGACCGGCAGCTCGGCGGGGATCACGATCAGCCGGCCCAGGACATCGGCGAGCAGCACGATCGCCGGGGCGAGTACGGCGGAGTAGGCGAGGATCCAGCGCCAGTCGGGCCCGGTGAGCCGGCGCACGGCGTGCGGCACCATGAGGCCGACGAACATCAGCGGGCCCGCCGCGGCCGTCGCCGCACCGCACAGCAGGGCCACCGCGATCACCACACCGCACCGGGTCGCACCGACCCGCAGCCCGAAGGACCGCGCAGCGTCGTCACCGAGGGCGATCGCGTTGAGCGGGCGCGCACAGCAGACGGCGACAAGGAGGCCCGCCAGGACGAAGGGCACGATGGCACCGGCGGTGCCCGTCGGGCGGTCGGTGAGGGTGCCCGCTCCCCAGAACCTCATGCGGTCGAAGGTCTCCGTGTCGATCAGGGCGAGGGTCTGGGAGATGCCGGAGAGCACCGCCGTGAAGGCCACCCCGACCAGGGTGAGCCGCAGCGGCGACGGCCCGCCCCGTCCGCCGCTCGCGGCGAAGTAGACCACCGCGGAACCGGCGACGGCGCCGACGAAGGCGAACGGCAGATACTGCTCGATGCGCGTGACGCCGAAGAGCGCCACGCCCAGGGTGACGGCGAAACCCGCGCCGGCGTTGACGCCGAGTACGCCCGGGTCGGCGAGCGGATTGCGGGTGAGCGCCTGGATGAGCGCTCCCGCCACGCCCAGGGACACACCGACGAGGATGCCGAGCAGTGTGCGGTCCACGCGGGCTTCACTGACCGTGGCGTGGGACACGGAGCCGTCGGGTGCGGTCAGCGCCTGCCACACCACGTCCAGGGGGAGCATCGCCGAGCCGATCGCGACACTGAGCAGCACCGCCACGAGGAGCACGCCGACGGCGCCACCCAGGCCGATGAGCCGGCGCGTCCTGCGACGCGCCGGCCCCGGCGACGCGGACGGGGGTGGCGCGGTCGCCGTCGTGAACGCCTGTGCCATCGAATCTCCCAACCTCCCTGCGCGACCAGTGACCGCGTTCAGTGCCCGCCGAGCGCCCCCACCGCGTCCGCCGAGAGCGCGCTCACCGGCACCCCGGACTCACGGCTCAGCGCGCGCAGCAGGCCGGCCCGGGTCGCGTACCCGGCCGCCCTGGCAGCGGCCTTCAGCTCGCCTCCGCCGCGGAGGTGTTCGACGGCGGCGTTCATCCTGGCCCGGTTGCGCCAGCGCGTGAAGGGCAGTCCGGTCTCGTCGAGGAAGACGCGCTGCACCTGACGGGGGCTCATCCGGTGCTGTGCGGCGAGCTGCTCCAGCGTCGCGGCGGGAGCGCGCAGGGCCTCGCGGGCGAGGGCACGCACCGCCGGATGGGCGGGCAGCACGACCGGGAAGTACTGCCGGGAGATGCCCCTCAGCACCCGTCCCAGCGCCTGGCGGAACGGCTGAACCTGCGCCGTCGTGCTCGGCGCCGCGCCGAGTGTGGTGGTCATGACCTCGATGACCGCGGGCACCGCCCCGAGCGGCTGCACTCGACGTCGGGGCAGGTCACCGGGGTTGAGGAAGGGGCCGAGCGCCATGCCGCCCGGTTCGATCCGCAGCGCGTGCGGCACGCGGGGAGCGAGCCAGACGGCCTCGTGCCGCCGGAGCCGCCACTCCGCACCGTCGGCGGACAGGCGGGCGGTGCCGGTCACCACGTAGACGAGATGCGGCTCTTCGTGCTGATGCGTGTCGTGTCCGAGAAAGCGGATGGCGTTCTCGGCGACCACGGTGCCGAGGGATGTCATCGGCAAGCGTGCCTCCCGTTCATGCGCTGCGTCGTGTCCGTCACCGGCGATGTCGCACTCGGATCGACGCCACGGAACCAGCGAGGTTAGCCTCACCTTACCAACAGCTCGAACTCCTCGGCCTGCCCAGTCACATGAGGTCCCATGTCTGCTCCTGCTCGTCTGCTCGCCTTCGCGCTCGTCGCCGCGCTGGCCCTCACCGGCTGCTCGGCCTCCGGCTCGTCGGGCGACGGGGACAAGTCGTCCGCCGCCAAGACCCGTACGGTCAAGACCGATTACGGCGAGGTGAAGGTGCCGGCCGAGCCCAAGCGTGTGGTCGTGCTGAACCACGCTCTCGCCGGTTACCTGTACGACCTCGACGTGCCGGTGCGCGCCACGATTCCCGAAGACGCCGACGGCAAGGGCAAGTTCTCCCCGTACTGGAAGAAGGAGGCGAAGGAGGACGGCACGACGTTCCTGCCGTGGAGCGTCGACGGCTTCGATCTGGAGGCGATCCTCGCCCTCGAGCCGGACCTCATCGTCGGCGGTGGCGTCGGCTTCCCGCTGTTCCAGGCGGAGAAGGTGTACGACGACCTCTCCGACATCGCGCCCACCGTGCTCGTGGGCAAGAAGCTCGGCGACTGGCGGAGCCAGTTCTCCTTCCTCGCCGACGACGTGTTCGGCAAGGCCGACGTCTACGACAAGCACCTGGCCGCCTACGACAAGCGGATCGCCGAGGTGAAGGAGGCGATCGAGCCGCCGCCCGGCCCCGTGTCCTTCCTCGCCCTCACCGGTGACGGCACCGCCTACGGGCTTGTGGAGAGCGTGGGTCTGCCCACCGAGTTCAAGAAGCTCGGCATCGAGCCGGCGCCGGTCTTCGCCAAGGGCGGTTTCAAGGTGTACGGGCAGGGCGGTGACATGTTCGAGCTGTCGACCGAGAAGGTGGGCCAGACGACCACTCAGCCGTCCGTGTTCGTCATGGGCTTCAACGCCGACACGACCGACGTCGCCACGCTCAAGAAGAACCCCGTCTACGGCGCGCTGCCCGCCTTCAAGAAGAACCACGCCTACGACCTGCCGTACTGGGTACTGCGCGGCGACTACGACGAGTCGATGGCCCTGCTCGACATCATCGAGAAGAAGTTCTCCTGATGGCCGCGCAGCGTGCTTACACGACGCACCCCCTCGTCCTGCGCCGGGTCACGGTGCGCCGCGTCCACGACGTGACGCCCCGGATGCGGCGGGTCGTCCTCGGCGGCGACCGGCTCGCCGCGTTCACCCACGACGGAATCGACCATCCCCCTTTCGCCGCGCCCGGGTTCGACGACCACATCAAGCTGATCCTGGCCGCGGACGGGGACATCCGGGCGGCGCTCCCCGCCCAGTTGCCGCACGGCATCGAGTGGACACCGGCCGAGCACCGGCTGACCCGCGACTACACGCCCCGGCGGGTGGACCTCGACGCGGGCGAACTCCACCTCGACTTCGTCCTGCACGGCGAAGGGCCCGCGGAGTCCTGGGCCGCGTCGGCGCGGGAGGGTGACGAGCTGTGGTTCGTCGGGCCCAAGTCGTCGCTGCGGCTGCCGGACCGTCTTGACTGGATCTTCCTCATCGGGGACGAGACCGCCCTGCCCGCGATCGGCCGCTTCCTCGACGAACGACCGCTGGACGCCACGGCGCACGTCCTGGTGACCGTCTCGGACGAATCGGCACGCCAGGAACTGGCTCTGCGCGACGGCGACACGATCACCTGGGTGGTCGCGGAGCCGGGTGACGCGGCGGCTCTGGACGCGGCCGTCCGCGCGCTGCCGGAGCCGGCGGGCGAGGGATACGCCTGGGCGGCGGCGGAGAGCCGGGCGCTCCTTCCGGTACGCCGGTATCTGCAGCGCGAACGGAAACTCCCGAAGGACCGTCTGAACATCACGGGTTACTGGCACCGCGAGGAGGCCGCCGCGCCGGAGTCGCAGGACACGGCCGCCGCCGTCACCGCCGGTGGCGGGACCCCCTCGCCGCTCCCCTGGCTGGTCGTACGGGCCGCACTGCAGCTCGGCGTCGTCGACGCGGTGGCCGACGCGCCGGGACTGTCACCCGCCGCGCTCGCGACCAGAGTTGGCGTGCCCGGACCGGGGATCGGCGTACTGCTTCCGCTGCTCGCCGCGCACGGCGTGGTCGTGGGCGTCGACGATGGGGCGGGCCTGCGCCTGGGCCCGGCGGGTGAGGAACTCCTGGACGATCACGAGCGCGAGGAGTACACCGGCCACGAGGCCGAGCTGCTGCTCGCCCTCACTCACCTCGCTCCCGCACTCCGGGACGGTACGTCCGCCTGGCGGCTCGCCACGGGCACCTCCCTGCACGACACGGTGACCCACGACGCGGACCGCTACGGCGAACTGGTCGAGGAATGCGAGCAGTTGGTCTTCCTCCTGAACGGACTGACGGCCGACCCTCTTTGGGAGGACGTAGAGACCTGTCTCCTGACCGGGCCGGGCAGCGCCTCGGTGGTCGCCGCTCTCGACGACGCCGGACGGCGGCCTCGGCTGCGGATCGCGGAGGACGACACACCGGCCACGGTCCTGCGCGGACATGTTCCGGCGCCGGAACGCATCGACTGGACGGCAGGTCCCGCCGATGTCGCCGTCGCCGCGAAGGCCCTCGCACACCGCACCGATCACGAGGCGACGCGGCTCCTCACCCAACTCGCCGCCTGGACCGGGACAGCGGTCCTCGTCGAGGCCTCCCGCCCCGACGGCCTGAGCCCGCACGCGACCGAGGCGGCCGTGCGCGCGTACGCCGCGACCGGCAGCCCGCTGCGGGACTCCGCCGCCATCGCCGCCATCGCGGAGCGGGCGGGCTGGCACGTCGACCGGACCATCGCGCTCGGCTGGGGCGCGGAGGCCACGGTCCTGCGCCGGACCTGACATCCCTTGGCCAGGCGTCGGACCAACTCGACTTCTCAGCAGGCGACTGCGCCCAGGAACGCTCTCAGAGGGGAGGGGTGGCTCCCCGTGGAAGGAACCCCGCCGCCACAAGCCCCCCGAGGCCGATGACGGCCAGGACGATCAGGGCGGCCGCGTAAGCGCCGACGGCCGGGTCGGCGACGATGACGGTGCCGGCGATCGCCGTGCCGAGCGCGGAGCCGAGGTTGGACACGCTGCGGGAAAGACCCGAGATCTCGCTCTGCCTGTCCTCGGGGAAGCTCGACTGGACCACGCTGACCGACGGGGTCAGCATGACGCCGAGTCCCAGACCGATCAGGAGCAGACCGGGCACCAGGGCCCAGGGACTCGGCGAACCATGCGCCATGCCCAGCAGGACACCGATTCCGCCGAGGGTGACCGCGAAGCCCACCATGATGAGGGTCCGCTGCGCGTACCGCTTCGCGAGGCGACCGGCTGCGAGCGATGTCACGAGGACACCGGCCGTGGCCGCCGTGAAGATCACCCCGGTACGGATGGCGTCGTATCCGCGCACCACCTGCAGATAGGCGGACACCACGAAGGACACGCCCATGAGCAACAGCCACTGGGTGTGCTGGGTGACGAGGCCGAGATTGGACGTCAGGTCACGGAACAGGCTGGTGGAAAGGAGCGGTTCCACGCCGGAACGCTCCTTGACCTGCGTCCACCGGAAGAACCAGAGCAGCATCAGCGCGCCGGTCAGCAGCAGAGCGGCCATGAGCCAGGCGCTGTTGTCGGCGGTGAGGATTCCCATGACGACGCAGACGAGGCCGACGGCCGAGAGGACCGCGCCGCCGGTGTCGAAGTGGCGGGTCGGGTCCGCGGGCAGCGGGTCCTCGATCCGGCGGGCGAGCAGGATGATCACCACGATCACGAGTGCCTGGAAGACGAAGGCCGCACGCCAGCTCAGCGCCGAACTGATGAGTCCCCCGATCAGCGGGCCCGCGGCGGCGCCGATGCCGCCCAGCGCCATGATGGCTCCGAACGCACGGGCTCGGGAGACGGTGTCCGTGAACAGCAGCGTGGCGAGGATGTACACGGGCGGGATCAGCAGGGCCGTCCCGATGCCCTCCAGAATCGAGTTGCCGAGGATGAGGACGCCGAGGCCGGGTGCGGCAGCGCTGAGCAGGGCGCCGACACCGTACACGGCGAGTCCTGCCATGAGACACCGCTTGCGGCCGTAACGGTCGGTCAGCTTGCCTCCGGGGATCATCAGCGCCGCCATCACGAGCAGGAAGATGGTGATCGCGAGCTGCACGCCTTCCACGGTGGTGTCGAGGTCCTTGCTGATGTCGTTGATCATCACGTTCATGTTGGAACCGGCGAAGCTGCAGATGAATTGAGCAAGGGCGAGCGGCGCGAGCACCTGCCGGGCCGTGCTCGACGCACGCCCTGATCCGCTCGTTCCGGTGGACGTGGGCGGCACGGCCATCACCTCGTCTCCGCTCGTGGTCGTCAAGGCATCGTCGTGAGCCGCCGGGTCCCCGTCGTCACCCTCTGCGGGTGACGACGGATGCCGCCGCCCGGGGGCAGGGTCCTCGGACGACGGTGCGGGTGGCCGCGCCCGGCTCGGATACGGAGGCCCTGCCATGGCCAGCATGACCGCGTCGTACGCGTGGTGACCGTGCGCGGCACACCGCCCGGCGTGCGGACGCTCTCGGGCTACCGCCGGAAGTGGCTCGTCAAGGACGTCGTCGCGGGGGTCGTCCTCACGACTCTGCTGGTGCCGCAGGGAATGGCGTACGCGGAACTGGCCGGCCTGCCTCCGATCACCGGCCTGTACACCTCCGTGCTGTGCCTGCTCGCCTACGCCGTCTTCGGCCCGTCCCGGATCCTGGTGCTCGGTCCCGACTCCTCGCTCGGCCCGATGATCGCGGCGACGATCCTGCCGCTGATTGCCGCCGACGGGGATCCCGAACGGGCCGTCGCTCTCGCCTCGGTGCTCGCGTTGATGGTCGGGGCGATCACACTCCTGGCCGGAGTGGCGAAGCTCGGCTTCATCGCCGACCTGATCTCCAAACCCACCATGATCGGCTACATGAACGGCCTGGCCCTGACCATCCTGATCGGCCAGTTGCCGAAGCTGTTCGGCTTCAGTACGGACGCCGACGGGCTGCTCGGTGAGGTGGCCGACTTCGCGAGCGGTCTGGCCGACGGGGAGACCGTGCCCGCCGCCCTTGCGGTCGGCGCGGGCGGGATCGTGCTGGTCCTGGTCATGCAGCGCTGGCTGGCCAAAGTACCGGCGGTCCTCGTGATGGTGGTCCTCGCGATGGCCGTGTCGGTGCTCTTCGACCTGGGCGAGCATGAGGTGCGGCTCGTGGGTGAACTGCCCGAGGGGCTGCCGCCGTTGACGATCCCCGATGTCCGCCTGGACGACCTGGCCCCGTTGTTCGTCGGAGCGCTCGGCATCGCCCTGGTGTCCCTCGCCGACACCATCTCCAACGCCTCGGCGTTCGCGGCCCGCACGGGTCAGGAGGTGCGGGGCAGCGACGAGATGGTCGCGATCGGCTCCGCGAACCTGGCGGCCGGCCTGTTCCAGGGCTTCCCCGTCAGCACCAGCGGGTCGCGGACGGCGGTGGCCGAGCGTGCGGGAGCCAAGTCCCAGCTCACCGGGGTCGTCGGGGCGGTGCTGATCGTCCTCATGCTGGTCCTGGTCCCGGGTCTCTTCCGCAGCCTGCCGCAGCCCGCGCTCGCCGCCGTGGTCATCACGGCGTCGCTCTCGCTGGCCGACATCGCGGGGACGAGGCGGCTGTGGCACCAGCGCAAGGCCGAGTTCCTGCTGTCCGTCGTGGCCTTCCTCGGCGTGGCCCTGCTCGGCGTGCTGCCCGGCATCGCGGTCGCGGTCGGCCTCTCCATCCTGAACGTCTTCCGGCGCGCCTGGTGGCCGTACATCGCGGTGCTCGGACGGGTGCCCGGCCTGGGGGGCTACCACGACATCCGTTCCTACCCGGAAGCCGAACGCCTGCCGGGCCTGGTGATCCTCCGCTTCGACGCCCCGCTGTTCTTCGCCAACGCCAAGTCCTTCCGGGGCGAGGTGCTGCGCCTCGCCCGCGGTGAGCCGCGGCCGCGCTGGATCCTGATCGCGGCCGAGCCCGTCACCGACGTGGACACCACTGCCGCCGACGTACTGGAGGAGCTGGACCGGACGCTCAACGAGCTGGGCATCAACCTCGTGTTCGCCGAGCTCAAGGATCCCGTACGGCGCAAGGTCGAACGCTACGAGCTGACCCGAACCATCGACCCGCACCACTTCTTCCCCACGGTCGAGGCGGCCGTCGCCGCGTACCGCGAGGAAACCGGTGCGGGCGCGGAACGGACCGCCGGCGGTTCATCCCCTGGGGGTGAACCGGGCGGTCCGACGTGACGGGATGCTCTGAGCGTCCAACTCTCTGAGCCCATCCAAGAGGAGGCCCGGACATGACCGATCAGCGAACCACCTCAGGACAGACCGGCTCCGGCCCGCCGGAGCCCGCGCCCCACATCAGTGTGGCCGCCGTCGGCGGAGTCGTGTTCGCCGTGTGCATCATGGCCATCATCGGCACGTACCACATGATCTCGGGCCTCGCCACGGTCCTCGACCACAACTTCACCCGCCAACAGAGCGACTACGCCTTCGACTTCGACGTGGCCTGGCGGGGCTGGATCGAGATGGTCTCCGGCGTCGTCGTCCTGACGGCGGCGTTCCTGATCTTCAGCGGCCGCACCTGGGCACGCGCCGTCGGCATCGCCGTCGCGGCTGCCAGCGCGCTGGAGAACTTCGTCTTCACCCCGTACCACCCGGCGTGGTCCGCGATCCTCATCTTCCTCGACGTCCTGGTCATCTGGTCGCTGGCGGTGTACGGGCACCGGCAGGCCCACAAGGTCTACGGGGCTCCCCTGTAGGCGAGTCGGCCGAGCAGCCGCCAGTCCAGCGGCGGACGGGCCCGGCGCACGCCCGGCCGCTGCCGGGGCACGAGCACCCGCAGGGCCAGCGGCCGTACCTCGATGCGCACGGGCACGCGCAGGCGCAGGGCCTCACCGTCGACGCCGACGGGAATCCACTCCCGGTCGGCCTCGACCACGACGTCCGTCGCGGTCGTCCGCGTCGTACCGGTGGACCGTCGGCCCCGCAGCAGTCCCGCGGCCTGCGCGGCGCCGGCGATCTTCACCCCGACGCAGCCCAGCTCGCCGCTGTCCAGTCGCGCACGGCGACCGAGGCCCGCGACGTCGCCGGTGCCGTACGGGTTGTTGCTCACCAGGAGGGCTTGCGGCGCGGAGAAGGTGTGCGACCCGGCGTGGGCGGTGAGACATGCGCCTTCGTGCGCAAGAAGCAGGTCGGGAAGCAGCTCCAGGGTGGTGCGGGTCTTCCCGTCACGGTAGGCGGGACTCTGCACGACCTCGGCGTAGGCCCCGAACGACACGTTGTTGACGAACGGCCTGCCGGCCGCGCGGCCGAGGTCGACGTGGAGCTCCACTCCGTCGCGCAGCGCGTCCAGCGCCTTGGCCGGGTCCTCGCGGTCGAGGCCCAGGTCGAGCGCGAAGTGATTGCGGGTTCCTGCCGGGATCACCAGGAAGGGGAGCCCGAGCGAGGCGGCTACGTCGGCGACCAGCGCCTGGGTGCCGTCACCACCGGCCACCCCGAGCAGGTCCGCTCCCTCCGACGCGGCCTTGCGGGCGGCCTCGGCCACGTCGGTCTCCTCCGGACCTTCGAGGAGCAGCACCTCGGCGCCCAGGGCCTCGGCCTTCTCGCGCAGGGCGAACTGGGTGACCTTGCCGCCGCCCGAGCGGGGGTTCATGATCAGGAAGGGGTGACGGGCCTGCGACGCCGGATGCTCCGCCATCGGAGCCATCGCAGCCTTCGCAGCCGTCGAGGAGGAATCCTCCCGCCGGGTGAGGGCGGCGCGGCCGGTGCCGGCCGCGAGCAGCCACAGCGCGCCCGACACCGCGACGACCCACGCCAGGTGGGCCCGGGTGTACGCCAGGACGACCCAGGCCGGGGCCGCGAGCGCGAGGGCCACGGACAGGACCCTCAGCACTCCCCTCCGCGTGAGGATCCACCAGACCGCGGCGACAGTGGCCCACATGCCGATGAGTCCGACGGCCAACAGGCCGAAGGTCCGCAGTCCCGCGAAAACGGCGGGGACGAGCACGGCTCCCCCGGCGGCGGCCAGTGACGCGCGCGCCAGCCATGCTCCTCCCCCCGGACCGCTCAGCTCAGCCACGGCCCGCCTCGAAGGACAAGATGTGGCTGCCCCATGCTTCGAGGTCGGTGTAGAGGCCGGGGGCGAGCAGTTCGTCGCCGTCCCGCTCGTACCGCACCCCGCCCATGAGGTCACTCAACTGCCATACGCTGCCCGCCAGTTCCGGCCACGGCAGCCTGATCATGGCCTGGGCCCGCCGGTCGGACAGATTGACCACGATGACATGCCGGCCCGCTTCGCCCGACCAGCACCACGCGAGCAACGACCGGTGGGTGGGATTGTCGGGCCAGCCGTCGCAGCTCAGGAGTCGCCATTCACCGGTACGCATACGGGTCTTGTGGACGCGCGCGAGGAGCTGCTCGTGGAAGGCCCGCTGGGGGACGTCCGGTGTCTCGTCGGGGCGCCGCGTCAGGAAGACGGGCAGGTGTGTGCGGCGTCCGGTGAACTGGCCCTCGTGCCAGAGCGTGGCGCCTGGCAGGGTGGCGATGAGCGTGGCCGCGGCCCGTTCCTTGGCGGGGCCGAGGGTCTCGGCGGCGCGTGGTTCGTCGTGGTTCTCCAGGAAGCGGACGAGGTGGCGCTGGTAGTCGAGGTCCGCCTGGAGGTGGCCGCGCACCGATTCCGGGCTCTCGTGGACGAGCCGGTCGTAGAGGCGCTTGTCGTAGCAGAAGTCGAAGCCCTGTTCCTTGAGCTCCCATTCGAGGTCCCAGTAGGCCTCGGCGACGAAGGTCATGCCGGGCCGTCGCTCGCGCACGGCGGTGATGACCGTCGGCCAGAAGTCCTGCGGCGGCATCGGTCCGGCCCGCTCACCCCAGGTCCTGCCGAAGACGTCGTTCATCATCAGCATCGCCATGTCGCAGCGGACCCCGTCGCAGATCCCGCCGATGCGCCGCAGCACGTCGGTGGTCCCTTCGCGCAACGAGGTGCTGTACGCGTTGAGTTGGACGACGTCGGGCCAGGGCGCGAAGTAGGGGTCCCGGCCGCGCGCGTACACGGCGCCGCCGGTTTCGTAGTACGCGGCCGGGTCGCGCTCCAGGTCGTCCCGCGTGCCCCGCACGAAGTAGTCGGGGTGCTCGGTGAGCCAGGGGCTGTCCGGTGCCACGTGGTTGGGCACGTAGTCGAGGAGGAGTCCGATGCCGCGCCGGTCGAGTTCCGCCCTCGCCACGGCGAGCCCGTCGGGCCCGCCGATGCGCTCGTCGACTGTGTAGCGGCGGATGCAGTACGGGGATCCGACGATGTCGTCCTCGCCCGCGTCCGGCAGCGCACCGGTGAACGCGGCGCGCAGGGCGGGGTCGGCCAGCGCGATGCCGAGGCCTTCGGGGCTGCGTTCCCACACGCCCATCAGCCAGACGGCGTCGACGCCGTGCGGTGTGATCTCGTCCCAGGCGTCCTTGGACACGTCACCGAGGCCCACAGGCCGGCCGGTGCGGCGCTCCAGCTCCCTCAGCCACACCCAGGTGTTGATCTCGTGGATCACGGGTTGCGGTGGCAGCGCGCTCATGATGCCCGCCCTCCGGGTCGGAAGAGATAGTCATCGGCCGACAGGCGCCCGAAGACGACCATCAGGGTGGCGACCAGGCCGGTCCAGCCGGTCTGGTGGGCGGCGCCGATGCCCGCTCCGTTGTCGCCGTGGAAGTACTCGTGGAAGGAGATCAGGTCCCGCCAGTGCGGATCGCTCTGGAACTTCTCCTGGCCCCCGTAGACCGGGCGGCGCCCGTCGTCGTCGCGCAGGAAGATGCGGCCGAGCCGGTCGGAAATCTCCTTGGCGACTTCGAAGAGGTTCAGCCGGGTGCCGGATCCGGTCGGGCACTCGACGGTGAAGTCTTCGCCGTAGAAGGCGTAGAGGTTGAGCAGGGCTCGGATGACGAGGGCGTTCATCGGGAACCACACCGGGCCCCGCCAGTTGGAGTTGCCGCCGAACATGCCGGAGTCGGACTCCGCGGGGACGTAGCCCACGCGCAGTTCCTCACCGTGCACGTAGAAGGTGTAGGGGTGCTCCGCATGGTGGCGGGACAGGGCCCTGATGCCGTACGGGCTGAGGAACTCCCCCTCGTCGAGGAGGTGGCCGAGGACACGGATCAGCTTCTTCTCGTCGAGGACCGACAGAAGCCGTGCGCCACCCGCCTTGCCCGCCTGCGCCGCCGCGAGGGTCGCGTTCAGGGACGGGTGCCGACGCCCGAACTCCCGCAGGCGTTCGGTGATATGAGGGACGCCCGCGAGCTGGTCGGGCCGGAACACGGTCGACGCGCACAGCGGCAGCAGTCCCACCATGGAACGGACCTTGAGGCGTGTCGCCTGTCCGTCGGGCAGGCGCAGCACGTCGTAGAAGAATCCGTCCTCCTCGTCCCAGAGTTCGTCACCGCGCTCGCCGATACGGTCCATGGACGCGGAGATCCACAGGAAGTGTTCGGCGAACTTGACGATGAGTTCCTCGTACGCGGGTTTCTCCTGGGCGAGTTGGACGGCGATCTGCAGCATGGTCTGGCAGTAGAGCGCCATCCAGGCCGTGCCGTCGGCCTGTTCGAGCCGGCCGCCGGTGGGCAGGGGTGCGCTGCGGTCGAAGACGCCGATGTTGTCGAGGCCGAGGAAGCCGCCCTGGAAGACGTTGTGGCCGTCCGGGTCCTTGCGGTTGACCCACCAGGTGAAGTTGGTGAGCAGCTTCTGGAAGGTGCGTTCCAGGAAGGCGTCGTCGGAGTGGCCCGTCAGGCGCTCCTCGATCATGTGGATGAAGTAGGCGGCCCAGGCGTGGACGGGCGGGTTGACGTCGCCGAAGTTCCACTCGTAGGCGGGGATCTGTCCGTTGGGGTGCAAGTAGGCGTCGTTGAGGAGCAGTTCGAGCTGCTGCTTGGCGAAGCCCGTGTCGACCACGGCGAGCGCCACCGTGTGGAACGCGAGGTCCCAGGCCGCGAACCACGGGTACTCCCACTTGTCCGGCATGGACAGGATGGAGTCGCTGACCATGTGGAACCACTCGCGGTTGCGGACGCCGTGCGCCTCGGGGCTCCACGGATCGAGGCCGTGCTCGGCCAGCCACTGCTCCAGGTCGAAGTAGTAGTACTGCTTGCTCCAGAGCATCCCGGCGAGGGCCTGGCGCAGGACGCGCGCCTCGTCCTCACCCAGCGAGGGCGGGGTCAGGGCGGCGTAGAAGGCGTCGGCCTCCTTGCGGCGGTCCCGCAGCGCGGTGTCGAAGCCGCGGCTCAGGGAGACGTCCGTCCCCGCGGGCGCGAGCCGGAGGCGGACGGACGCCGAGCCGCCCGCGGGCACGGTCAGCGTGTAGTGGGCGGCGGCCTTGGTGCCCGTGCGCTCCGGGTTCACCGCTCCGCTCTCGCCGTCGACGACGCAGCGGCCGATGCCGTCCTTCACGTACGGCGATGCGTTCGCCGAACCGAAGAGCCGCTCGTGGTTCGTCTCGTTCTCGGTGAACAGGAGGGGCACGTCACCTTCGAAGTGCAGTTCGTGGCTGCCGAGTTCACCGTGCGTCGCGCGGATGACCGATGTGCCTTTGCCGCCCGTGACGGCGGTCAGTTCGGGTTTGGGCGCGCCGTCCGTCCAGGACCAGGTGTTGCGGAACCAGAGCGTCGGCAGCAGATGGAGCGGGGCCTCTTGGGGGCCGCGGTTCTCCGCGGTGATCTGGATCAGGATGTCGTCGGGGGTCGCCTTGGCGTATTCGACGGTCACGTCGAAGTAGCGGTCGTCGTCGAAGATCCCGGTGTCGAGCAGTTCGTACTCGAACTCCTCGCGGCCGCGGTCACGGTTGGTGGCGAGGAGATCGTTGTACGGGAACTCGCCCTGCGGGTACTTGTACTGGTAGCGCATGTACGAGTGGGTGGGCGTGCTGTCGACGTAGAAGTAGTACTCCTTGACGTCCTCGCCGTGGTTGCCCTCGCTGTTGGTGAGCCCGAACGCCCGCTCCTTGAGGATCGGATCGTGTCCGTTCCACAGGGCGAGGGCAAGGCAGAGCCGCTGTTTGTCGTCGCTGATGCCGCCGAGGCCGTCCTCGCCCCAGCGGTAGGCGCGGGAGCGCGCGTGGTCGTGCGGGAAGTAGGTCCACGCTTCGCCGTCGTCGCTGTAGTCCTCACGGACCGTGCCCCACTGGCGCTCACTGAGGTACGGGCCCCAGCGCCGCCATGCCGCGCCTTCCTGGCCGGTCAGTGCGGTGCGCTGCTGTTCCGTCCGGGCCTTCCTCTGCGCGTTCATTCGGCGTCCTCCCTGCCGGTCGTCTGCGCCGCCTTCGCGTGTACATGGCCTGCCGGGGGCGCAGCCTTCCGTTTCGGCTGCCGCCCTGCCTCACCTCCCGAGGGTGATTTGGGCGTACTGCCTAACCGTGGGTCAGGGACTTGAAGTTGGCGAGTACGACGCCGAGCGCCGCCGCGACGAAACCGGTCAGCAGCGCATTCGTACGTGTACGGCCGGACAGGCCGCGTGCCGCGCAGCAGAACACGAACAGGAGGATCAGCGTGACCCAGCGGGACAGCGTGAAGGCGAGGCGCTCGGCGAAGAGTCCGAAGCCGGCCAGGACGAAGAACAGGATCGGCGCGACCGCGGCCGAGAACGCGGTGGAACGTTCGGCGGCCGTCCGCCGCCGCTCGCCCCACGTGGGCGGGCGGCCGCGCTCCACTTCCTGCCCGATCAGCGAGGCGAAGGCCTCGGCGGCCACGATGCCGGTGAGCGTGGTCGCGAGCACCAGGGCGGTCTCGAACGCGGGCGGCGGGTGGTCCTCCAAAGCCAGCAGGAGCGACAGGACGACGATGCACCCGTACACGCCTCGCGCGGCGAGCAGTCCGGCCGTCGCCGCGGCGAGCCCGTGCCCCTTCCGAAGCATCACCCGGGGGCTGCCGTGGGGACGGACGGCTTCTCGGGGGTCTGCTCCGCTGCCTCAGGTTCCTCGGGCTCGGCCGAGCGCGCGAGGAGCGTGACGAGCACGACGTATCCGGCGAGCAGTACCGCCACGACCAGCAGAGCGGTCCACGAGGAGAACAGCAGGGCCACGACGGCGGCCACCACGACGCCCGTGACACGGAGCACGTCGAGGTGCCGGTGGACCCAGGTCCGCAATCCGCCGCTGGTGGCCACCTGTTGGGCGGTGCGCGCGGTGAACCGGCCGGTGGCCTTGGCCCCTTGGACCGTGTACCGGCGCAGCGCCTTCGGAAGCCGCCCCGGACCCACGAGATAGGCGAGTACGGCGAGGACGATGCCGAGCCAGAGCAACTGGTCGCCCCGTTCGCGCAGAGTGGTGAAGACCGTGTACAGGGCGGCCTGGACGCCGTCGCGGTAGACGCCCTCCGGGAGCGCCGACAGGAGCTGGTCCCGCACGGCACGGAGCACGGCGGCCAGCACCGTCACGGAGATGACGAGCCACAGGCCGAGCTGAAGTGCCGTGCGGCGGCGGTTCGGTGAGACCCACAACGCGACGCCGAGCAGTACGAAGGTGCCGATGACCAGACCGGCCACGCCTCGCTTGAAGAGGAGCACGGCATCCTGGAGCGGGCCGAGCTTGTCCCTGTCGTACAGGGTGATCTGTCCGAAGTCGGCGGGCAGTGAGACGCCGAGCGCGTCCTCGATCCTGTCGTGCAGGCCAGGGGGGATCTGTCCGGTGCCGATGGCCGGCAGGTCGAGTTCCTTGCCGAAGAGGGTGGGCAGTTGGTCCTCGACGGCCTTCAGGACGTCGTTCATGAGCGGCAACAGGTTCAGCGTCACCGTGGTGCCTTCCACCGACACGTTCTCGGCCCGGTCCTCAAGGACTGCGATGATCCGTGCGTGCGCGGTGCGGTTCGTCCGCTCCCACAGCGACTGGAACGTGTCCGTCCGCAGGAGTTCGGAGACCTTGTCGCGTACGAAGTCCCGTACGGCTCCGTTGACCGGTGCCGCAAGGAACGAGGCCTTGGGGGGCAGCGCTTCGGCCAGCCGCGTCTCGACGTTCAGCTTGCCGTAGAGCTCGTCGGTGAGGAACTTCGTCACCGCCGCGTTGATCTCCCGCTCCTGTGGCAGGGGCCCGACCGTGGCGACCCAGCGGTCCGTGTTCAGGGTCGTCCGCGCGCCCCAGACGCCGATCACCGAGGCGACCGTGCAGAAGCCGACCAGGGCGATGAGCACGGCGGCGATGGTCCTGCGCACCGTGAGGCCGAAGCTCCGCCGCCGGGTGCGTGCCGCCGCCTCGGCGCGCAGCCCCGCGACTTCCTCGCGCAGCTGCTCCACTTCGCTCCGGTCACTGTCCGGTTTCGCCGGAGACTTCGGCCCCTCGGGTCCGGCTTCTGACATGACTCCCCCTCGGCCGCAGCGCCGGGCGACTTCGCGCCGTCGCCGGTGCGGTCACCCTGGGGCCTCCGGGGCGCCCCTCCATCACCCCTTGCGGGTGACGCGCGGGCACGCGCGGTGCGACTGGATGGAGGCGACGTCGACCGGAGGGAGACACACCATGGTCACGATCGGACCGGTTCAGATGCTGGCCGTCGAGTTCGGGCCGGACGCCAAGTTCGCGGGAAAGATCATCGAAGAGCTGGAGAGCCTGGAGCGCTTCGGCTTCATCCGCGTCATCGATCTGCTGTTCATCCACAAGGAGCCGGACGGCACGATCTCCGGCCGCAACTACCAGGCCGAGGGCATGGGCACCACGATCGCCGCCCTGCTCGGTCTGGAGACCAGGACCCTGCGGGAAGTGGAAGCGCTGGAGGAGATGGCGGACGAGGGCTATCCGTTCGGCCTTTCAGTGGACGACATCAGGGAGATGGCGTCCGAACTCGACCCCGGGACGTCCGCGGGGTTCGTCCTGCTCGAGCACGTATGGGCGAGGACGCTGCGGCGCGTGATCCGCGAGGCCGGAGGCAAACCCGTCGCCGAAGGGTTCCTCACTCCGGAGACCCTCGGCCCCGTGGCCGCCGAGATCGCCGAGGCGGTGCGCGCGCTCGACGCGGCCGCCGCCGAAGAGACGTCGCAACGCCATGCCCGCAGGCGTCTGGGGCGGCTGTGATGACCGAGCTCGTCGTTCTCGGCTTCTCCGACAGGGAGAAAGCCGAAGAGGTGATGCGCCTCGGTGCGGACCTGTCACGTCAGGAGCTGCTCGACCTCGAGGACGCCGCGCTCGCCTGGCGGACGCCGGACGGAAAGGTCCACGTCCAGCAGGCGCACAGCACCACCGGGGCGGGAGCGGTGACCGGCGCCGTGTGGGGGACGCTGTTCGGCATGCTGTTCCTGATGCCGGTGTTCGGCGCGGCCGTGGGCGCCGCGGCGGGCGCGGCGGCCGGACGTCTGAGGGATGTGGGCATCGACGACGCCTTCATCAAGGAGGTGGCCGCGACGCTGGAGCCCGACCGGGCCGCGGTGTTCGCGCTCGTGCGCAAGTCGACGCCCGACCGGGTGCGCGAGGCACTGCGTCCGTTCGCCCCGACAGTGATCCGTACGTCGCTGACGAAGGAGCGCGAGGAGGAGCTCGTCGCGGCGCTGCACGGGGTCTGAGGGGCCGCTCTTCCCGGATCGGCTCCCGCTCTCCTCACCCGGGTGAGATGGCGGACGCGGACGATGCCGTCTCACCCCGCCCCGTCCGATACTGGCCTTTCGCACAACAGCCTGAGCAGTGGAGGCGGTGTCGCGATGTCCCGGTCGGAAGAGACGTCCTTGTCATCCTTGCCGGAGCAGTTCCTGACGCTCCACTCCAAGGTCGGCATACCTCCTCTGCCGGCCTGGGCGATTGCCAGGCCACGGCAGACGGAGTGCCTCTCCCGAGGGGCGCTCGGCCCGCTGACGGTCGTGGCCGGGCCCGCCGGCTCCGGCAAGTCGACCCTCGTGCTGCTCTGGGCGCATACGGGGAAGGTGCCGGGACCACTGGCCTGGGTCTCCTGCGACAGCGGCGACGAGCTGCCGGGCGTCTTCTGGCCCTGTGTGCTCGAAGCGCTGCGCCATGTCGGTGTCGACGTCACCGCGACCGGTGAAGCCCCGGCGCGCGGCGACGTCCTCGACTACGTGTTCATCGTGCGTCTGGCCGCCGGGCTCACCGCGAGGAGCACACCGGTCGTCCTGGTGCTCGACGACTTTCATCCCACGGCCGGCTCCGCCCTCGCCGAAGGGGTGGCCTACCTGCTCAAGCGGGCCGGTGCCGCGCTGCGCCTGGTCGTCGTGGGCCGCCGGGACCCGCCTCTCCCCCTGCACCGCTCCAGGCTGGCCGGTGAACTGTCCGAGATACGCATGGACGACCTGGCCTTCAGCGACCGGGAGACCGCCGCACTCCTCGACCAGCACGGCGTCTCGCTGTCGAGGCCGTCGGTCCGTGCCCTGCGGGAGCGCACCGAGGGGTGGGCGGCCGGTCTGCGCCTCGCGGCCATGTCGATGACCGGGCACAGCGACCCGGAGGGCTTCGTGCGGGAGTTCACGGGTGACGACCAGACCGTGGCGAGCTATCTGCTCGAAGAGGTTCTCGACGCCCAGTCCACCGACATGCGGGGCCTCATGCTGGCGACCAGCGTCCCGGAACGCGTCAACGCCGAACTGGCCACGGCGCTGGTCGGCCGCACGGCGGGCCGGCTCTTCTCCGCGATGGTCGAACAGAACGCCTTCTTCCGCCCGTTGGGGCACGGGTGGTATCGCGGCCACCAGATGCTCGTCACTTTCCTGCGCCTGCGCCTGCGCCACGAGACACCCGGCCTGACGGGGGAACTGCAGCGGAAGGCCGCCGTGTGGTTCAGCGGTCAGGGCCTCCTTGCGGAGGCCGTGCGCAGTGCGGCCGAAGCCGGGGACTGGCCCTACGCGAGCCGCCTGATCGTCCATCAGTTGGCCATCGGTCAGGCCCTGGGACTGACCGACGACCGCTTCACCGCCGAACTGTTCCGGAGGATGCCGCATCACGCGGTGACCCGTTCCGCGGCCCGCCACGAACCGGAACCCGCGTTGCTCTGCGCGGCGGCGGCCCTGTCCCGAGGCGACACCCCTGCCTGCGACGAAGCGCTCGGCCTCACCGAGCGGGCCCTCACACGCCTGTCGGACACCGACGCCGAGCACAGCGCGAGGATCCGCCTGACGCACTCCGTGATCATCATCCAGCGCACGCGTACCAGCGACCTGCCCGCCGCCGTGCGCGCGGCGTCCACGGTGCAGGCACTCTTCGGCGAGGTTTCCCCCGAAGCGCTCTCCGAACGGCACGAGTTGAGAGCACTCGTCCTTTCGACCCTCGGCGGCGACGAACTGCGCGGCGGCCGGCTGAAGGCCGCCGAGACCATGCTCCTGACCGGCCTCTCCGCGGCGACGGCGGTCGGCAACAGCGCCCTGCGCCGCAGCTGTCTGGAGGACCTTGCGCTGCTCCAGGCGCTCCGGGGGCGGTTCCGTGCGGCCGCCGAGTTCGCGGCGAGGGCCGAACACCCGACCCTTACGGCCCGGTCCCACCCCGAGCGCTCCGGAGCGGCGGTGCTCGTCGCCAAGGGCTGGGTGGATCTGGCCGGCGACCGGCTCGCGGCCGCGGAGTGCGAGCTGAGCAGGGCGGGGGCCGCGCTCCAGTCCTCACCCGACCCGTTCGTCCGGGCCGTTCACGCACTGGTCCTTGGCCTGACGAGCATCGCGGAGGGCCGCGGCGACCGCGCGCTGCGCACCTTGGCGAGCTCGCGCGAGCACGTGACCGCTCCTTGGCTCGTCCAGCGACTCGATGCCGCGGAACGGGAGGCGCACGTCACGCGGCCGCGCCCCGCGGGCGGCTTCCGCCCGGACGGCGACCGGACACGGGCACCGGATGCCGCGCCCCCGCAGATCTTCGGATCACTCAGCGGGCGCGAACTCGACGTACTCGTCCACCTCGCGCAGATGATGACCACCGAGGAAATAGCCGCCGAGCTGTATCTGTCGGTCAACACGGTCAAGACCCATCTCAAGAGCGTCTACCGCAAATTGGCCGTGACCCGGCGGACGGCCGCCGTACGGCGGGCACGCGAGTTGCGTCTGCTGTGAGAGGCGTGACCGCACCAGACGGTGCGGTCGGTGCGGAGCCGGGTCACAGGAGCCGGAGTCCGCGGGCCCGGCTGACCGCTTCCTCGCGGGAGGTGACGTCGAACTTCCGGTAGATGGAACGCACATGACTCTTGACGGTGTTCACCGATACGTACAGATCGGCACCGATCTCCCGAAGCGACTGTTCGCCCTGCAGCCGTCGCAGCACGACCGCCTCGCGCTCGGTGAGCCGGACGGCGGGCTCCGGCGTCCCGAACACTTCTGCGGTCGGTCCCGGCGGTCGCGCCGCCCGCTTCTTCGCAGACGGCCGGACCGGGCGCGAGGAGGCCAGGAGGGCGGATGCCTCCTCCGTCAACGCCTCGGCGAGCGGAGGGTCGTGCAGCGAGTACGCGATGTCCGCGAGCACATCGGCGACCCAGGACGCGGACAGGGAGACCGCCGACTCCACGGTGAAGCGGTCGCAGCCGAGCGCCCGCAGCTCCCTGCGCAGCGCGGCCACCCGCACGGAGCTGATCTGATCGCGGGTCAACATCGAATGGCGCGCCGTCCGTTGGGACATCGTGGGCATGTCCTCACCCCTCAAGAGGAATACCTGCTTCTGCCCACACATCCTGGGGCTGCTCCACCCGGCCCGCCAATATCTAGGTGTCCTCCGCTCCACCCTCGGTGCCCGGGCCGCCACCACCCGGAATCCTCCGCACCTCCACGAGTTCGAGCCCGAGTGACTGGATCCGGTCCAGGATCCCGTACAGCGCGGCCTGGTCCAGCGACGAGCCGCGCAGCACGGTCTCCGCGGGATGCACCGAGATCGTCAGCTCGCTGAACGCCTCCCACAACGACTCGCCCACCCTGCCGGTGATCCGGATCTCGAAGCCGTCGGCCGCCGCGGCCATGACGCCACCTCCGTCCGGAGCGGGCGGTATGCACCGCATCCTCGTCCGGCCCCGGGAACCGGACATCACCCCGCGTGGGTGAGTGCGGCTCCGGGCCCGCGCGGGATGCTCGCCCCTCACCTCAGGGGAGGAGCCACTGATGACTCAGCGAACTCTGGCGGAGAGGAATCCGGCGGCCGTCGGATTCTCGGTGCTCGCCGGCTGCCTGATGCTGCTGGTCGGCGCTTACCACGCGATCGCGGGGCTCGTCGCGATCATTGACGACGACTTCTACGTGGTGACGCGCAACTACACGTACGAGTTCGACACTTCGGCGTGGGGATGGATCCACCTGCTCTCCGGCGTCGTCGTCCTGGCCGCCGCCTTCGGCGTGTTCGCGGCCCGCGCCTGGGCGCGCGTCATCGGCATGATTCTCGCCGGAGCCAGCGCCGTCGAGAGCTTCTTCTTCATCCCGTACTACCCGGTCTGGTCCGTCACCATCATCGCCTTGGACGTCATCGTGATCTGGGCCCTGGCGGTGTATGGCAGGCAGCCGTCCGGGCACGCCTGACGGCTGCGCAGCACCACCCTTCAGGGGGCGAGGACCTTGCTCTTCGCCCTCTGGTACTCCTGATCCGTCAGCGCCCCCGCCTGCCGGAGCTCGGCGAGCTGCGTCAGCTGGCTCGTCCCGGCGCTCCCCGGTCCAGCGGATGCTTCGCGTACGTACGAGCGGAACGCGGAGTCGCGCGCCTGGGCCTCATGCAGGTCCCGTTCACCCATCGACCGGCCCCGGGCGATGAGGTACACGAACACTCCGATGAACGGCAGCACGAGGACGCAGAGGAGCCAGCCGGTCTTCGCCCAGCCACCGAGGTCGTGGCTGCGGAAGATGTCGGTGATCATCCTGAACACCAGGATCAGCCACGCCGTCCACAGAAAGAACCACAGCATGGTGAGGAACAGGTTCATCAACGGATAGTCCATCGTGTGCCTCCTCGGCAGTCGGTGAGACGCACCGTGGTGCGCCTGGCTCCGCGTCGCCTCACCCCCGCCGGGTGATGTCCTCGCGGGGCTGCGGGGCGAGAGTCGGCGGCACGAGCCCGAAGAGCGGGTGTGCCGAGAGAAGAGGCCTCGCCATGACCGGGAGCCGGACCGCGCATCTCACTCCGCAGGAGCGGGCCGCCCGCGGCAGGGCGGCCCGCGGCTTCGTGCCGCGCTCCGCCCACGCGGAGTTCACACCGCAGCCGGACCGCGCGGATCCGGTGGACGTGCTCGAAGCGCAGTCGGCGGCCCGGGTGCCGGAGTTGGTGCCCGTGCGGTACGCACGGATGCTGGAGTCCCCGTTCCGGTTCTACCGGGGTGCCGCCTCGATCATGGCTGGTGACCTGGCGGGCACGCCGAGCACCGGCATCGAGGCGCAGCTGTGCGGCGACGCCCATCTGCTCAACTTCCGGCTGCTCGCCTCCCCGGAGCGCCATCTGATGTTCGACATCAACGACTTCGACGAGACGCTGCCCGGGCCGTGGGAGTGGGACGTCAAGCGGCTCGCGGCGAGCCTGGTCATCGCCGGCCGGAACAACGGCTTCGCCGAGGCGGAGCGGGCGACCGTGGTGCACGGGGCGGTGCGGGCGTACCGCGAGTGGACGGCCCGCTTCGCCGGCATGCGCCACCTCGACGTCTGGTACACGAAGATCGAGGCGGACGATCTCTACCGCGCGCTGCGCGACGGCGGCAATCGTGTGCTGCGTACGAGGACGGCCCGGGCCCTGGCCAAGGCACGCACCCGCGATCATCTGCACGCATTCGAGAAGCTCACCCACCTGGTCAAGGGCGAGCGCAGGATCACGCCCGATCCCCCACTGATCGTCCCCGTCGGCGATCTCCTCCCGGACGTGGAGCGCGATCAGCTGGAGGAACAGATGAGGGATCTCATCGAGCGGTACGGCGAGAGCCTGCCGTCCGACCGGCGGGCCCTGCTCGACCAGTTCCGCCTGGTGGACATGGCCCGCAAGGTCGTCGGGGTCGGCAGCGTGGGCACCCGCTGCTGGATCATCCTCATGCTCGGCCGCGACGAACAGGACCCCCTGCTCCTCCAGGCCAAGGAGGCAGAGACCTCGGCACTGTCCGCGTACACCGGTCCGAGCGCGTACGAGAACCAGGGCGAGCGGGTCGTCTCGGGCCAGCGGCTGATGCAGGCCACGAGCGACGCCCTGCTCGGCTGGGAGCGGGCCGAGGGCATCGACGGACGCCAACGGGACTTCTACGTACGTCAGTTGCACGACTGGAAGGGCATCGCTGCCGCCGACACCATGAGCCCGCGGGGCATGAGGATCTTCAGCCAGGTCTGCGGTGCGACCTTGGCCAGGGCCCACGCCCGCTCCGGCGACCGCATCGCCATCGCCGCCTATCTCGGTCGGGGCGACATCTTCGACCGCGCCGTCGCGAAGTTCGCCGAGGCGTACGCGGACCAGAACGAGGACGACTTCCGGGCCCTGGGCCGGGCGGCCCGCGCCGGGCGGGTCCGCACGGATGCGCTCTGACGCGGGCTCAACCACCGGTCGAAGGGGGTCTGCTGGGCCAGCAGATACCCCAGGGCGATGCCCACGGTGATGACGACGAACAGGACGATGAGCCAGGAGAGCAGGGTGAACACCGAACCGACGGGGCCGTACCGGTCAATGCTCTCGTTCAGGGCCCGCGGCAGGTAGAGCCGGGACACCGCACCACACACGACGATGCCGCATCCGGTGAGCAGGGCTCCGGGCAGCAGCGGCCCCCACGGCACACGTTTTCCCAGCAGGAGGTGCTGGGTCCACCACCACATCAGGACGGTGGCGCCCAGCGCGAGCGGGAATCCGACCAGGGGGCCCGCCCCGAAGCCGTCCTGGCAGGCACCGTGGAACACCAGCGAAGCAAACCACCCGAACAGCCAGGCGAGCCACCGCCATACGGCAGGCCTGCCTCCCGCGGGCGGCAGGTGCCAGGCACGCTCGCACAGCCGCTGCAGCGTGCGGCTGACGGCGGTGGCCGACAGCAGCACCATGAGGACGCTGAACGCCCCCCACGACTCACGGGGCGGTGGCGGGCCGGTCGTGAACTGCCGTGCCTGGTCCGCCGAGACGCCCTTCAGGCCGAGGAACGCACGCAGCGAGGCGAGCAGTTCCTCGCGCACGACCGGCGGACCGAAGGACACCACGACGAAGGCCACGGGCAGGGCGGCCAGAAAGACCTGAGCCGCGAGGCGGGTCGCGGTGTCCAGGACATTGACGTGCGCCAGCTGCGCCACCACGCGACGCGCCTCCCCGGTCGGCTTCGCCAGCGCACCCCTCAACTCCCCCACCACGGCCCGCACGCGCGCGTGCGGCCCCGTCACCTGGTACCCCAGTCGTAGAGCACCGCGGTGCGCACCAGCAGGTCTTGGATCGAAGCGTTCCGGCGGCTGACGAGAACCCAGAAGAGCCCCAGCGGAAGGAGCACGCACAGCACGGCACGCAGTGCTGCCCGCCCGGCGGGCACGGGACGGCCGGAGGCACAGACGACGCGCAGGCCGGCGAACTGCTTCCCGGGCGTCCGGCCCGCCACCGTCCAGCCCGCGGCGAGGTATCCCACGGCGATCAGGGAGCTGCCCGCGGCGCCGCCCGGCCTCGGTGGCTGCGGCAGCGCGAACGGCGCGCCGGTCAGCACGTAGTCGCCCACGCCGTACAGGAGCAGAGCGGCTGCGCACAGGGCGCCGACGAGCCCGACGTCGATCACATCCGCCACCGTCCGGGAGACGATCCCCGCTCGCTGCCCCTGGACCGCGGGCGGCCGGCTCACGGTTCCTCCGGCCACCGCGACGGTCCTGCCGTGTTGCGCTCGGCGGACCGGAGCATGACCCGGTCGGCGATGCGGCTCAAGAACCGGTCCGCGCTGACGCTGCGGTCCCGGAAGGCGTCCACCGTCTCGACCGCCATCGTGCCGCTGGACTCACGGACGATGCCTGCGAAGTCGATCTCGTCGAGCACGCGCCGCACCAGATCGGCGAGATCGAGACGGGCGATCACCGCTTCGAGATCCGCCCGCGCCACCACCGCATCGACATCAATCCTGGCGGCGACACGGTCGACGTCGATACGGTCCGCAGCCCGATCCAGGTCGAGTCGGCGCGCCGCGCGATCCAGGTCTATGCGGTCCACCGCTCCGTTCAGATCCGCCTGGGCCAGTACGACGGACGCCACCTCCTTGACGACCGCCCGGACGAACCCCGCGGCCAGTTCCCGATTACGCTCCTGGTCCGCCGCCCCGCGTTCTCCCCACTGCACCAGCAGCCGCCACGACGAGACGAACGGCTCACGTGTCACCACCGGGCGCGCGGCGAACGCGACGACCGCGCCCACCCGGGAACCGGCTCCCCGGACCACCCGGGCAGAGCGTCGCTGGGCGGCGACCCCCCAGGCCACGGCCGCGCAGGGCAGCAGGCGGAACAGTTCGGGTTGCCGCCCCGGCGCCGTGCCGTCGGGGTCCTCGGGGGCCTCGGGGTCGAGCAGGCGCCGCAGACCGGACCCGGTCAGGCCCAGGAGACCGAACACCGTGCGCAACGCCTGTTCCGACAGGCTGTGCGCCTCTTCCGCTCCGCTTGCACTCATCCGCGAACTCACCGCCTCCGACCACGACACCGTGGAACAGATCCGGCCAAGTGTCCTCACCCGTGGCAGGTGACACGCCAAAGGCGCGCTACGGGATCACGGAAGCGACGGCCGACACGCCACGCAGGTGCTTGGGGCCGACAGCCGCTCGCAGGGAAGCCGGATGACCCATCCGCCGGCCTGGATCGCCGAGACGCATATGGCGCATAGCCTGACCCTGGTCGAGGGACTGACCGACCGCGATGTGCTCGTACGCATCGGTGGTGAGCCGGAGAGCGCCTCGCGGCCGCGTCGCGCGGCACCCGGCTGATCGGCTGCTACAACGGCGACTCGCTGGGCTTCGTCGAGCACTGGGTGGACGGAACGCTGATCACCAAGTTCGACACGCGGCAGCCCGGACTCCGGCACGAGCAGCGAGGCGATGACCCCGACCGGCGACTACACCGGGGTCCCCCTGAGCCCGCATCAGGTCACCTTCGGCCTGATGGCCAGGCTTTGCGTACGACGAGTGAGGCGGTGCGGGGCGCTGATCGGCACGACCCCGACCACGCACTGTCGGCCGCGCACGCGCCGCCCGAGCAAGCGGTCTTCCACGACGCCCGCAGCCCCTTGGCGGAGCCCGATGCGTCGTCCAGCCGCAGCGTGTTCTCGGTGTGCCACAGCCCCTCCTTGATGGAGGTATTGCCGTTGTGCTCCTTGGGGTCGAGCTGGATCTCCTGCGTCGCCGTGAACACGGCCCTGCCGGTCGTCCGCTTCATCTTGAGATCGATCACGGTGTACGTGAGCGACACCCGGCCGCAGGCATCGGTGCGCGTAGAGAACCAGCCTTGACCTGCTTGCAGCCCTGCTCGAAAACGTCCGCGAGGACTTCCTTGCAGCCGATCGCACGGCTCCCCCTCATCATGAGCACGCCAAAGAAGTGATCACGATGCCACGCCCTCTGTCACACCTGGGCTCGACCCAGGGCAGCGAACAAGGCGTCGAGGGCGGCCGGGTAGGCACGTTCGGAAGGGGCGGCGAAGCCGATCAGCAGGCCCTGCGGACGGTCGGCGGGGTCGTGGTGGAGTTCGGTGAGGCCACGCAGGGCGAGGCCGTGATGGGCACACCTGGCCAGGAGTTGGTCCTCGGTGGGGCCGTCGGAGGGGAGAGTGACAAGGGTGTGCAGGCCGGCGGGTACCCCGTGGGCGGTAAGGCCGGGGCGGGCGGCTACCCGGTCGAGGAGGAGTTCGCGGCGTCTGCGGTAGCGCAGGCGGGCGGCGCGGACGTGGCGGTCGTAGGCGTGCGTGGTGATCAGGTCGGCGAGGACGAGTTGCCCCAGGGTCTCGGTGTACAGGTCGGCTTGCTGTTTGGCCCGCATCACCGGTTGCACCAGGTGGTGCGGTAGGACCATCCAGGCCAGACGGAGGGCGGGGCCGAGCGTCTTGGACGCGGTACCGCAGTAGACGACTTGATCGGGTGCGATGCCCTGGAGGGCGCCGACGGGCTGGCGGTCGTAGCGGTACTCGCCGTCGTAGTCGTCCTCGACGATCAGGCCGCCTGTGGAGCATGCCCAGGCGCACAGTGTCCGGCGGCGGCTCGGATGCAGCGGAACGCCGGTCGGGTACTGGTGCGAGGGGGTGAGGAACACCGCTCCTGTGCCCGGTGTCAACACATCGGCGCAGGCGCCGTGGGCATCGACGGGCAGAGGGAGGGTGGTGAGCCCGGCGCGCTGGACGACTTCGCGGAAGAGGTTGTGGCCCGGGTCCTCCACGGCCGCGGTGTGGGTACCGCTTGCGGACAGTACGCCGCTGAGCAGGCCCAGGCCCTGGTAGTAGCCGGAAGTGACCACGATGCGGTCCGGGGTTGTGATCACGCCGCGGGTGCGGCCCAGGTAGTCGGCGAGGGCGTTGCGCAGTTCGATACGGCCCTGTGGGTCTCCGGCGCCGAAGACCTCGGGGCGCGCGTGGTTGAGCACGCGGCGGGTGGCGGCGAGCCAGGCTCGGGTGGGGAAGGCGCTGACGTCGGGGAGCCCGGGGCGAAGGTCGTGGCGGGGAGTGGTCGGCGCGGGTGCGGGGCACGACGCGGGGGCCTGGGCGCGTTGCGGCGCCTCGGCCACTTTGGTGCCCGCTCCTGGACGCGTGGCGAGGTGGCCCTCCTCGACCAGCTGGGCGTAGGCGGCGCTGACGGTGCCCCGCGAGAGTCCGAGTTCCTGGGCAAGCCCGCGGGTGGACGGCAGGAGCGTCCCGGCGGGCAGGCGTCCCTGGCGAATCGCCGCCCGGAGCGCGGACTCCAGGCCGGAGCGCCGCCCGCCTGCGGCGTCGAGGGAGATGAGCAGGTCGAGCCGGGAACTGGACCAAGAATTTGGCATGAAACTGGATCTTAATCCTGGTCCGGTGACCCTCTACGTTCGAGGTCGAAAGCATCCAGCACACCGCGACGAAAGGACCCCAGCGGTGATCGTGATCGCTCACCTCAGCGACACCCACATCGACGACGGGCACCGCAGCTCCGAGCGCACCCGGGCCGTCATGGACTACCTCGAAAGCCTCCCCTACGACCTGGACGCGGTCCTGGTCACCGGAGACATCGCGGACCACGCCCTGCCCGCCGAGTACGAGCAGGCCCGCTCGCTGCTGACCTCCAGGCACCCGGTCGTGATCTGCCCCGGCAACCACGACGAACGTGCGGCGTTCCGGCAGTTCCTGCTGGGCCAGCCGCCCTCGGCGGCACCGGTCAACCAGGTGCACCGCACCGCCGACTTCGTCATCGCGCTGTGCGACTCCTCGGTGCCGGGCAAGGACGAGGGCTTCCTCGAGGACGAGACCCTGGCGTGGCTGGAGGACGTCCTGGCGCAGGCCCCGGCCGAAGTGCCCGTGCTCGTCGGCTTCCACCACCCGCCGACCTTGCTGCACGTCCCCTTCATCGACGGCGTCCGCCAGTTCGGAGCAGAGCGCCTCGCCGCGCTGACGGGCCGCCACCCCAACCTCGCGGCCTTCCTGTGCGGGCACGCCCACACGCCGGCGGCAACCACCTTCGCCGGACGCCCACTGCTGGTGGCACCGGGAGTGGTCTCCACGCTCCGGCTCCCCTGGGAACAGCACACCCACCCCGAGGACTACGTCCACCTCGACCAACCGCCCGCGCTCGCCTTCCACGTATGGGACGACGAGGGACGGCTGACCACCCATTATCGGTGCGTCATCAACTGATCATGTGGCTAGGGACGTTGAGACTCCGCTGACCGCGATCCACGCATCCGGTGCGAGCGTCAGTTCCCCTCCATCTCGAAGGTGCGCAGCAGATCAGCGGCAACGCTCACGGCGATCGTCGCGGGTTCCTTGCCGGTGATGTCCGCGAGGCCGATCGGGGTCTTGATCCGGTCGATGGTGGTCTCGTCGTGACCGCCCTCGGTGGCAAGGCGTTTGCGGAACCGCACCCACTTGGCCGCCGAGCCGATCAGCCCGATGGAGCCGAGATGGGTCGTGCGCAGGGCGGCGTCGCACAGCGCGGCGTCCTCGGCGTGATCATGGGTCATGATCAGGACGTGGGTGCCGCGCGGCAGCTCCTCCAGCACCTCCTCGGGCAGCAACGGCGTGTGATGTACGTGCACTTGACCCACCGCGTCTGCCAGCACGGCGAGCCGCCCCTCGGTGAGGATGTCGGCGCGGGAGTCGATCAGATGGAGGTCGAGGTCCTGACGCGCCAGGATGCGCGCCAGCTCAAGCCCGACGTGTCCGACGCCGAAGATCGCCACCGCCCGTACCACGGCGAGGGGTTCGAGCAGCACCGTGACCGTGCCGCCGCAGCACTGCACGCCATGCTGGTTGGTCACCTTGTCGTTCAGGGCGAAGTCGATCAGCTCCGGCTCCGGCTTGGAGGCGGCGATCATCTCCCGGGCCCGGTCGATCGCGACGGCCTCGACATTGCCGCCGCCGATCGAGCCCCATGTCTCGCTCTCCCCCACGACGAGTTTCGCTCCGGCGTCGCGCGGGGCGTGGCCGCGCACGGTCGCGACGGTCACCAGGACGCCGGACTGCCGGCGTGCCCGCAACCGTGCGACCGCGGCGACCCACGCCATGTCAGGCACCGCTCAGCGTTGTGGCTGCGGTGCGGTTCTTGCCGTTGGCGCCAAACCCGTTGGCGGCGAATCCGTTGGCGGCAAGTCCGTTGTCGGCGTGGCCGTTGCGGTAGGCATCGCCCTGGCGGGCTCCCTGGATCGCCCAGTACACCGCCTCCGGCGTCGCGGGCGAGGCCAGCTCGACGCCGACCCCGCTCGGTCCGAACGCGGCGGCGGCCTGCCGCAGGGCCTCTCGTACGCAGAAGGCCAGCATCAGCGGAGGCTCGCCGACCGCCTTGGACCCGTATACGGCGCCCTCTTCGGTGGCGTTCTCCATGAGCGTGACGTTGAACTCCTCGGGCATCTCCGAGAAGCTCGGCAGCTTGTAGGTGCTCGCGGCCTGGGTCAGCAGGCGGCCGCGGTTGGGCCCGTCCGTGGCGTCCCAGCGCATGTCCTCAAGGGTGAGCCAGCCCGCGCCCTGCACGAAACCGCCCTCGACCTGACCGATGTCGATCATCGGGGACAGGCTGTCGCCGACGTCGTGCACGATGTCCACCCGTCGGATGCGGTACGCACCGGTGAAGCCGTCCACCTCCACCTCGGCCGCGGCGGCGCCGATGGCGAAGTACTTGAACGGCGCCCCCTGGAACGTCTTCGCGTCCCAGTGCAGGCCCTCGGTCCGGTAGAAGCCCGCCGCCGACAGCTGCACCCGCTGGAAGTACGCGGTGCGCACCAGGTCGTCCCAGGCCAGCTCCTTGTCGCTGCCGATGGTGCGCGCGACGCCCTCGACGATGCGCACATCCGAGGCGCTCGATCCCAGCTGGGTGGCGGCCACCTGCAGCAGCCGCTCGCGCAACTGCTCGCAGGCGTTCTTGACCGCCGCGCCGTTGAGATCCGTACCGGAACTCGCCGCGGTGGCAGAGGTGTTGGGGACCTTGTCGGTGCGCGTCGGGGCAAGCCGCACCTTGCGCAGCGGGATGCCCAGCGTGGTCGCGGCCACCTGCAGCATCTTGGTGTGCAGGCCCTGGCCCATCTCGGTGCCGCCGTGGTTGATCAGGACCGAGCCGTCCTTGTAGATCAGGACCAGCGCGCCGCCCTGGTTGAAGGCGGTGAGGTTGAACGAGATGCCGAACTTCACGCCGGTGATCGCCAGTGCCCGCTTGGTGTTGGGGTGCACGGCGTTGAAGGCGGCGATCTCGCGCCTGCGGTCGGCGATGCCGCCGCTGTCCTTGACCTGCTGCCAGACGGCCGAGATGCGTTCGGGCTGAGTGACCTGCTGTCCGTACGGCGTCGACTGGCCTTGCCGGTAGAAGTTGCGCTCCCGCAGCTCCATCGGGTCCAGGCCGAGCAGCGGCGCGCACCGGCCCATGATGTCCTCGATCACCAGCATGCCCTGCGGCCCGCCGAAGCCGCGGAATGCGGTGTTGGAGGCCTTGTTGGTCTTGGCGATGCGACCGGCGATGCGTGCGTTGGGGATCCAGTACGTGTTGTCGATGTGGCAGAGCGCACGGGCCACCACCGGCTCGGAGAGGTCCAGGCTCCAGCCGCCGTCCGCGGTCAGGGTGGCGTCCAGGGCCTGGATGCGTCCTTCGGCGTCGAAGCCGATCTTCCACGTGGCGTTGAACCCGTGCCGCTTGCCGGACATGGTCAGGTCCTGCGTCCGGTTGAGCCGCAGCCGGACCGGGCGGCCGGTCAGCTTGGCGCCGAGCGCGGCGATGGCCGCGAACCCGTGCGGCTGCATCTCCTTGCCGCCGAAGCCGCCGCCCATCCGCAGACACTGCACGGTCACCTCGTGACTGTGCAGACCAAGGACGTGCGCGACGATCTCCTGGGTCTCGGAAGGGTGCTGGGTGCTGCTCTGGACGAACACCTGCTCGGACTCGTCGACCAGGGCGAGCGCCGCGTGCGTCTCGAGGTAGAAGTGCTCCTGGTCGGAGAACTGGAACTCGCCGGTGAACACGTGCGCGGAGTCGGCGAAGCCGGCCTCGACGTCGCCGGTCAGCATCACGGGCCGCGCGCCGTGAAAACTGTCGGCGGCGATCGCGTCCAGCAGCGTGATCAGGGACGGCTGTTCGTCGAGTTCCACCTCGACGGCCGCCGCACCGAGCCGGGCCGCCTCCAGGGTCTCGGCGAGCACCCAGGCGACCGCGTGGCCGTAGAACATGACTTCGTCGGGGAAGAGCGGTTCGTCGTGCTTCATTCCGGCGTCGTTGACGCCGGGCACGTCGGCGACGGTCAGCACGCGGACCACGCCGGGCACGGCGAGCGCGGGCTCGGTGCGCAGCGCGGTGATCCTGCCGTGGGCCTTCATGGCCTGCACCGGATGGGCGTGCAGCACGTCCTTGGTGCGATGGACCAGGTCGTCGGTGTAGAGCGCGGTGCCGGTCACGTGCTGGGCCGCACTCTCGTGCGGCATGGAGACGCCGACGACAGGCTTTTCGGGGCGCTCGGACAGATGGCTCATGACGACACACCCTCGGTGTTCTGTGCGTACAGCTTCAGCAGGCTCTGGCCGAGCATCGCGGAGCGGTAGGCGGCGCTTGCGCGGTGATCGTCCATGGGCGTGCCCTGGGACCGCAGCACCTGGGCCGCGGCCTCGACCGTCTCCGCCGCCCACGGCTCGCCCTCCAGGGCCGCCTCGACGGCACGGGCGCGGATCGGGGTGGCGGCCACACCGCCGAGGCCGATGCGTGCCTTGCGTACGATCCCGTCCTCGATGTCGAGCGCGAAAGCGACCGCCACGCTGGAGATGTCGTCGAAGCGCCGCTTGGCGATCTTGTGGAAGGCCACGACCGGCGACAGCGGCAGCGGGACGCGCACCGCGCGGATCAGCTCGCCGGGACGGCGCACGCTCTGCCGGTAGCCGGTGAAGTAGTCGGACAGCGGGACCTCGCGTTCACCGTCGGCGTCGGCGAGCACCACCGACGCATCCAGCGCGAGCAGCACCGGCGGGCTGTCGCCGATCGGGGAGCCGGTACCCAGGTTCCCGCCGAGGGTCGCGCTGTTGCGGATGAGCCGGGATGCGAACTGCGGGAACAGCTCCGCCAACAGGGGGACCCGGCCGTCGAGTCGGCGTTCGATCTCGGTGAGCGTCTGCGCCGCCCCGATCTCGATGTGGCCGGATTCGACGCGCAGCTCCCGCAGTTCGGGCAGCCGGTCGACGGCGACCACGCAATCCGCCCGGCGGGAGCGGATGTTGACCTCCACGCCCCAGTCGGTGGAGCCGGCGACCACCACCGCGTCGGGCCTCTCGCGCAGCAGCCGCAGCACTTCGGCCAGGGTGCCCGGCCGCAGGAACGCCCTGTCGTCCTGGGTGTATTCGGTGGCGACCGGTGCGGGCGGTGACTGCTCGCGACGCCGGGCCAACTGGTCCTCGTCGGTGGGCGTACCGACGGCGAAAGCGGCATCGCGAATCGGGCGATAGCCGGTGCAGCGGCACAGGTTTCCGCTCAGCGCGTGCAGATCGAAGCCGTTGGGACCGTGCTCGGCGTCGACGTCGGTGCCGCCGGCCGGGTCCGCGTGCGCGCAGCGGTCGGGGCGGTAGTACTCGGCGGCCATGCTGCAGATGAACCCCGGTGTGCAGTAGCCGCATTGGGAACCGCCGCGGGCCGCCATCTCCTCCTGCACGGGGTGCAGTGCGGGCGGTGCGCCGGGTTCGCCGGCGGTGGCGAGGCCTTCGGAGGTGATGATCTCCTGGCCGTCGAGGGCCGCGGCCGGGACCAGGCAGGCGTTGACCGCCACCCAGTCGGTGGGCTTGTTCACGCCGGGACGGGCCACCAGGATCGAGCAGGCGCCGCATTCACCCTCGGCGCAGCCTTCCTTGGTGCCGGTGAGCCCACGCTCGCGCAGAAAATCCAGCGCCGTGGTGTGGGGCGCGACCGGTGAAATCGGGGCTTCTGTCCCATTGACGGTGATACGCGCCGCTACCATGACGGGCCTTCGATTCGGTGCGCGATCGGTCGATTCATCATGTTCGCCAATTTTCAGGCAGCTTTCTGTGTTCAGATTTCTGCGTTCTGAGGCGCCACGCGCGAGAAGCGGGCGCAGAACGGCACACAACAGATGCGTGCCGAGAAGTGGTGACGGGAAACCCGGAATGCGCCGCGGACGGGCACATCAGAACGGCGTATTCAGCAGCCGTGCGCGATCCGGCCCGGAACCCAGACCGTGCACTGGGCGAGGCGACCGAGATCAGAGCTGGTGTTCATCCGCTGGTCGCCCCCTTTCGGCAGTTCAGGTCGATGGCCACCGCAACCTAATGGCTGGGCCCCCAGGGGTCAAGAGGCCCCCCGTGTCGTCACACATGCCGGTGGAGCAGGCTGGCACCGAGCGGGGTGACCTCGTGGAGCACGCTGTTGCCGTCGCGGGAGCTGACGATCAGCCCGGCGCGACGCAGCACGGTGAGGTGCTCGCTGGCCGATGAAAGGCGCAGGCCCGCGCGGCGGGCGAGCTGGCTCGTGTTGCTCTGCCGGCAGGCGTCGGCCGCCTCAAGGACCGCGGCACGGCTGCACCCCACCAGGTCGGCGAGGGTGTCGCTCCCGTCGTCCGCCGCCCGGGAGTCCCACGGTTCATGGCCGAGGGGGTACAGCAGGACCGGGACCCCCTCCCCCTGTCGCACCAGGGTCACCGGGTGGCAACGGCAGAAGTAGGAGGGCACGAGGAGCAGGCCGCGTCCGTCCAGGTGCAGGTCGCGGTCCACCGGATAGTCGATGTCGAGGGCAGGCGCGCACCACCGTGCGGACGGGGACAGGCCGCGGAGCAGCGCCTCCACCCCGCCGGTGGCGAGGAGCTGGCCGGCCCGCGCTCGCTCCCGTGCGGTGTGCGTCAGGATGCTGCTGAGGAACGGTGTGATCGCGATCCGCTGGTAGTCCTGGAAGGACAGGCCGAGGCGGTCGAGCGCCGGGGCGAGGCCTCGATGCAGGTCGCGCGCCCACGGCGACAACGGCCGTCCGGTGGCGAGGAGTTCGAGGTCGTCGCGCACCTCGTTCCTGGGGGTGAGCAGGACGGGCTCCACCGCCTCGGCGAGGCACAGGGTGACGGTGTGCGGTGTCAGGAAATCCGGGAAGTAGCCCTGCTTCGGGATCAGTTCGGCCAGCGCCCGGGCACGCGGCGTCAGGTCGGGCCGCACCCGCCCTCGCCACCACATGCCGAGGAGTCCGGCGCAGCCGTCCCGGAGCCAGTGAGTGCTCAGTACGGTTTCCCACATCAGAGCCGGCCCGCTCGCCACCCGTGTCCTGGCGAGGTCCGGGCCGGTGAAATGAATGCGCAGCATGTGTCCCCCGATCACAGCTGTGTCACATGGGCCCGTACCGTGCGGCAGGGGCTCCCGTCAGTAGCGCCCAGTAGCGGTCGCCGTAGGACCAATGCCACCATTCCGTCGGGTAGTTGATCAGTCCCGCGGTGGTGAGCGCCGCGCACAGGGCGAGCCGGTTGCGGCGTACTTGGCCGGAGATGTTCGGGGCGTCGGTGTAGCAGGCTCCGTCACTCGCCTCCGGGCTGGCGTCGACCGGTGTGCCGAGGTCGAGTTCTTCGCCGTCCGTGGTGCACAGGGTGAGGTCGACGGCGGCACCGGCGACGTGCGGCCCTATCTCGGGCGGCGCCAGCGAACGGCTGGTCTGGGTGCGCAGGTGGTCGTCCGGCCAGTCCGGGTTGGCGCGGCGCAACTCGGCCGCGCACTCGTAGAAGTAGCGGGTCTGCAGGGCGAGGGGCCGGTACCCCTCGGTGACCAGCAGCCGCAGCCCGTCGGGCAGCAGGCGTGCCGCCCTTTCGAGGCGCAGGGCGACCCCCTCGCGGACCATGGCATACGCACCGTCCGGATCCGCCTGTCGTGGGTCCACTTCGAGGAGGGACAACTCCCGCAGGTCGACGAGGAGTTCACCACACTCGACGACGGAGATGTGGGCCACTTCGGGTGCGTTCATGAGGATGATCGGGGCCATGGCATTCCTTCGTCGTCATGCGTTGTCATACGTCGTCCTGCGTGCGGGAAGTGCCGGTGGCGGCACACGCGCCCGGCCCCGGAGAGAGGCTGGTGCGGCACTCTCTCCGGGGCGCCCCCGTCGGGCGGTGGTCCTGGTCGGCAGGTGGTGGGCGTTATCGCCTTTCGGGCGAGACGTAGCCGACGACGTCGCCGCGCTCGGTGTTGTACCGGGTGCGCTTGAAGACGCCTTCCTTGCCGCTGCCGCTCGACGTCTTCGTGGTGTTGCCCTCGATGGTCGTCAGCTTCTTCCCGCTCTTGCGGTACTGGATGACGACACCGACGTGGTCGACGTCCCAGCCGTTGGTGCCGAGGCTCGGCGTGCCGCCGTCCCAGTCGTAGAGCACCGCGTCACCGGCCTTGGGGACGTAGGAGCCGCGCTTGTGCCACTTGCCGGTGCCGGCCTTGGCGGCCCGGTAGAAGGAGCCCGCCCACGGGTCGGTGTGCTTGGTCTTGGCGCCGGAGTTCTTCCAGACGTAGCGGACGAAGTCGGCGCACCAGTTGTTGGAGCGCCACTTCACGCCGCCGGTCGACGTGCTGCAGATGTTGTCGCCGCTGGGCTTCCAGTACCCGCTGTAGAAGTTGCAGTTGTTCCCCTTCTCGCGGTTGTGCTTCGGGTTGTCCTTCTCGATGGTGGCCGTCTTGACGATGTTCATGCGCAGAGGGCTCGGTGCGGCCGACGCGGTCGCGGTCAGCGACCCCGCGGCGACGACGCCGGCGACCGCGGTGGCCAGAAGCACGACCGCCGGGCGGCGATAAGCAGGCGCCTTCCTGGACCGGAAGGTCGAGTCGAGTGCCGAGCCGGCCATGACGCCGTCCGTGGAGCTGTCCGTGGTCCTGTTCGTCGAGCTGGACATCAGTGGTCCTTCCCCGTTGATTCCCCGTTGTGCCGGCGGCTGTTGTTTCCCTCCGACATCACCAAGGTTCGCCGGGGCTTCTGCAGCTTGCCTGTAAGCCCTCGGCAACACGACTCACAGCGGCTTACAGTTCGTCGCGCTCCCGCGTGCCGTACTCCGTGAACACGGACTTCGCCTCCGTACGCAGTGCCGCCGCACCCCGCCCGTCGCCCAACGCCTCGCGGGCCGCGGCGAGATCGCGCAGCGTGCGGGCCCGCGGCAGCCGCAACTCCAATGCGTCCCACAGGCGCACGGCGGCGGCGAGCCGCTTCTCCGCCTCGTGGTGCCGCCCGTCGGCCAAGGCGCACTCGCCGAGCGTGCGCAGGGTCAGCGCCTCGCCGAAACGGTCCCGGTACGCACGGCAGACGTCGAGCGCACCGAGCAACTCCGCCTCCGCCTCGCGCGTACGTCCCAGCCTCAACCGGGCCTTGGCGCGGGCCCGTTCGGCGTACGCCGCCATCAGCGGATCACCGAGACCCGCGAGGATCTCAAGGGCTCTCCCGGCGTACTCCTCAGCCTCCTCGTACGCCCCGAGCGACCGGTGCACAAGGCTCAGCGTGCGCAGCGTCAGTGCCTCGCCCCGCCGGCTGCCCAGGCTCCGGTAGGCACTCAGTGATACGTCCAGGAGCGCCGACGCCTCGCCTTGGTCGCCGAGTTCCATGCGTACGGAGCCACGCAGCCGGCAGGAGAGACCGATGCCCGCGTCATCGCCCAGACGCTGGAAGACGTCGACGGCGCGGCCCAACGCGTCGTCGGCGGCGGCCAGTTGGCCCAGTTCCCGCAAGTTGCCGCCGAGACCCGCGAGGGCGGCGGCCTGGCCGTGCAGATCTCCTATGGCGGCGCACAGGGGCTCGGCCTGCCGGAAGTAGTCCTGAGCCTCGGCGTACCGGTCCTGTTCGAAGCGCAGTTGCCCCAGCCCGATGAGCAGCAGCGCCTCGCCGGCCCGGTCCTCGGCGCGCCGGGCGGCGGCGAGAGCGGCGTCATGGCTGCGCCACCAGGCATCGAAGCGGTTGCCGACGGCGAACGACGACGAGCACAGCACCGTCGCGGCGGCACAGGCGAGGGTGTGCAGGCCGAAAGCCGCCGCGCGCTCGACGGCCGTGGCGAGCGCGTCGGCCTCGGCCTCGAACCAGGCGAACGGATCGGCGAGCGCCCGCCGCGTGGTCGCCGCCCCGACCTCGGCCGCCGGTCCGCTGCCTTGCGTGCCGGTGCCGTCCCACTCCGCCTTGGCCCCGCCGGCGGACCGGTTGACGCTCGCCGAGCCTCCGAGATAGGGCCGCAGTACGACCACCCCCGAAGGCGCCTCCTCCGCGACCCGCTCCACCAGGCGCAGCCCGGCGGCCAGCGCACGCCCCACCGCCACCGTGCGCACCTCGACGGAATCCTCGGCCTCGGCGCGCTCCGCGGCGTACACCCGCACCAGATCGTGGGCCCGATAGCGCGACTGCCCCGCGGAGTCGGTCCCCGTCCAGTCCAGCAACTGCGCGTCGACGAGCCGCTCAAGGACCTCCTCCACTTCGTCCTCGGCCCCGTCGACGAGCAGCGCCACCATCCAGGGGGCCGTGTCGCAGGGGCCGAGGACGGCCAGGCGGCGCAGCGCCGTGCGGGCGTCGTGATCGAGCGACTCGTAGCTGAGACCCAGGCTGGCCCGCACCTCCAGATCGCCGACGGCCAGCTCGTCGAGGCGCCGCCGCTCGTCCTCCAGGCGGTCGGCGAGGACGCGGGGAGTCCAGTGCCTGCGGGTGGTCAGCCGGGCCCCGGCGATCCGCAGGGCCAACGGCAGGCCGCCGCACAGGGTGACGATGCGGCGGGCCGCGGCGTCCTCCGCGGGATCGTCTGTCGCGCCCTGCGGGCCGGTGACCCGGGCCAGCAGCTCAAGGCTGCGTACCTCGTCCAGGACGGCGAGATCGGTACGCCGGGCCCCGTCGAGGCCGCCGAGCCGGGCCCGCGAGGTGACGAGCACGCCGCAGCCCGCGCTGCCCGGCAGCAGGGGCCGCACCTGAGCCTCCCTGCCCGCGTCGTCGAGGACCAGCAGGAGGCGGCGCCCCGCGACGAGGCTGCGGAAGAGGTCGGCGCGCTCATCGGCATGCTCGGGCGGCGCCGCGCCCAGCGCGCGCAGCAGCCGCCCGAGGACGTCGCCGGGCGGCAAGGGGCCGCCGGTGCCCTGCAGTTCGGCGTACAACTGGCCGTCGGGGAAGGCCTCCATGGCCAGGTGGGCGGCCTTCACCGCGAGGGCGGACTTGCCGACGCCGGCCGGCCCGGACACCACCACGACGGAGGTCGCGTCCCGGGGTGCGGTGAGCCCGTCGACGACCTCGGCGATTTCCGCCTTCCGCCCGGTGAAGTCCCTGATGGCGGGAGGCAGCAGGCACACGGACCGGGGCGTGGCGGGCACCTTCGGCGCCGAGACGTCGCCGGTCTCCGCACCGCCGTCCTCGGCGGGCAGCAGCACAGGGTCGGCCCGCAGGATCGATCCATGCCGCCGGCTGAGCTCGGGACCGGGATCGATGCCGAGTTCCTCGGCGAGTACGGCGCGTCCGTCCTCGTACACCGCGAGGGCGTCTGCCTGCCGCCCGACCCGGTAGAGGGCGAGCATGAGCTGCCCGCGCAGCCGCTCGTTGGTGGGGTGGGCGCCGACGAGTCCCTTGAGCTCGGTGATCAGCTCGCTCTCCCGCCCCCCGCATTCGAGTTCGGCGGCGATGCGCTCTTCGAGCACGGCCCGCCGGGCCTCGTCGAGCCGTACCGCCTCGCTCCGCAGCACCTCGCCGACCCCGCCGAGCGCGGAACCGCGCCACAGAGTGAGGGCGTCACGCAACAGCCGGGCGGCGGCGGAGTGGTCCCCCTGCGCGGCGGCCCGCCGACCGGCGACGGCCAGCTCCTCGAACCTCCCGAGGTCCACGGCACCGGCATCGGGCCGGATCACATACCCCGGCGCCCGCGTCTCGATCGCCCCACGCCGCGCCTCCGGCAGGGCCCGCCGCAGCGCCGAGACATACGTCTGGATCAGCGCCCTCGCCGTCTCCGGCGGCTCCTCGCCCCATACGACGTCCACCAACGCATCGGCAGGCACGACATGCCCTGCACGCAGCAGCAGCGCGGCCAGCAGGGCACGGGGCTTGGGCCCGCCCACCCGCAGGGATCGGCCGTCCCACAGCGCTTCGACCGGCCCGAGCAGGCGGAATTCCAATGCCATGTTCTGTCCCCCGAGGCGTCACCGACACTGACTCACGCCTCATGGTCCCCTAACTTCCCTGACAGGGCGAAGAGTTGAGGGGCGCGGCACGTCATGGCGTCCGGTTTTGGGCCATCAGCTCCGCGAGCTCGGCGGCGTCCAGGCGCGGCCCGGCCGCAGCGATGTTCTCGGCGAGGCGTGCGGGCGAGCCGGTGCCGGGGATGGCCGGCATGTTCGACGTCGCGGCCGCCGGCGGGCAGGCGCGCGTCCGTGCCGCGACACTGCCGCACGAGACGATCATCATCGACCGCCGGGGGATGATCCTGGCCGGCCGACGTGACGCGCGCGGCCGCGAGTTCACGATCACCGCGAGGGCTTGGACGCCCAATCGCTCGCCGCGCTGCGTGCACTCGCGGCCGGCGTGACCGACGCCGTGGGCGCGCGCCGCGTCGGCATGCCCCTGCGGACGTACCGCAGGCGGATCGCCGAGTTGATGACGGCGTCGGAGGCCGACTCACGCTTCCAAACAGCGGTGCACGCAAGCCGCCTCGGCCTCACCGGCAGCTGGCCACGGTCATGACGCGCCGCGCTCGCCCGACGGGTCCCTGCCGACGCGCAACAGGGCCTGAAGTGCACGGTCGAGGCCGTCGCGTTCCGTGTCGGTGAGCTCGGAGACCAGGACCGAGAGGTCGGCCGCGAGGTCGGTGAGGGCGGCGTCGGCGACGCGGCGGCCCTCTGCGGTGAGAGTGATCCGGAAGCTGCGGCGGTCGTCGGCGTCGAGGGTGCGCTCCACCAACCCGGCCTCCTCCAGGCGGTCCACACGCTTCGTCATTCCCGCCCGCGACATCATCAACTCCGCGGAGAGCACGGAGGGGCTCAGGGCGTATGGGGCGCCGGTGCGCCGCAGCGTCGCTAGTACGTCGAAGTCGCCCTTGGCGATGCCGTGCCGCGCCACTGCCCGTTCCCCGACCGGGGCGACGATGTTCTCGGCGACGAACGCCAGCCGGCCGACGGTTGCCAGCGCGGACACCTCGAGGTCCGGCCTCTCCCGCCGCCAGTCCTCGACGATTTCGTCCACCACGTTCGGTTCACCTTGGCTCATGGCGGAAGTCTATTCGCCAGACGATAGTTAGCTGGCGTACTATCGCCTGGCGAACTGTCTTTGAGTGAATCACTTGAGGAGACCACCATGCGAACTCTCATCCGTGATGTGCGCGCCTTCGACGGCACGCGGGTCGTCGCGAACACCGACGTCCTCATCGACGACGACCGCATCGCCGAACGGGACGGCCCCACACCGGACATCGAGGTCGACGGCGCGGGCATGACCCTGCTCCCCGGCCTGATCGACGCGCACACCCACACCTTCGACGGGAGCCTCGCGCGGGCGCTGACCTACGGCGTGACCACCGAACTGGACATGTTCTGCCTGCCGTCGAACCTGCGGCGCCAGCGGAAGCTGGCCGCGGAGCGGGACGACGTCGCCGATCTCCGCAGCGCGGGAGTCCTCGCCACCGCCCCCTGCGGCCATCCGACGGCAGTCGTGGCGGCGATGGCCGAGACGCTGCCCAACCCCGAGGACGCGCTCGAACCCTTCGAGACGATCACCGACCCCGCGCAGGCCGCGCCGTTCGTCGCGGCTCGGGCGGCCGCGGGCAGCGACTACCTGAAGATCGTGCTCGATGACGGCACGTCGGCCGGGAAGCCGGTCCCCGCGCTGGGGCCGGACATCGCCATCGCCCTTGTCGACGCGGCGCACACCGCCGGGCTGAAGGCCATCGCGCACGCGGGCACCGCCAGGGAGACCGCGATCGCGCTGGACGCGGGCGTCGACGACCTGGCCCACGTCTGGTCCGACACCCCACCGGGTGATCCGTCCGCCGAAGCCCTTGCCTCCAGGGTCGCGGCCCAGGGGGTGTTCGTGGTGAGCACGCTCGCCTACTTCGAGGTCATCGGCGCCGACAGCCCGAACCGCCTCGCCGCCGCCGCACACGCGGCCGGCGCGCTGCGCAGGGCAGGCGTGGCGCTGCTGGCCGGCACCGACGCCAATCCCTTCGCTCCCCGCAACGGCGACGGCCTGCACCGCGAACTGGAGCTCCTCGTCCAGGCCGGACTCTCCCCGCTGGAAGCGCTGACGGCCGCCACCAGCGCCACCGCCCGGCACTTCGGACTGACCGACCGCGGCCGCATAGCCCCGGGCCTACGCGCCGACCTCGTACTCGTCGACGGCGACCCGACCCGGGACATCACCGCCGGCCGCGCCATCACCGACGTCTGGCGACGCGGCGTCCGGCAACCCCGCTGACGGACAGGCGGCCGGATCCGGCCCGGCTCACGGAGCCGGGCCGGATCGCATGCGGTTCCCGTTACGCCGGGTCGATGCGGGAGACGCTGCCGCCGATGTCGAGCACGTACAGCTCGCCCTTGCCGCCCTGCACGAACGAGACGACCTCGCCGCCGTTGACTCCGAGGTCGTGTACGCCGGTCACCTTGCCGTTCTCGATCTGCAGAGAGCGGACGGTGCCGTCGCAGTAGTCGCTGAACACGTACTGACCCTTGAGGTCCGGGATCGCTGTGCCGCGGTAGACGTAGCCGCCGGTCACCGAGCAGCCGAGGCCGGTGCGGTCGTACTCGTGGACCGGCGGCACGTGGTTCGCGGGCTCGGTGCCGTCCCGGAAGGGATGGTTGCCCTCCATCTGGGACCAGCCGTAGTTCTCGCCGCCCTTGCTGTCCGCCGGGGCCCAGTCGATCTCCTCCCAGGCGCTCTGGCCGACGTCGCCGATCAGCAGGTCGCCCGTGCCCGCGTCGAAGGAGAACCGCCACGGGTTGCGCAGCCCGTAGGCCCAGATCTCGTCCTTCGCCTTCGGGTCGTCCACGAAGGGGTTGTCGGACGGAATCGCGTACGGCTTGGCGCCCCTCGGGTCGATCCGCAGCAGTTTGCCGAGCAGCGTGTCGAGGTTCTGTCCGTTGCCGTGCGGGTCGCCGCCCGAGCCGCCGTCGCCGAACGCGATGTAGAGGTAGCCGTCGGGGCCGAACTTGATGTCGCCGCCGTTGTGGTTCGCGTAGGGCTGCGTCTGGGTGAGGACCGTGCGCCGGGTGTCGGGCCGGATCTTGCCGTGCCGTACCGCGAACTCGTCCACGGTGCTTGTGCCTTCGAGGTTCGTGTACGAGATGTAGAAGTGCGCGAACTTCTTGTCGAACGCGATGCCCAGCAGGCCGCGTTCGCCGTCGGTGGTGGTCTCGCCGGAGATGTCGAGGACGGGCTCACCGAGCCCCTGACCGTTCAAGACCCTTACGGTGCCTGCGCGTTCGGCTATCCAGACCGTGCCACCGGGACCGGCGGCACCGGCGGACGGATTCTTGGCCGTGGCCACCATCTTGAGCGCGACCTTCGCTGCCTGCCGCGGGGCGCCGGGCTCATCGGCGGCCGCCGTGGTCAGGGCGAGGGAGGCGACGAGGCAGATGGTGCCGATGATCGCCGAGCTTCTGGTGCGAACTTTCACCGTGATCCTCCTGGAGGCGGCGAATGGGGGCACCCGGCTGCCGGGGCAGAGTCGGGTGGACGTCGCCCGTGCCGGCACGCAACCTGGGTGGGGGGATGGTGTGCCACTGGCCACGGATGAGGATACTGGGACCGGCGCGGCTGGTATAGACCAAGAGCCCATCCTTCAGGGCGCAGCCAACGCCCCCTTCCCCCGCATAGAATAGGAAACTTTCCTGTCAGTCTTGACGGCAACAGGAAAGGACCCTAACTTTCCCGCCAGCCCCACCTTTTGACCGCTCCACCAGCACCCCCTGAACACGCGCTGAAGCACCTCCCCCACACATCACGCGAACACAGGAGGCACCCCCATGCCCCATCAGACCCCCCACCGACGCCACCCCTGGATCGTCCTCACCGCGGCCATCGCTGCCGGCTCGCTCCTTGCTCTCGCCCCGCAGTTCAGCGCCAGCGCGGGAGAGGAGAACGACGCCGTCCGGGCCCCGGCCGGATCACCCGTCGCCGAGAACGGGCAGCTCAGGCTCTGCGACACCACGCTGTGCACTGCACAGGGCAAGGCAGTTCAGCTCAAGGGCATGAGCTCGCACGGCACGCAGTGGTACGAGCAGTGCCTCACGGACGGTTCCCTCGACGCCCTCGCGCAGGACTGGCAGGCCGATGTGCTGCGCGTCTCCACGTACGTCCAGGAAGGCGGCTACGAGTCCGATCCGGCGAAGTTCACACGGATCGCCCAGCGCGTGGTCGACCAGGCCATCGAGCGCGGCATGTACGCGATCATCGACTGGCACATGCTCACCCCGGGCGACCCCAACGCGAACACCGAGCTCGCCAAGAAGTTCTTCACCGACATGGCGAAGAAGTACGCGGACCAGCCCAACGTCTTCTACGAGATCGCCAACGAGCCCAGCGGCGTCGAATGGTCCGAGATCAAGTCGTACGCGGAAGAGATCATCCCCGTGATCCGGCAGCACGACCCCGACGGCATCGCGCTCGTCGGCACCCGCGCCTGGTCCTCGCTCGGCGTCTCCGAGGGCGCGGACGAGAGCGAGGTCGTCGACAACCCGGTCGACGCCGAGAACATCATGTACACGTTCCACTTCTACGCCGCCGACCACGACGACGAGTACCTTCAGACACTGTCCCGGGCGGCCGACGAAATCCCCATGTTCGTCACCGAGTTCGGCACCCAGAAGGCGTCGGGCGACGGCGGCGACGACTTCGCGATGTCGCAGAAGTACGTCGACCTGATGGAGCAGAAGAACATCTCCTGGACGAACTGGAACTACTCCGACGACTCGCGTTCGGGAGCGGTCTTCAAGGCCGGCACCTGCGCCGGCGACGAATGGGCGGGCACCGGTGTCCTCAAGCCGGCCGGCGTCTGGATACGGGACCGCATCAAGGGCTGACCGACCACGCGGTGAGCCACACGGTCGCCAGCGGCGGAAGGGTCACGCGCAGACTGGCCGGGCGGCCGTGGGCCGGCTCGGGGGTGGACTTCAGCGGGTCCGGATTGCGGATGTCGCCTCCCCCGTAGCGAGCCAGATCGGTGTTGAGGGTCTCGCGCCAGACAGTGTCCGCGTCCGGGACACCGAGCGGGTAGTCGTGGCGGATCACCGGGGAGAAGTTGCACACGGCCAGGAGCGGAGTGCCGTCCGCGGCGAAGCGCAGGAACGCCAGCACGTTGTCCTCCGCCGAGTCCGCCGCGACCCAGGAGAATCCGGCGGGCTCGGTGTCCTGCTCCCACAGCGCGGGGGCGGACCGGTACTCGTGGTTGAGGTCCCGCACCAGTCGCAGTACGCCCCTGTGGTCCGGCTCCGCCGGGTAGTCCGGGTCCAGGAGCGCCCAGTCAAGGCCGTTCTCCTCCGACCACTCGGCGCCCTGGGCGAACTCCTGGCCCATGAAGAGGAGTTGCTTGCCGGGGTGGGCCCACATGAAGCCCAGGTAGGCCCGGTGGTTGGCGCGCTGCTGCCACCAGTCGCCCGGCATCTTGGAGACCAACGCCTGCTTGCCGTGGACCACTTCGTCGTGCGAGAGGGGCAGGAGGTAGTTCTCGCTGTACGCGTACACCATCGAGAACGTCATCTCGTTGTGGTGGTACACACGGTGCACGGGGTCATGCTTGATGTACTCCAGGGAATCGTGCATCCACCCCATGTTCCACTTCAGGCCGAAGCCGAGCCCGCCGAAGCCGCCAGGGCCCAGGTCGTGCGTCGCGCGGGTCACGCCGTCCCAGGCCGTCGACTCCTCGGCGATCGTGACCACTCCGGGGCAGCGCCGGTAGACCGTCGCGTTCATCTCCTGGAGGAACGCCACCGCGTCCAGATTTTCCCGGCCGCCCGACTCGTTGGGTGCCCACTGCCCGTACTCGCGTGAATAGTCGAGGTAGAGCATCGAGGCGACCGCGTCGACGCGCAGGCCGTCGATGTGGAACTCCTCGCACCAGTAAGTGGCGTTGGCGACAAGGAAGTTGCGGACCTCCTTGCGGCCGTAGTCGAACGTCAGGGTGCCCCAGTCGGGGTGTTCGGCACGTCGGGGGTCCCCCGGCTCGTACAGGTGCTCTCCGTCGAAGGCCGCCAACGCCCAGTCGTCCTTGGGGAAGTGGGCGGGGACCCAGTCGAGGATCACTCCGACGCCCGCCCGGTGCAGCGTGTCGACGAGGTACTTGAAGTCGTCGGGCGTGCCGAGGCGGGCCGTCGGCGCGTAGAAGCCGGTGACCTGATAGCCCCAGGATCCGCTGAAGGGATACTCGGCGACGGGCATCAGCTCCACGTGGGTGAAGCCCGCATCCGTGACGTATTCCGTGAGCTGTTCGGCGAGTTGGCGGTAGGAGAGGCCGGGCCGCCAGGACGCCAGATGGACCTCGTAGACCGAGAAGGGGGCCCGGTGGACGGGGCGGTCCGCGCGGTGCGCCATCCATTCGGCGTCCGCCCACACGTGGGACGACTCCGTCACGACGGAGGCGGTCGCCGGCGGCACCTCCGTGCGGCGGGCCATCGGATCGGCGCGCACGGTGTGGGTGCCATCGGGGCGGGTGATGTCGAACTTGTAGAGGGCCCCCTCGCCGATGCCGGGGACGAACAGCTCCCATACGCCGGTCGAGCCCAGCGAGCGCATGGGGTACGCGGCCCCGCCCCAGCTGCAGAAGTCACCGCAGACCCTGACCCCCCTCGCGTGGGGCGCCCACACCGTGAACCGGGTGCCCGGCACGCCCTGGTGGGTCATCGGGTGCGCTCCCAGCGCCTTCCACAGATCTTCGTGCCGGCCCTCGCCGATCAGGTGCAGATCGAGTTCACCCAGTGCGGGAAGGAAACGGTAGGGGTCCTCGTATGTGCTGTCCCGGCCGTCGTACGTCACGCGCAGCCGGTACTCGGGCAGCGCGTCGTACGGCAGAACAGCGGAGAAGAATCCGTCGCCCGTGTCCTTCAGCTTCACGCACCGACCGTGGGTGAGGAGCGTCACCGCCTGGGCGTAGGGGCGCAGGACCACGAAGGCCGTGCCTCCGGGCACCGGATGCGCGCCGAGCACGGCGTGCGGGTCGTGATGAGTGCCCGCCAGAAGGCGCCCTCTGTCCTGTGCGTCGAGAGGGGCTTCGGGAAGGCGGTCGCGGACATCGGCGACGGTCCGGGGAAGGGTTCCCACGGTCTCAACTCCCTTCCGCGAGGCGGGCGATCGCCGCCATGGGGACTGGCAGCCAGTCAGGACGGTGCCGGGCCTCGTACAGCACTTCGTAGACCGCTCGGTCCGTCTCGTACGCGCGCAGCAGCTCGGCCTCCGCACGCGGATCCCACGGCGACTCCGCCGCGTACCCCGCGCAGTAGGCCTCCCTGCACCGCTTCACCCACTGGGCCCCCAAGGGGCGCCGGGTGTAGGCCGCATAGTCGAAGGAGCGGAGCATGCCCGCCACATCGCGTACGGGTGCCTGCGCGTGCCGGCGCTCGGCGAGCGGTCGGGCCGGTTCGCCCTCGAAGTCGATGACGAACCAGCGCTTTCCGGCCTGGAGCACCTGGCCGAGGTGCAGGTCGCCATGGATCCGCTGGGCCGGGCGGCTCAGCCCGCGTGCCGCGAGCGCGCCGTATGCGGCCTTCAGGCGGGACACGTACGGAACGAGGTCCGCCACCTGACGGGCGGCGGTCTCCAGACGGTCCGTCATCGCCGCGGCCAACCGCCGGCCGCCGTGCGGGTCCAGGGGCTCCGTCTCGAACGACCGGGTCAGCGCCAGGTGCACTTCGGCGGTGGCACGGCCCAGTTCGTACGACTCGTCGCTGAAGTCCTCGCCCGCGGCGAGGGATTGGAGCGCCAGCGTCCAGCCGTCCGTCGCCTCGCGCAGGAAGGGCTGGAGCACTCCGAGCGTCATCTTGCACGGCTCGGTGGTCCAGAACCAGGCCACGGCCGCGGGCACCCGTGCGCAGCCGCCACGGGCCAGCGCCCGCGGCACTTCGAGGTCGGGGTTGATGCCGTACTGGACGCGGCGGAACAGCTTCAGGATGAAGGAATCCCCGTACACCAAAGAGGTGTTGGACTGCTCGCCGTCGAGCAGCCGGGGCTTGAGTCCGTCAGGAACCACGACCTGCGTGTCTCGTTCGAAGCGCAGGGGACCCATGGCGCCGGGAACCCGCAGGCGTTCCAGGAGCAGCGTCGCCGACCACGGGTCCAGGAGGGCGTCGTACACGGTGAGTCCGGCGAGCGGGCCCGCGTCCGGTCGGCCGATGAACGCGTGCTGGAGGTGGAGCGGCAGGTGCTCGCGGACGCCGAGGATCAATTGGTAGCAGTCATCGGGCTGCCCGGCATGGCGCGTACGGATCAGCAGGTGCAGGCACCCCGGGTGCAATTCCGTCATCGACAGCACGGCCAGATCCGTCACGGGCCTGCCCTTGCCCGCGAACCACCTCTGCTTCGGCAGCCACTCGCGAAGCAGCCCGGCCAGCGAGGTCAGCAGCTGGGGAGGGCCGAGGCTGCCGGGCGACTGCGTTGCCGTCTTCAGCATGAGACACACGTCCCTTCAAAGGTGCACCGCGGGTGCGGCCGGAGGTCGTGGATGGTCGGTCAGTCGGAACCAGTAGAAGCCGTGTCCCGCCAGTGTCAGCAGGTAGGGCAGCTCGCCGATGGCCGGGAAGCGCACCCCGCCGATCAGTTCGACCGGGTGGCGGCCGTTGAAGGACTGCAGATCGAGCTCGGTGGGCTGGGCGAAGCGGGAGAAGTTGTGCACGCACAGCACGAGGTCGTCCTTGTACTCGCGCAGGAACGCGATCACGGCCGGGTTGGAGGACGGCAGTTCGGTGTACGAGCCGAGTCCGAAGGCGGGGTTCTGTTTGCGGATCTCGATCATCCGGCGGGTCCAGTGCAGGAGCGAGGCCGGGGAGGACATGGACGCCTCGACGTTGGTGACCTGGTAGCCGTAGACCGGATCCATGATGGTGGGCAGGTAGAGCCGTCCGGGGTCGCAGGAGGAGAAGCCGGCGTTGCGGTCGGGCGTCCACTGCATCGGCGTGCGCACCGCGTCGCGGTCGCCGAGCCAGATGTTGTCGCCCATGCCGATCTCGTCGCCGTAGTAGAGGATCGGTGATCCGGGCAGCGAGAGGAGCAGGGCGGTGAAGAGTTCGATCTGGTTGCGGTCGTTGTCCAGGAGTGGGGCCAGGCGGCGGCGGATGCCGATGTTGGCGCGCATGCGCGGGTCTTTGGCGTATTCCGCGTACATGTAGTCGCGTTCTTCGTCGGTGACCATTTCGAGGGTGAGCTCGTCGTGGTTGCGCAGGAAGATGCCCCACTGGCAGCCGGAGGGGATGGCGGGGGTCTTGGCGAGGATTTCGGAGACCGGGTAGCGCGATTCGCGGCGGACGGCCATGAAGATGCGGGGCATGACGGGGAAGTGGAAGGCCATGTGGCATTCGTCGCCACCGGCGGTGTAGTCGCCGAAGTAGTCGACGACGTCTTCGGGCCATTGGTTGGCCTCGGCGAGCAGCACGGTGTCGGGGTAGTGGGCGTCGATTTCGGCGCGTACGCGTTTGAGGAGTTGGTGTGAGCGGGGGAGGTTTTCGCAGTTGGTGCCCTCTTCGGCGAAGAGGTAGGGCACGGCGTCCAGGCGAAATCCGTCGATGCCCAGGTCGAGCCAGAACCGCAGGGCGGAGATGATCTCTTCCTGGACGGCCGGGTTCTCGTAGTTGAGGTCGGGCTGGTGGGAGAAGAAGCGGTGCCAGTAGTACTGCTTGCGCACCGGGTCGAAGGTCCAGTTGGAGGCTTCGGTGTCGACGAAGATGATGCGGGCGTCGCGGTACTGCTTGTCGTCGTCCGCCCAGACGTAGTAGTCGCCATACGGCCCGTCGGGGTCGGTGCGCGATGCCTGGAACCAGGGGTGCTGGTCGCTGGTGTGGTTCATGACGAAGTCGATGATCACGCGCATGCCGCGCTGGTGCGCGCAGTCCACGAACTCGACGAAGTCGGCCAGGTCGCCGAACTCGGGCAGGACGGCGGTGTAGTCGGAGACGTCGTAACCGCCGTCGCGCAGGGGGGACTTGAAGAACGGCGGGAGCCACAGGCAGTCCACGCCGAGCCACTGCAGATAGTCCAGTTTGGCGGTGATGCCCTTGAGGTCGCCGATGCCGTCGCCGTTGCTGTCCTGGAAGGAACGGACCAGGACCTCGTAGAACACGGCACGTTTGAACCACTCGGGGTCGCGGTCCTTCGCCGGTGTGTCCTCGAAGGTGTCCTGGACGGGCTCATTGACCATCATGAGGCGGCCCCCACTGCGACCAACACGTGCGCGCCGCCCGGCTCGAGGCGCACAAAGTTGGTCCTGTCCCAGTGGTAGGTCTCGCCGGTGAGCTCGTCGCGCACCGGCACGGTCTCGTGCCAGTCGAGGCCGAGTTCCGGCATGTCCAACGAGACCGTCGCCTCCTGGGTCTGATGAGGGTCGAGGTTGGCGACCACCAGAACCGTGTCCTGGCCATCGCGCTTGCTGTAGGCGATGAGGGCGTCGTTGTCGGTTCGGTGGAAACGCAGGTTCCTGAGCGAGTGCAGGGCGCTGTGGCGTCGCCGGATCCCGTTGAGCGTGGTGATGAGCGGCGCGATGGAGCGGCCCGCACGCTCCTCCGACTCCCAGTCGCGCGGGCGCAGTTGGTACTTCTCCGAGTGCAGATATTCCTCGCTGCCCGCGCCGACCGCGGTGTTCTCGCACAGCTCGTACCCGGCGTAGATGCCCCAGCTCGGCGAGAGGGTGGCCGCGAGCACCGCCCGCACCTCGAAGGCCGGGCGACCGCCCTCCTGGAGATATCCGGGGAGGATGTCCGGGGTGTTCGCGAACAGGTTGGGGCGCAGGTAGGCGGCGCTCTCCACGCTGAGATCGGTCAGGCAATCGGTCAGTTCCTGCTTGGTGTTCCGCCAGGTGAAGTACGTGTACGACTGCTGGAAGCCTGCCTGGGCCAGGGCCCGCATGACCGCGGGGCGGGTGAAGGCCTCGGCGAGGAAGACGACATCCGGGTCGGTGCCATTGATCCGGGCGATCACCTCCTCCCAGAACACGACGGGCTTGGTGTGCGGATTGTCGACGCGGAAGATACGCACGCCGTGGTCCATCCAGAACCGCAGCAGACGTACGGTCTCGGCGACCAGGCCCGGCATGTCACGGTCGAAGGCCAGCGGATAGATGTCCTGGTACTTCTTCGGCGGATTCTCCGCGTACGCGATCGTCCCGTCGGCGCGGTGCACGAACCACTCCGGGTGCTTCTCCACCCAAGGGTGGTCGGGGGAACACTGCAGCGCGAAATCCAGGGCGACTTCGAGCCCAAGCCCGGCGGCCCGGCGCACGAAGGCATCGAAGTCGTCGAGCGTGCCCAGGTCGGGATGGACCGCATCGTGCCCGCCCTCGGGCGAGCCGATCGCCCAGGGCACGCCCACGTCCTGCGGGCCGGAGGAGAGGGAATTGTCCGGCCCCTTGCGGAAGGTGGTCCCGATGGGATGGATCGGCGGCAGATAGACGACGTCGAAGCCCATCTCCGCGATCGCGGGCAGCCGCTCCGCCGCCGTGCGGAAGGTCCCCGAGACCGGCGGCGCACCCTCGCGCACGACGGCACCTTCCGACCGAGGGAAGAACTCGTACCAAGAACCGAACAGCGCCCGCTCCCGCTCCACCAGCAGCGGCAAGGCGCGCGATCGAGTGATGCGCTCACGCAGCGGGTGCCGCGAGAGCACCTCGTCCACCCACGGAGCGAGCGCGGCCTCCAGACGTGCCTCGGGCGAGCTCTGCTCGTCCCGCAGAGCCTCCGCGGCGTCAAGGAGTGCCTGGCGCTCCCCTCCGTCCGGCACTCCGCCCGCGGCCCGCTCGTACAGCAGCGCGCCCTCTTCGAGCGTCACTTCGGCGTCGATGCCGGCCGGGACCTTGATCCGCGCGGAGCGACGCCATCCGGTCACCGGATCGGCCCAGGCTTCCACGGCGTACGTCCAGCGCCCCTCGGCGTCCGGTGTCACATCAGCGCCCCAGCGGTCGGTACCCGGGGCCAGTTCGCGCATGGGGGCACACGGCCGGGCCCGGCCGTCCGGGCCGATCAGGACGACCCCGGCACCGACCGGGTCATCGCCCTCGCCGAATACCGTGGCCGTCACCTGAAAGGTCTCCCCCGGGACCGCCTTCGCGGGACGGCGGCCGCAATCGACGACCGGGGCGACGTCCAGGATGGGCACGGTGAAGGAGACCGGAGTCGCTTCCGGGGCTGGGCCCGCCGACTCCCGAGCCAGCCCCGTCGAGTCCGGGGCTCGGCCCTTCGACTCCCGACTTGGGCCCGTCGAATCCAGGGCTGGCCCCATCGACTCCCGAGCCGGCCCCGTCGAATCCAGGGCTCGGCCCTTCGACTCCCGACCTGGGCCCGTCAAATCCGGAGCCGGCCCCGTCGAATCCAGGGCTGAGCCCGTCGAATCCCGAGCCGGCCCCGTCGACGGAGCGGAGGCCATCGACCGGGCGAGGGCCATCGATGGGGCGGGGCTCGTCCGCGGAGCTCGGTTCATCGCTCTCTCCTTTGCCACGCCCCGGTGCCCGGGGCACAGGCCGTGGCCACGTGTGGCCGGCGGCCACGGGCTGATGGCCGCCGGTTGCCGACGCGACGGCCGCAGGCCCAGATAGCGCTCGGCGGCCTCCGCGGCGAGCCGCGCCGTGCGCTCTCCCATCAGGACGCACAGCGTGTACGCGGTGTTCTCGAAGTGCTTTCGCGCTCCGAAGTCGGCGGGACCGGCCAGCAACAGCCGCTCCCAGGACCGGTATTGGTTCAGGTGCCGCGCGACCTCGGCTTTGTCAGGCAGCAGCATCACGCTGGTCACCCTCTCGTGCTCCGGAGTGCCTCGCGGTGCACCTGACTGGTGCCGGAGGGGGTCGACAAACCGGTGTAAGTGCCGGACGCACTTCCTGACCCATAGTGCACGCCCATGTGCGCAGCGTCCTGTTGGATCTTGAACGACCGGCACGACCTGCTCCTGTTGCACGAATGGAGCAGCACTCCCACTCTGAAATGACTCAGAAGCGATCAACTCTCACGCTTCGTGTTCGGGGCGGCGGCTCGAAGAGCCGACCGGTCGGAAGCTTCGCGGAGAGGAGTCAAGAGCGATGAAGACCGCAGTCCCCTGCTACTACCACCTCGAGGTGGACCTCACCCCCCAGCGGGTCAGGCAGGTCAGGCGCATTCTTGCCGCACACCTCCGGCACTGGGGCCTGGGGGTTCTCGTCGAACCCGTGAGCCACTGCGCAAGCGTGCTGCTGCAGGCGATCGAGACGCATGCGACGGACAAGCACACCGTCGTCGAGATGTGGTGGACCGGCCAGCACCTCATCACCGCCGTGTCCGACACCGAACGCGACCTTCGTCATCCGCACTGCGGGCCGGAGGGCTATCTGGCGCAGATCGCCGCGCTGAGCGACGGCTGGGGCAACTACCCGGCGACCAACGGCAAAATCATCTGGTTCTCGCACCGTGCCCGGTCCGCCGACGGCGCCCTGCTGACCCCCGCCCCGCCCGCGCCCACTCTGCGCGCGGCCGCCTCCCCGATCGGGCACGCCGAGCAGCGGGGCGAGTTGTGCCCCACGCTGGGGAAGCGGCCCGCGGCGTCGGATCCGCTGCCGCAAGCGGTGCCCGTCGGCTGAACGCGGCGCTCGACGGTGGCGGCGCGCCACGGCCGCGGCATCCCCTCGGAGAAGCCGCGGCCCGTCCGCGTCCATGGGCGCCGTACGCGCGACACACACCGACGACCACGCTCATCCACGCGTCATCCATACGGAGGCAGCAGCGTGCGCACCTGGATCGGACACCCCTTCCCGCTCGGCGCGACCTACGACGGCGAAGGGACGAACTTCGCCCTGTTCAGCGAGGTCGCCGACCGTGTCGACCTCGTCCTCGTCCACGAGGACGGCACCCACGAAAGCGTCTCCGTCACCGAGGTCGACGGCTTCGTCTGGCACTGCTACCTGCCGGGTGTCGGCCCGGGGCAGCGCTACGGATACCGGGTGCACGGCCCCTGGGAACCCGCCACGGGCCATCGGTGCAACCCCGCCAAGCTGCTCCTCGACCCCTACGCCAGGGCGTTCGAGGGGGAGGTGGACAACGACGCGGCACTCTACGAGCACGCGGCGCGGGGTCCCGAACCGGCCGACAGCGCAGCGCACACGATGCTCTCGGTGGTGACCGACCCCTCCTTCCCCTGGGAGGGCGACGTACTGCCGAGGCGTCCCTACGCCCAGACCGTGATCTACGAGACCCATGTGCGAGGTCTGACCCACAGACATCCCGGGGTCCCCGCCGAACTCCGGGGCACCTACGGGGGGTTGGCGACCGAGCCCGTGATCGATCACCTCCTCTCGCTGGGGGTGACCGCCGTCGAGCTGATGCCGGTGCACCAGTACGTGCAGGACGGCTTCTTGCGCGACCGCGGCCTGTCCAACTACTGGGGGTACACCTCCATCGGCTTCTTCGCGCCCCACAACACCTACGCGGCGCACAGCTCGCGCGGTCAGCAGGTCACCGAGTTCAAGTCGATGGTCAAGAAGCTGCACACGGCCGGGCTCGAGGTGATTCTGGACGTGGTCTACAACCACACCGCGGAGGGCAACGAGAACGGCCCGACGCTCGCCTTCCGCGGCATCGACAACGCCTCGTACTACCGCCTGGCTGAGAGCGATCCGGCGCACTACTTCGACACCACCGGCACGGGCAACAGCCTGCTGATGCGGCACCCCAGCGTCCTGCAACTGATCATGGACTCGCTGCGCTACTGGGTCACCGAGATGCACGTGGACGGGTTCCGTTTCGATCTGGCCGCCACGCTCGCCCGGCAGTTCCACGACGTGGACCGGCTTTCCGCGTTCTTCGACCTGGTCCAGCAGGACCCGGTGGTCGGACGCGTCAAACTCATCGCCGAGCCCTGGGACGTCGGCGAGGGCGGCTATCAGGTCGGCAACTTCCCGCCGCTCTGGTCGGAGTGGAACGGCAAGTACCGCGACGCGGTACGGGACTTCTGGCGCGGCGCGGACAACTCCCTCGCCGAGTTCGCCTCCCGGCTGACCGGGTCGTCCGACCTCTACCAGCACGACCGTCGCCGTCCGCGGGCAAGCGTCAACTTCGTCACCGCGCACGACGGCTTCACGCTGCGTGATCTGGTCTCGTACGACGACAAGCACAACGAGGGCAACGGCGAGGGCAACCGGGACGGCGAGAACGCGAACCGCTCCTGGAACTGCGGCGTCGAGGGGCCGACGGCCGATGAGGGCGTCCTGGAGCTCCGTGCGCGCCAGCAGCGCAACTTCCTCGCCACGCTCATGCTGTCGCAGGGGATTCCGATGATCGCCCACGGCGACGAGATGGGCCGCAGCCAACTGGGCAACAACAACGCCTACTGCCAGGACAGCGAGATCTCCTGGGTCGACTGGGATCTCGACGAGGACCGGCGTGATCTGCTCGCCTTCACCCAGCGGGCGATCGCGCTGCGGGCCGAGCACCCGGTGCTGCGAAGACGCCACTTCTTCCTTGGTGACCTTGGTGACCTTGGTGACCTTGGTGACCTTGGTGACACGACGACCCACGAGGCCCGGCCGCTGCCGGACCTGGTGTGGTTCAGGCCCGACGCACACGAGATGACGCGGCAGGACTGGCAGCGGCCCGACGCCCACGCCATCGGCGTCTTCCTCAACGGTGACGCGATCACGGAACCCGACGCGTGCGGCAGACCTGTGGTGGACACGTCCTTCCTGTTGCTCCTGAACAGCTACCGGGAGCCGATCGTCTTCCAGCTGCCGGGCACCGCGTACGGCGAACGCTGGACCACACGGATCGACACCTCGGACCCGCGAGGCCTTTCGGACGAGAGCGAACACAAGGCGGACAGCGAGATCGCCGTAGGGGCGCACAGTCTGCTCCTGCTGTCCCGGGCGCACGTCGCGCCCTGACGCGGGTGACGGCGGCCGCAGGATTCCGTTGGGTGGGCGTACAGCGGTTGTGCCCGCCCCGGGGACGGCGGATTCTGTAGGGGATGAACGGGGCTGGTGTGGCGCGATGACTGCATGGAACGCGGAGCAGAGCTCCGACTTTCGTGGCCCCCTCGACGTCAACAGGGCAGCCACGGCGGTCGTCGACGCCCAGGACACGGTCATCGGATGGAGCCCCGCGGCGGAGCGGCTCCTCGGTTACAAGGCGCAGGAGATCCTCGGTAGGCCCGTGGCCACTCTCCTGCCACCCGGCCAGGCGGTCGCCGTTCTCCCGCCCCCTCCCCTGTTCCGGGGGAACGAGATCCGCGTCGCCCGGCACCGGGACGGGCGTGAACTGACCGTCGCCACCGCGGTGTGTCCGCTGGCGGGCGCCGACACGGCGTTGCGCGTCGTCGTGGCGACGGAGCTGGAGGATCTGCGGATCTGGGAAGCCCGGCAGTCCCTCTTGCACGGCCTTGCCACCCAGTCCCCCGTAGGCCTGGCCATCTACGACACCAACCTGCGCCTGACCTGGTGCAACTCGGCGTACGAACAGGAGATGGGGCGACCGCTCGCAGATTTCCGCGGCTCTCGGGCCGATGAGCTGTACTCCGAGGGAAAATTCGTGAGCAAGGGGCATCCGCCCACCCTCGACACGGTCATGCGTCACGTCCTGGACACCGGAGAGCCCTTTCTGGACCTGCACTTCCAGGGCAAGCCGCCCACTGACCCGGAGACGGACCACCTCTGGTCCTGCGCCTACTATCGGCTCCAGGACGCCGCCGGACATGTCTTTGGAGTGTGCGAGGACGCGTTCGACATCACCGATCGCTACCGGGCCCAGCGTCGCCTCGCCCTGCTCGTCGAGGCGGGCCGCGGAGTCGGTACCGCCCTCGATGTGATGGTCACCGCCGAGAAGATCACCGAGGTGGCGGTGCCGGAGTTCGCGAGCACGGTCACGGTCGACCTCGCGAGGGCCGTGCTGGAGGGCGAGGTGCCGGCCACCAGCGGCTCGGCGGCGATGTCTCTGGTGCGGGTCGCCCGCTGCTCGGCCGATGAAGCCGGCCAGGAGAAGCCGGGAAAGGGGCCTGCGCCCGCTCCCCCCGTGAGCGACTCCCCCGTGGAGTACCCGTCCGGTTCACCGCAGGACCGCAGCCTCTCCTCGGGCGGGCTCGTGCTCGACGACGCGGTCCTGGTCGTGCCGCTGCGGGCCGGGAACAGCACGCTGGGACTCGTCACCTTCATACGCGGCACCGGAGCCATCTTCGACAGCGGCGAAGTGTCACTGGCCGACGAGCTGGTCGCCCGTACGGCCGTGTCCATCGACAACGCCCGCCGCTTCACCCGTGAGCGCACCGCATCGCTGGCCCTCCAGCGCCAGTTGCTGCCCCAACACGTGCCGGAGCAGTCGGCGGTCGACCTGGCCTACCGCTATCTGCCCACGGACGACGTGACAGGCGTCGGCGGTGACTGGTTCGACGTCATCCCGCTGTCCGGAACCCGCGTCGGACTCGTGGTCGGAGACGTGGTCGGCCACGGTCTGCAGGCGGCCGCCACCATGGGACGGCTGCGTACGACCGTGCGCGCGTTCGCCCAGATGGACCTGGATCCCGTCGAGCTGCTCTCGCGGCTCGACGATCTGGTGGCGCAGTCGGCGGAGGAACAGCGGGCCGAGCTGGGAACGCCCGACGGCATGTACGCCGATGTGACCACCGGGGCGACCTGTCTCTACGCGGTCTACGACCCGGTGTCGCGGCGCTGTGTCATGGCCAGGGCCGGGCACCTGCCGCCGGCGGTCGTCGACCCGGACGGCCTGCTGTCCTTCCCGGACCTGCCGGCAGGACCGCCGCTTGGCCTCGGCGGCCTGCCGTTCGAGTCGATGGAGATCGAGCTGCCGGTGGGCAGCCTGCTCGCGCTCTTCACCGACGGCCTGGTCGAGGCCCGCGACCGCGACATCGACCACGGGCTCGACATCCTGGGACGCGTACTCAGCGACCGGCACGCGTCGCTCGAAGAGCTCTGCGACCGGGCCGTGGCGCAACTCCTGCCCGGCGGCTCGACGGCCGACGACACCGCCCTGCTCCTCGTCCGTACCCGCGAACTCGACCCTTCGCAGGTCACCGAGTGGGAACTGCCCGCGGAACCGGTCGCCGCGGGCCAGGCCCGGGAGCTTGCCACCCAACAGCTGCACCGCTGGGGCCTGGAGGAGCTGTCCTTCGCGACCGAGCTCGTCGTCAGCGAGCTGGTGACCAACGCGGTCAGGTACGCCGAAGGGCCGATCCAGGTACGCCTCATCCGTGACCGCACTCTCCTGTGCGAGGTCGCGGACCGGGGCCACACCTCACCGCACCTGCGCCACAGCGGCGACGACGACGAGGGCGGGCGCGGCCTGTTCATCGTCGCGCAGCTGGTCCAGCGGTGGGGAACGCGCTACACCCGCTCCGGCAAGACCATCTGGACGGAACAGGCCTTTCCCGCGACGGGACCGTCGCCGTCCTGACTCACCGTCGACGGTGAGCAGTACCGATGCCCCCTAATCCTCCGCTCGCAGGGCGGCGATCAGCCATTCGAACGCAGGCACCTGCGAGGGGACCTGCGGCCGCCCGTTGAGCACGGCGAGCAGCTGCCAGTACCGCTCCACCCTGCGGTCGGTGAAAGTCGCCAACTGATCAGCCAGCCGGGCGCGTTCCGCTGCCGGCAGGCCGGGGTCGACGATGCGGTGAAGGAACTCCTTGCCTGCGGCCGTCGCGGGGGCGACGTGTTCGCGTACCGCCTGGCCGGCGTGCTCCGCGACCTTCGCCGGGTCCGGCCCCGCCGGCTGTTGCTCTCCCCGCGCCCCGGCCAGGGCCATCTCGCGTACCCGTTCCCGGAACGGCTCGTCGCCGACCAGCTCGGCCAGCTCCACCCAGGCGTCCACCTGCTCGGCGGTCGGGTCGGCGGGCAGGTGTTTCGGTACGGTGCGCATGGCCTGGGCGATGTGGGCGCCCGGCGCGTCGGGGTCGACACCGTCGAAGGTCTCGTGGACAAAATCGTCGATGATCCGCTGTCGCTCGTCGGCGGACATCCGGGCCAGTTCATGCATGAGTCTCATCTCCTTGGTCGTACTGCCCTGCCGAGCGACCCGATCAAGCACCGCGCGCCGTGCCTGCAGTGTGCGGATCTCCGCGTCGACCGCCCGCGCGTGCGCCCTGGCCACGTCGCGCACCGTCACCTGCCTGTCCAGCACCCGGCGTACCGTCTCCAGGTCAAGGCCCAGCTCGCGCAGGGTCCGGACGAGGTCGACACGGGCGGTGGCATCGGCGTCGTAGAGCCGGAAGCCGCCCGCCGTGCGGCCGGTCGGCACCACGACTCCGCTGTCGGACCAGAAACGGATGGTCCGCACGGAAAGCCCGGTGCGCCGGGCGAGTTCGCCGATGGTCAGCAGCTCGGTATGGTCGCTCACAAGGTCAACTCTCATCCCTCCAGCGGCTGGAGAGTCAAGCGTTTACTGACACAACTGAGCCACCGGCCGCCGATTGGCCCGGTTCCCGGGCGCAGCACGCCTGAGAATCTGCACCTCCAGGCCGGTTCCGGACTTCGAGGAGATGCCATGCAGGTAGCCGTGGTCACCTTTGACGGATTCAATGAACTCGACAGCTTCATCGCCTCCGCGCTGATCAATCGGTGCCGAAAGGACGGCTTGGAGGCCTTCATCACGACACCGACGCCGGTGGTCACTTCGATGAACGGCGTCGAGACAACCGGGCAGCGCCCCATGGAGTTCGTGACCGAGGCCGACGTCGTACTGATCGGCAGCGGCGTGAAGACGCGCGACGTGGTGGCCGACGACCGGCTGATCTCCAGGCTGCCCCTTGACCCTTCGCGCCAGCTGATCGGTGCGCAGTGCTCCGGCGCGCTGGTGCTCGCCCGGCTCGGGCTGCTGAAGTCCATGCCCGCGTGCACGGACATGACGAGCCGGCCCTTTGTCGAGGCCTGCGGTGTCACCGTCCTGGACGCGCCGTTCCACGCCGAGGGGAACATCGCGACGGCGGGCGGCTGCCTGGCCTCGCAGTATCTCGCCACGTGGGTGATCGCCCGGACGCTCGGCGCTGACGCCGCGCGCGACGTCATCAACTACGTGGCTCCGGTCGGCGAGAACGAGGAGACCGTCGAGCGCGCGATGCGTGCCGTCCGCACGGGCGAGGCGGTCCTGCGCTGACGCCACCGCGCGTGGCGGCACGGGGACTGGGCCACGGAGAGGGAACCGTCGCCCACTCCGAAATGCTCGCCCGGTTCGGGGAGTTCGCGGTACGCCGCCTCAGATCCGGCGGCGCGTGAGCGCGCGGCGTACCACCTTGGCGAGCACGGCCGGGCGGAACAGCAGCGAGGGCGGGGCCGTCATGTTCAGGACCCGTACGAACCGGGCCCACACGCCCGGGTCGTGCACGGCGAGGGCGAGGACGTGCTTGTTGTACCACTGGGCGAAGCGTGCGGACCGCGGCTGTCCGGCGGGTGCCCACATCAGGTCCGAGCTGGTCGCCATGGTCCAGGGGACCTTGATGACACGGGCCGCGGCGCGCTGGTAGGCGCGGCTGAGGCCGTCGAGTCCGGCCGCGTCGGCCCGCCGACGGCGCAGCAGTCGGCCGAGCAGCTCCGCTTCGAGCGCGGCGACCGTGAGCCCTTGTCCGTACACCGGGTTGAACACACAGAGGGAGTCGCCCACCGCGATCAGGCGTTCGGGCCAGCGGGCGTTCTTGTGGTGCAGGCGCCACTCGTTGCCGGGGTTGGTGTAGCGGTGGATCTCCCCTTGCCGGGTGCCGCGTTTGATCTGTTCGGCGAGGCGGGGGTTGGCGAGGCTGTGGGCGAAGTCGAGGTAGCCCTCGTCGTCGGTGGGCGGCACGTGCTCGTCCACGCCGAGCAGCGAGCACATCCAGCGGTCGCGCTCCACGGCAAGGATGACTCCGCCGCGCCGGACGTCGGGCGCGAAGGCCATCTGGTACGCGATGTCGAAGTCCTGCCGGTCCTGCGGCGGGCGTTCGTAGCACGCGGAGGTGTAGGTGATCTTCGCCTTGATGACGGTCTTGGCGGACACCGGCAGCCGTGCGTCGGTGAGCCACCGGTCGACGGAGGTGGAGCGACCCGAGGTGTCAACGACCAGGTCCGCGGTGACTTCTTCGGACCCGTCGGCGTCGTCGGTGCGGTAGCGGACCCGGTCCAGGCGACCGGGAGCGCTCGCCGTCACCGTCTCGCAGCGCGTCGCCGGGAGCACGCGCACCGCCGGAAGGCCCAACACCCTTTGCCGCAGGCACCGTTCGAGCTCGTCGCGCGTGAGGCTCTGGATGGCCACGCCCACGGGGTTGGTCGGCGCATAGCCGGTCGGCAGCAGAAAGCTCATCCGCTCGCCGTAGTCGAGGACCGGCGCACCCAGTTCCGCGAGCTCCTCCCGCAGCCCCGGGAAGAGCGCCTCCAACGCTTCGCCGCCCCGGGCGAGCAGCGCGTGCGCGTGGTAGCCCTGCGGGACGTGGGGATGCACGCCCGTGTCCGACCGCACCGGGTCGTGCTCCAGGACGAGCACCTCTCTGAAGTGATCGGCCAGGACGCGGGCGGTGACGAGACCGGCGTACCCGCCACCGACGACGACGGCCCGCTCCCAGCGGCTGCCGGGCGACGAACTCTGCTGGATCTTGGTCATGACGGATCCCGTTCCTCTCAGCCGCACTAATCGCAGTTTCGCCCCAGCGGTACCCCTCCCCGGAGGAGCCGTGTCGCGTTTCCGCCGCCGTGACGCAGAGGTGACCCTGCGCATACGGACGGTTGCTGCGGCGTGCGGGCGGCTCGATGACCCACGACGGCCTGGTTCTACGGCACTTCGGCGACCTCTCGACCGGTCGGCCCCGCTCCCGCCGGCCACCGGCAGCCCGCCGGAACGCGCCGCCAATCGGGGCTTAATCCCGCCGGTACCTGCGCAAACATCGCGCGCGCTCGATCATCGTATCGAGTTAATGTCGGCGACTTTCCTTGCTCCGGGCGGCCGAGCGGCCGTTAGTGTTCCCTCTGGATCTGGCCGGATTCCCGTTCGTATACCCCCTTTTCACTCCTCTTGCCCGGTGACGTCCGCATACGGGCGCCACCGCCCTGACCAAGGAGAGCTCGCCCGATGACTGTTGACTCGAGCCCGGAAGCGCAAGTGGAGCTGCCGCGGCAGTCCAGCCTGGGTACTGCGGCTGCCCGCAACCTCGCCACCACGACCAAGTCCGCCCCGCAGATGCAGGAGATCACCTCCCGCTGGCTGCTGCGGATGCTCCCCTGGGTGGAGACCAAGGGCGGCGCCTACCGGGTGAACCGTCGGCTGACCTACACGGTCGGCGACGGGACCGTGGAGTTCGTGCAGGACGGCTCGGACGTCCGGGTGATCCCCCGTGAACTGGGTGAACTGGCCCTGCTGCGCGGCTTCGACGACGATGAGGTGCTGACCGCCATCGCCGATCGGTGCGTCCAGCGCGACTTCCGGGTCGGTGAGACCCTCGTCGAGCGCGGGACGCCCGCGGACCAGCTGCACCTGATCGCCCACGGCCGCATCAACCAGACCACCGTGGGCAGTTACGACGACGAGGTCGCCCTGGACGTACTCGCCGACGGCGACCGGTTCGGGGAGAACGCCCTGCTCGACGAGGACGCCCGGTGGGAGCAGACCGCCACCGCCGAGACCTCGGGCACCCTGCTGACCCTGTCACGCGCCGACTTCGCGGCCGTCCTGGCCCAGGCGCCGACCCTCCGGGAGCACCTCGCGGAGTTCGCGGCGCTCTCCCGCCAACGGCAGAACCATCGCGGCGAGGCGGAGATCGCGATGTCGGCCGGCCACACCGGCGAGCATGAACTGCCCGGCGCGTTCGCCGACTACGAACTGAAACCGCGCGAGTACGAACTCTCGGTCGCCCAGACCATTCTGCGGATCCACACGAGGGTCGCCGACCTCTACAACGGGCCGATGAACCAGACCGAGGAGCAACTCAGGCTCACCGTCGAGGCGTTGCGCGAGCGCCAGGAGCACGAGCTCATCAACAACCGGGAGTTCGGGCTTCTCCACAACGCCGCCTTCAAGCAGCGCATCCAGACGCACTCGGGTCCGCCGACGCCGGACGACATGGACGAGCTGCTCTGCCGCCGTCGCGGGTCGAAGTTCTTCCTCGCACACCCCAAGACGATCGCCGCGATCGGACGTGAGTTCAACGCGCGCGGCCTCTATCCGGACCACGTCGACCTCGGCGGCCAGCAGGTCCCGGCCTGGCGCGGGGTCCCGATCCTCCCCTGCAACAAGATCCCGATCACCAAGGAGAAGACCAGCTCGATCCTCTGCATGCGTACCGGCGAGGAGAACCAGGGCGTCATCGGACTGCATCAGACCGGTCTGCCGGACGAGTACGAACCGGGCCTGTCGGTCCGCTTCATGGGCGTCGACGAGAAAGCCATCACGTCCTACCTCGTCAGCACCTACTACTCCGCCGCCATCCTCGTGCCGGACGCGGTCGGCGTGATGGAGAACGTACAGATCGCCCGCTGGCCCAGGTAGCGGCCCCGGCCCGCGAGGCCGCCCACCCCCCGAAGGAGCCATGGATGCACGTACTCGCCGATGCCGCGGCCCGCGCCCGCGACATCAAGGCCGCCATCGGCGGCCCGCCTCCCCTCGATGCCCCTGCAGCCGCGGCGCCTGCCCCGAGCGCCGGCCTGGAGCGGATCCTGCGCGGCCCCAGCGGCCTGGGCACGGCGGGCCTGCGGCTGATGCTGCGGGAGGAGCCGCCGACACCTCCGGAACCGCCGACGGCTTCGGAACCGGTGGCTCCGGCGGAAGGCACGCCGATCCCGGGGCTCTACTTCCACGCGGTGCCCGAGCCCGACCCGGTGCGGGTCGATGAGGTCAGCCGCAGGATCAAGTCCTGGGCCCTTGACGAGGTTTCCCTCTATCCCGATGACTGGGAGGAACAGTTCGACGGGTTCTCCGTGGGGCGTTACATGGTCGCCTGCCATCCGGACGCGCCCACCGTCGACCACCTGATGATCGCCACCCGCCTGATGGTGGCCGAGAACGCGGTGGACGACTGCTACTGCGAGGACCACGGGGGCTCGCCCGTCGGCCTCGGCGAACGCCTTCTGCTCGCGCACACCGCCCTGGATCCCCTGTACACGACGCAGGAGTACCAGCCGCAGTGGGCGAAGTCCCTGCACGCGGACGCGCCCCGGCGCGCTTACAGCTCCGCCATGGAGTACTTCGTCCAGGCGGGCAGCGCCACGCAGGCCGACCGGTTCCGGCACGACATGGCACGGCTGCACCTGGGCTACCTCGCCGAAGCCGCCTGGGCCCAGCTGGAACACGTACCCGAAGTGTGGGAGTACCTGGCGATGCGCCAGTTCAACAACTTCCGCCCCTGCCCCACCATCACCGACACCGTCGGCGGCTACGAACTGCCGGCGGACCTGCACGCACAGCCCGCCATGCAGAAGGTCATCGCCCTCGCGGGGAACGCGACGACCATCGTCAACGACCTGTACTCGTACACCAAGGAACTCGACGCTCCTGGCGTGCACTTGAACCTGCCGGTCGTGATCGCCGAGCGGGAGGGCCTCTCCGACCAGGACGCCTATCTGAAGGCGGTCGAGGTCCACAACGACCTCATGCACGACTTCGAGGCCGAAGCCGCGGCTCTGGCCGCCGCCTGCCCCGTCCCGAGTGTGCAGCGCTTCCTGCGCGGCGTGGCCGCCTGGGTCGACGGCAACCACTACTGGCACCAGACCAACACCTACCGCTACAGCCTGCCCGACTTCTGGTAAGAGAAGTTCCGGTAAGAGAAATGGATTCATCTGTGACCAGCACCGAACTCACCGCCACCTCCACCGGCACCCCCCTGCGCATCCCCGGCCCGGCGACGCCCTACCAGGGGGACATCGCCCGCTACTGGGACGGGGAGGCCAGGCCCGTGAACCTGCGTCTCGGCGATGTCGACGGTCTGTACCACCACCACTACGGCATCGGCGGCGTCGACCACGCCGCGCTCGGTGACGCCGAGGACAGCGAGAGCGAGAAGAAGCTGATCGCCGAGCTGCACCGACTGGAGTCGGCGCAGGCCGAGTTCCTCCTGGGGCACCTCGGCGACATCGGGAGTGACGACACCCTGGTGGACGCCGGCTGCGGCCGCGGCGGCTCGATGGTGATGGCGCACCAGCGCTTCGGCTGCAAGGTCGAAGGGGTCACGCTGTCGGCCAAGCAGGCCGACTTCGCCAACAGGCGTGCGCGCGAGCTCCGCATCCAGGACCACGTCCGCGCCCGCGTCTGCAACATGCTCTCCACACCCTTCGAGACCGGGCAGGCCGCGGCCTCGTGGAACAACGAGTCGACCATGTACGTCGACCTGCAGGACCTCTTCGCCGAACACTCCCGCGTCCTCAAGGTGGGCGGCCGCTATGTGACCATCACCGGCTGCTGGAACCCGCGGTACGGCCAGCCCTCCAAATGGGTCTCCCAGATCAACGCGCACTTCGAGTGCAACATCCACTCGCGCCGCGAGTATCTGCGGGCCATGGCCGACAACCGCCTCGTCCCGCAGGCCGTCGTCGATCTCACCCCCGACACCCTGCCGTACTGGGAGCTGCGGGCCACGTCCTCTCTGGTCACGGGAATCGAGGAGGCGTTCATCAACTCGTACAAGGACGGGTCCTTCCAGTACCTGCTCATCGCGGCCGACCGTGTCTGACGTCGGCTTCTGACCTCGGCTTCTGACCTCGGCTGAGAGGGCCCGTTCCGTTCCCGACGGAACGGGCCCTCCCGCCATCACTTCCAGCCGTACGCGTACGCGGCGACCCAGGTGATCTCCAGCTGCGCGCTGCTGCCGGGCGCCGCTCCGGGTCCTTCAAGCGCGCTCTCGTTCTGCAGGACCCAGGACAGCGGGTCGTCCGGCACGCCCCTGGTGTCGTGTCCCGTCTCGCGTCCGTCGACGAAGAAGCGGACGTGTCCGGGGGTCCACTCGGTCGACACCGTGTGCCACTCGGTCCAGTCGTCGGCGCCGCGGAACGAGCCCTGTTCGCCGCCGCCGCAGGGATGGTGGAAGGCGGTGAGGGAGCCGGTCCAGTTGCCCTCGGGGTGGTCCATCTCGCAGCCGCCGCCGTAGTGCAGCCAGGCCGACTTGTATCCGGGGGCCGGGTCGGTGACCTTGATGCGGGCGCTGTACTTGCCGTACTTCATCTGCATGACGGCACGCGGTACGACCGCCGCGGCATGGACGGGGCCGCCGTCGGCGGGCCGCCACATCCGGATGCGCATGCGGCCGTCGCCGTTCTCCGCAGGGCCCACGCTCACGGTGTCCTCGGGGTGGTAGACACCGACGACGTCGCGGCCGCGGTCGTTCGCCGTGTCACGCCAACCGGTCGGGTACGCCCACCAGTTGTCGCGGTAGTCGCCCTTGAGGCCGCCGCAGTACGCCGCGGAGGTGTCGGCGTGGTGGTCGCAGTCGCGGAACGCGCCGAGCGGCACCCGGTCGGCGTTGAAGTCCTCGGCGAGGACCTGCCAGAACGGCCCGCAGTCACCACTGGGCAGCTCTGTGCCGGAGGTGCCGGAGGTGGCGGCGCAGGCGTCGTCCGACCGTGGCGCTCCCCCGGCGCTCGGGATGGACAGCAGGGCGGCGAGCAGGGCGGTGCCGATCGCCGCGAGCACGACCGGCCTTCCTCGTCTCGCCGCCTTGTGTGATCCCATCGCGATGCCCTTCCTGGGAAGGGGTCATCCTCGCGGAGCGCGCGACGTCCCGCCATACCCGTGCGTCGCCGTGGAAGAACTCCTCACTGGCCGGCCCAGCGCCGCAGTGTGGCCTTGGCGGCGGCGGAGTCCTTGTCGGGAAGCGACTCGATGCGTGCCCGGTGGTTGGTGTCCGGGGCGACGTAGAGGTGTGCGTCGCGGCTGCCCCGCCCGAGCCGGAAGCGCTCGGCGGTCGCCACGTCGTTCTCGCCGTAGACGAAGAGGAGTTGGCTCCCGTCGTGCCGTACCCAGCGGTCGATGTCGGCCATGGCGTGCGGCTGGAAGCGGAGCGGGATGTCGCGGGGCACGTAGGTGCGTACGTCCTGAACGCCGGGGTGGCGGAGCAGACCGGTCAGGTGGGGGGTGCTGTACTGCGGATAGCCGAGCTGGGTGCCCAGTTGGTAGAAGTACGGCGTCAGCGGCTTGAGCGTGGTGTCCGTGAAGTTCGCGAGGCCAGTGGTCCGGTCGAGCCAGGTGTACAACTCCTCCGTCGAGGCCGTGGGCTTCGGGACGTCGGTGCACTGGGCGTCGCCGTACTGCCAGTACATCGGTACGGCCCGCAGCACGGCGAGTTCATACGCCTTGTCGGCGCTGCCGATGATCCCGAACGTGTGCCCCTTCTCGGCCGCCCACGTCGTGTACCGGGCCACCATCTCGGCACGCCGCACCAACGCCTCGCGCTGTACGGCCTTCAGCCTGGCGCGGCAGGCCGGTGTCCCCACGCGTTCGATGAACGTGTCGTACGCGCTGTCGTCGCGGTCGTTCACGTTGTTGGGGGCCGCGTAGACGACCGTGCCGTCCACGTCCCGGGGGTGGAAGCGCCGGTGGTAGACCGAGGTCATGCCGCCCTTGCTGCCGCCCGTCGATATCCACCGGCCGTCGTAGAGCGGCTTGAGCGCCTGGATCAGGCGGTGGTGGTCGTCGGCGGCCTGCCGGATGTCCAGCTTCGACCAGTCGACGGGCTTCGGCACGGACTTGTCGAAGTACCGCTGCTCGGTGACGATTTCATTGCCGTCGACGAGCTGGGTGGGCTCGGAGCGGAAGTCGGGGTTCGAGACGAGGCCGTAGCCGGACGTGTAGAGGACCGTCGGCCGGTCGGTCGACTTGTGCAGCAGTCTCAGCCGCTGCTCGAACGTGCCGCGCTCGGGGTGCCGGTGATCCACGGGCTGCCGGTAGGCAAGGTCGAACCAGCGCTTCCCTTGCGGGGCGGCCCGCTCGGCCGTGACCCGCATGCCGGGGATGGCCTCGATGCGCGCGCGGATGTCTCGCTCCGGCGGCCGCTCGGCGCCGGTGGCCGCCGCTGCCGGGGCCACGGCTCCCGGTAACGGGCCTGCGGTCAGCGGGAGGGTCAGCAGGCCGAGGACGACGAGGGCCATGCGGAGGCGGGTGCGGTGAACTTTTCCCATGCGGCAAGTCAAGCCGTCGGGGTGGGCCCGCGGGCCCCCTGGCCGGGTGAGCGGCCTCCCCCGTGCGGGGGGGGTGACTGCGGGCGGCGCGGCCCGGGGATCAGAAAGGGCCGACCCGGCGCCGGGTCGGCCCTTCCACTGCTTCCGCTCGACGCAGCCGGTCAGTCCGTGCCGGACTCCATCGCGGCGCGGTCCAGCATCGCGTCGTCCTCGGAGACCTCGCCGCGGGAGGCGATGGCCTCGGCGCCGCCCTCCGGCATGGTGCCGATCAGGCCGGTCGCGGCCGCCTGCGCGGCACCGATGGCGGGGCTGCCGGTGCCGATCAGGCCGAGGCCCGCGTACTGCTCCAGCTTGGCGCGCGAGTCGGCGATGTCGAGGTTGCGCATGGTGAGCTGGCCGATCCGGTCCACCGGGCCGAACGCCGAGTCCTCGGTGCGCTCCATGGACAGCTTGTCCGGGTGGTAGCTGAACGCCGGGCCCGTGGTGTCGAGGATCGAGTAGTCCTCGCCGCGCCGCAGCCGCAGCGTGACCTCGCCGGTGACGGCCGTGCCGACCCAGCGCTGGATCGACTCGCGGACCATCAGCGCCTGCGGGTCGAGCCAGCGGCCCTCGTACATGAGACGGCCCAGGCGCCGGCCCTCGTTGTGGTACTGGGCGAGGGTGTCCTCGTTGTGGATCGCGTTGACCAGACGCTCGTACGCGGCGTGCAGCAGGGCCATGCCGGGTGCCTCGTAGATGCCGCGGCTCTTGGCCTCGATGATCCGGTTCTCGATCTGGTCCGACATGCCCATGCCGTGGCGGCCGCCGATGGCGTTGGCCTCCATCACCAGGTCGACGGCGGAGGCGAACTCCTTGCCGTTGATCGTCACCGGGCGGCCCTGGTCGAAGCCGATGGTCACGTCCTCGGTGGCGATCTCGACCGACGGGTCCCAGAACTTCACGCCCATGATCGGCTCGACGGTCTCGACACCCGTGTTGAGGTGCTCGAGGATCTTCGCCTCGTGGGTGGCGCCCCAGATGTTGGCGTCGGTGGAGTACGCCTTCTCCGTGCTGTCGCGGTAGGGCAGGTCGTGCGCGACGAGCCACTCCGACATTTCCTTGCGGCCGCCGAGCTCGGTCACGAAGTCCGCGTCGAGCCAGGGCTTGTAGATCCGCAGGTGCGGGTTGGCGAGCAGGCCATAGCGGTAGAACCGCTCGATGTCGTTGCCCTTGAAGGTCGAACCGTCGCCCCAGATCTGGACGTTGTCCTCGAGCATCGCCCGGACCAGCAGGGTGCCGGTGACGGCACGGCCGAGCGGCGTGGTGTTGAAGTAGGCACGCCCGCCCGAGCGGATGTGGAACGCCCCGCAGGTGAGCGCGGCAAGGCCCTCCTCGACCAGCGCCGCACGGCAGTCGACCAGGCGCGCGATCTCGGCACCGTAGGCCTTCGCGCGGCCGGGCACCGAGGCGATGTCGGGCTCGTCGTACTGGCCGATGTCGGCGGTGTAGGTGCACGGGACGGCGCCCTTGTCGCGCATCCACGCGACCGCGACCGAGGTGTCGAGGCCGCCCGAGAAGGCGATGCCGACGCGCTCGCCGGCGGGAAGGGAGGTGAGGACCTTAGACATAGGAAGAGTATGCATCATCGCGTATGGTCATGCAAAGCGGCCGTCTTGGAGCTGCTTCAGGGCGCCATGTGCGGGCACCGCACCCCACTGGGCGGGAAGGCGGTCTCCGTCTCGTCCTCTATGGCGGCGAAGAAGCGCCGCCCCTCGGACGACTGCCGTGAGGTGGACCAGGAGTAGTCCGCGCAGCCGGCCAGGGCCGTGTGCAAGGCCTGGCGGCCCAGGCCCTGGCCCTGCCAGTGGGTGGCGACGGCGATGTTGCCGATGTAGCCGAGCCTGCACGGATGGCAGATCTGGTAGTCGAGGCGGCCCACCGACCGGTCGGCGATGTCCACCATGGTGACGGCCCTGCGGCCCGCGGGCAGCGTCTCCGCGACGCGCTCGAAGCGGGCGGCGACCTCCCTGGCCGGGCGGCTCACGCGGTTCTCGCGGTTCTCGCGGTGCTCGCGGTTCTCGCGTGACGTCTCGTAGAGCACGGCATGTCACTCAAGATGCCTCCCGCAGACAACGCTGTCGCAGAACATTGCCCGCACCCTAGCCACCCTTCTACAGCCGCGTAAAACCTGCTGGCCGCCGCCCCGCGCATGTCGGACCGCCCAGTGCCGAGGGGGGGAGCACCGGGCGGCCCGACGGTCAGGCGGCGTAACCCTTCGGCGGGATCAAGGTGGCGAGCTGATCGAAGGAGAGCCAGTAGATCTGGTTGCCGCCGAAGGAGGCGGGGTCGGCGATGAGGACGGTGCGGTTCGCGTCGTCGTAGCCGATGACCGTGAAGTAGTGGTAGATCGTCTGGTCCGGGGGATAGCCGGGCGGCTGGTTGCCGGGCGGGGCGACGATGTTGGCCACCAGCGGGTAGTTGTTGTCGATGTCCAGCACGATGTCGTTCCACAGCAGGTCCTTCTGAGCCTGCGTGGGTGGGTCGTTCGGCATCTCCTTGGTCTCGTACCAGCCGGTGCCGAGGTTGGCGTTGAGCACGCCCGTCACCTGGCTGATGTGATCGGTGCCGGCCTCGGTGGTGCCGAGCTGCGCGGCAAGGTCGCCCTGGCTCGGCGGGGCGACGCGCGCGGAGAGCGCGATGCGGGTGGCGGCGGGGCCGCACCAGTAGCCGGTCTCCTGGACCTGGTAGTCGACCGGGAGGGTGTGCGCGCTCGCGGTGTCGACGCCGCCGACGCTCAGGCGGGTGCCCGGCTCGTTGCGTCCGCTGACGACCGCGGTCCCGGCCTTCGAGCCGTGCTGGAGCACCGACACGGCGTTGGGGTGTGCGGGTTCCGCGTACGCCGCGGCGGGGCTGACGAGGGCTCCGATCGCGGCAACGGCGATCGCCGAGGCGACAAGTCTCTTGCGCATACGGGCTCCTGGGGTGAGGGGTGGTGGAGGGACCGACGTCCGCCGGTCACGGGATCGGCGGGACCGATGGGCCTTCTTGGGCAAGCAGGTCGCGGGCGAACTGCTCCCACTGCGCATAGCGGTCGGGGAAGGCCGAGACCTGGACGGCCTGGCAGACGTCGCCGGGCGGCATCGTCTGCCAGCCGTCGATCTGGATCAGTCCCGGATTGCTGCCGAAGAGCGCCACTCCGTAGAAGGACTTGGACGAGGTGGGTACGTCGGTGATCTGCTCGGGAGTGCCCCAGCCGGTGCTGGGACGCTGCTGGAAGATCCCCAGGGAGTCGTGGTCCACCGGCGTGAGGTAGTTGACGAACTTCGACTCCTGCATCGCGGTCATCAGCGCGATGACCTGGCCCTGTTCGGGGATTCCGGCGCCCTTGCCGACACCGATGACGGTGCGTGCGTTGGCGAGTTCCTCCGGGCCGAGGTCGGCCGCGGTCCGGAAGGTCCGCAGCAGTTCGGCATCGGATGCGCGGTGCAGGGCTCTGGCGGTCGCGCCGTCGACCACACGGTGCGGGGCAGCCCGTGCCGCTCCTGGAACGACTTCAGGCCGTGCCCGGAGGATTCCGCCGCTGCCGCGTGGGGCACGGCGGCCTGGGCCCGGCCGGGCAGGGCGGACAGGGTGCCGGCGAGGGCGAGACCGAGTGAGGCGGCCGCGACCGCGGTTCGGGTGAGGGTGAGCGGGCGGGTGCGGGTGCGGGTACAGGTGCGGGTGCGGGTGCGGGTGCGGGGAGTACGCATCGCCACTCCTTCATCGGATCGTCGATGCGTCCCCCGCCCGTGCGCGGGCACCCGCGCGGCCCGCGCCGCCTCGGCGGTGCGGCAACACGCCGCGCAGGGCGCTCTGTCGGGACATCACGCGGTGGGGGACGCGTGTGCAACAACCCGGCAAGCGTCCTGGCATGCTCACGCCATCCACAAGGAATGAAAGCTGAGGCTTACGACCCGCCGCGCTCACAACTGCGCAGCAGCGCACGTCCTTCCGCGGTCGCGACGTGGAACGACCGTCCGGCCCTGCGCACCGTGGTCACGAGGCCCGCCCCGCGCAGCACCTTCATGTGCTGGCTGATGGCGGGGTGGGTGACTGCCAGGAGGCGGGCGAGCTCGACCGTGGAAGAGCCGGTGCGGACCGCTTTGAGTACGGCGGCTCGGGTGTGCCCGATGAGCGCGCCCAGAGCGTCGTCGTCCCTGCGGTCGGGTCGCGCGGGGCGGGTCCAGTCCATCGCGTGGTCGATGGGGTACACCAGGACGGCGGCAGTTCGCCGTCGGCGAGCGTGACGGGCGTGGGCCAGCAGAAGAACGAGGGCTGGAGGGTGAGACCACGGCCGTCCAGGCGCAGCTCATGGTCCACGGGGTAGTCCACCTCCAACACCGGTGGATTCCAGCGGAGTTGGGGGCCGAGACCGGCGAGCAGGCCGTCGGTGCCGCCGTCGAGGAGACTGTGCAGACGCACGATGCGGTCGGCGTCGATATGGGCGTGGATGCGCGGCCAGAAGGGCGCGAGCGCCTCCAGGTGGTACGTGTGGAGGGCCTCCCCCAGCCTCCGCAGGGCCTCGCCGTCTCCCCCGGCCAACGACTCCGTCCAGCCCGGGAGTCGACGCGACGCGGCCACCCGCGTCAGGTCGGTGCGCAGTCGCGGCCGGGGTGTGCGCACCAGGGTGTCGACGGCCGCCTGGAGGGTGGCGCAGTCGCCGTGGGTGGGGGTGAGGAAGTCCGGCGAGTTGCCGTACGGCGGCAGCAGGGGCGGGAGAAGCCGGCAGCTGTCCGAGAGACGCGGCCCCGCCCAGCGCCGCCATGCACCGAACACCCGTGATCCATCACGTCGTTGGAGGGTTTGTACGCTGTTGCTGATCTCCCAGAGGTAGTCGGGCCCCGAGGCTACCCGCACCCGCGCAAGGTCCTCGGTGGTGAAGTACACCCGCAGCATGCCCGCCCCTCCCCCCTGCACCCGTACCCGCTCCCGCGCGGCTACTTCGGCGCGTCGAAATTCCACACGGCGCCGATCCCCGGGCCCACGACGAGGGTCGACCGGCCGATCCGCTCCTCGTGTCGGTACCCCACGGGCCCGTTGAGCGCGAACGTGACCTGCCGCAGGCCCGCTTGGTCGCGCGGCGCGGCGTCGAGCCGGACCGTGACGCCGCCCCGCGTCGCGACGGCGCCGTCGCCCACCTCTCGGACGGCGAACCCGCCGGCGCGCAGCAGCGGCACCGTGTTGTCCACGTCGCGTGCGGATGCGGCGAGGCGGACCGAGGTGACGTCGCGCATCGCGTGGTCGCGGTAGTCGTCGGGCAGATAGCGCTCGCGGCCCACGTCACCGGGGTAGTTGGGCGGTTCGGTCTTGCTGCGCGGGTCAGCGAAGTACTCCGGCCGGTACTCCATCGCCCAGGCGCCGAAGGAGTCGTACCGGTCCGTGGTGAGCACGGCGTCGTACCACGGCACCGGGGCGCCGTCGCCGAAGTCGCGCGTCTGCTGGAACTCGACCGGCTCGGTCACCCCAAGGTCCCGCAGCCGCTCGATGACCTTCGCCCCGTCACCCGCCCGCTCGGTCGATACGCCCATCCCCGCGGAACCGAAGGCGCCGTCCTGGCCCGGCAGATCACCGACGCCGAACAGTTCGAAGTAGGTCTCGCGGCCCATCAGATAGCGCCCGGTCCAGGTCTGTCCGTCGGAGCCGGTGGTGGTGCGGACCTGGAAGTCGGCGAACTCCCGCAGATAGGCGGAGTGCTCGATGGCATCCGCGGTCTCCCGGTCGAGCACTCCGTAGGCGTGATTGAAGAAGAGCAACTGCCGCCCCTGGGACGGCTTTCCTTCCTCGGCCCGCGCCGTGGTCGTGCCGACCCCGACCGTCCCGACGAGGGCGGCGGCGACGGCCACGGCGAGGACCATGACGGTCCGCAGCATGCGGTGAAGGAGCATGCGCTGGAGGGGCGTGCGCTGAACGGGCGTGCGCTGAAGGGGCATGCGGGCGATCGTAGGGCGGACGCGGTCCCGGTCGCCGTCGATTCGAAAGAGGCGTCGCAAAAACTGACGTCTGCCGGTCACCTTGCCCCAGTGGCGGGCCTCGGGAGCGGCCCGCGCGGGCGGTTACCGTTGCCCATCATGCGATCAAGCACAGATCGACTTCGACCCCTTGGAGAGCCCGTGGCCACCACCGCCCCTGCCCCGCTGACCGGCCCTGTCGTCATCGTCGGCGCGGGCATCACGGGAGCCACCGCCGCGCTCACGCTGCGCGCCGAAGGGTACGCGGGCGAGCTCACCCTGGTCGGCGACGAACCCGAACTCCCCTACCGCAGACCGCCGTTGTCCAAGGAGGTCCTCTCCGGGGCGCTGCCGCCCGCCCGTACGCTGCTGCGTCCCGCGGACAGCTGGGCGGAGCAGCGCGTCGACGTGCGCACCGGCACGGCGGTCACCGAGGTGGGCGTGGCCGGGCGGACCGTGCTCCTCGCCGACGGAACGGTCCTCCCCTACGAGCGGCTGCTGCTCGCCACAGGCGGCCGCCCCCGCGGCCTTCCGGGAACCGACGGCCTGCCCGGCGTCCACCAACTGCGCAGCCTCGCCGAGGCCGACGCGCTGCGCGGCACGCTGTCCGCGGGCGGCAGGGTGCTGGTGGTCGGGGCCGGTCTCATCGGTCTCGAGGTCGCGGCCACCGCCCGCGGGCTCGGCTGTGACGTGACGGTCGTCGAGTCCGAGCCGCGGCCGCTCGGCCGCGTGCTGCCCGGTGCGGTCGCCGATGCGGTCGCCCGCCTGCACCGGTCCGAGGGCGTGGAGATCCGCACCGGCGTGCGGCTCGAGCGCTTCGAGCGGCGGGACGGGCGGGTCGTCGCCACCGACGACGCGGGCGGCACGCTGACGGCGGACACGGTCGTCGTCGCCGTCGGCATGGTCCCCGAGACGGCGCTTGCCGAGCGTGCGGGACTGAAGGTCGACGACGGCATCGTCGTCGACGCCCACGGCCGGACCTCGGCGCCCGACGTCCACGCGGCCGGGGACGTGGCCCGCGGACCCTACGGGCCTGAGGGGCAACTGTGCCGGTTCGAGCACTGGTTCCACGCCCAGGAACAGGGCGCCGCGGTCGCCCGCAGCCTGCTCGGCTCGCCCGATCCGTACGCACCGAAGCCGTGTTTCTGGACCCAGCAGTACGGCAACAACCTCCAGGTCGCCGGTGCGCCGCAGGACGCCGACACCCTGGAGGTCGACGGGGACCCCACGGCACCCGGACGTCTCGACTTCGCGGTGCGGGCGTACCGGGACGGGGGCCGGCTCGTCGGCGTGGTGTGCGCGAACCGGCCCAAGGTGTTCCACGGGCTGCGCGCGGAGCTGGACGCGGCCCGGTGAACCGTCGGGTCCGTGACGTCGCCGCTATGCGCGTGCGAGGGCCGAGGCCAGCTCGTCCAGGTGCCGGGAGACCGGGCCGCAGCTGATCAATCCGCTGCCGGCGCCCGCCAGTTCGGCGGACGCCGGCTCCAGCTGCGTATGGGCGCGGCGCATCACCGCGTGGTCGCCCACGAGGACGGCGGCCCGTGCCACGACGCACCAGAGCGCCTCGAACAGCAGGTCGCGCGGCGGTGCGGGGATGTCCCGGAGCGCGGCACGGGCGCCCGCGTCGTCGCCGCGGGACACGAGCAGGAGGGGGCGCACCCAGGGTTCGTAGGGGCCCCAGTCGAGCTCCCGGTCCATCGCGGCGGCGTCGATCCTGGACGTCGCGTCGTGGCGGACGTAGAGACTCAGCCGGGCCAGCGGCGGCAGGCCGTGCCGCAGCCCCGGCATCCCCGCGCCTTCCAGGGTCGCGGCGGCCGCTTCGTACGCGGACTCCGCCGTCGGAAGGGGCGCTGTCAGGGACGTGCGCAGCGCCCGGTACCACGTCGTGAAGACGGCGACGAGGGGCAGTTCGTGCCGCTGGGACAGCCGGTCCGCCGCTTCCGCGTGCCGGTCGGCCCCGGCGAAGTCGGCGAGCGCGGAGCGCGCCTGCAGCCGGATGAGGTGGCCGAGCACCTCGTAGGTCACGAGGTTGTTCTGTTCGGACAGGGACACCAACTCGGCGCCGATCGCATCGCGCCGTGCGGCGAGGCCCGCCCGCTGGAACGTCTGCATGAATACGCCGTTCAACGCGAAGGCAAGCAGTGACGCGTCGCCCAGGTCCCGTGCGATCCGCTCCGACTGCCGTGCGGCCTGCAGGGCGCGCGAGTGGGTGCCCGACGCGCTCTGCTCGCCGGGGAGCGTGCCGCGGGACTCGACGGCGACCGTGGCTAGCAGCCGTCCGCGTACCGCGTCGTGCCGTCCGGCCGGAAGGAGCCGCAAGGTGCGTTCGGCGGCGCCCACCAGCCATGCGGCCTGTTCGGGGTCGTCCGACCGCGTCCAGATCGCGGGCACGTCGTAGATGCCGATGACGCGCGCCGTCAGTTCCGGGTCGCCCAGTTGCTCCGCGGCGGCCACGGCCGCGACCCGGTGGCGCCGCGCGGCCTCCAAGCCGCCGCCTCCGGTCACCGCCAGGTCGCGCATCAGACCGGCCGTGGACTCCAGGCGGGCGCGGGCCCGCGAGGGCACCGCGTTCTCGTACGCCGCTGCCGCCTGGGCCCAGACCTGGGCCGCCGTTCCGCCGGGGCCCGGGTCCAGATGGTCCTCCTGGCGCAGCATGTCCGCTTCGAGGCGGCGCAGCCGCGGGCCCGGGTCCACCCCGAGGTGTTCGCCGAGCATCCGCCGTGCGCGGCGGACCACGGACAGCGCGTCGGCCTGGCGTCCCGACCGGTACAGGGCGGTCGCGAGCAGATGCCAGGCGTCTTCGCGCCACGGGTGGTCGGCGACATGGGCGTCGAGGTCCGGCACCGCCTCGGCGGCCGCGCCAAGGGCGATCCTGCCCTCGGCGCGGCGCTCGACGGCGTGCAGGCGCAGTTCGGTGAGCCGGGAGCGCTCTGCGCGGGCCCACGGCTCATCCGCGAAGTCGGCGTAGGCGGGACCGCGCCAGGTCGCGAGCGCGTCGGTGAGCCGGACCACGAGCCGCCCCGGCGGGAGTTCGGCGGCGGACTCGACGTCTTTCTCAAACCGCCAGGCGTCGATGTCATCGGGGGCCGCCCGCAGCGCGTATCCCGGTCCCTCGGTGACGAGCAGGCGGGCCGGCGCCCGGGGCGGCCTGTCCGGCTCGATCGCGCGGCGCAGACCGGCGACGAACGTCCTGATCGTGCCGACGGCGTCCGCAGGGGGCTCCTCCCACAGGTCTTCCACCAGGCGCGCGACCGGGACGACGCGCCTGCGGGCCACGATGAGCCGGGCGAGGACCGCCCGGTGCCTCGGCCCCTTGAGCGGGACGGCCACGCCGTCCTCGTCCCAGGCAGCGACGGGGCCGAGCACCCCGAAGTCCACGTGCACGTCCCGCCCGCCCTTCCGTCCCACGCTGTGCTTCTCGCCGTACCCGCTCATGTCGATACGGACCCTGGCCCGCTCGACGCCGCAGAGGAAGCCGGCGAGCGCCGTGGCCGGCTCGGTCCTACCGACGCCGGTCGGCCCGAGGAAAGAGGAACGATCCGGTGGGCCGGTCAGGGTCGGCGATCCCGGCACGGGTGCGCCGCACGGCATCCGACACGACCCGCACGGCCTCGGCCCGCCGGCTTCAACGTACAGCGCGTTCATCGGCTGCTCATCGGGGGCCCGCAGGCTTGACGCATCGCGTGACCGAGACGCGGGCCCGGCGACGACCGCCGGCCGAATCCGGGACGCCGACCTGCGAAACCCCTCCGCACCGAAATGAGCGCAGCCATGGAACCCACCATCGACGGATTCGACCGCCACCGCGTGCCGGTGGCCGACGGCGTCACCCTGACCGCGGCCGTCGGCGGCTCGGGCCCGCCGGTCGTCCTGCTGCACGGTTTCCCCCAGACGCACCTGATGTGGCGCCATGTCGCCGCCGACCTCGCGGCCGACCACACCGTCGTCTGCCCCGACCTGCGCGGCTACGGCGACAGCGACAAACCCGTGGCGGAGAGCCCCGACACCTACTCCAAGCGGACCATGGCACGCGACATCGTCGCCCTGGCCAAGAGCCTCGGGCACGACCGTTTCGCGCTGGCCGGGCACGACCGGGGAGCGCTGGTGGCCTTCCGTGCGGGGCTCGACCATCCGGACGTGATCACCCATCTGGCCTGCCTCGACGTACTGCCCACCCTCGACATGTGGGAGGCCCTGCACGGCACGACCGCGGCCGTCGGCTTTCACCTGTACCTCATGGCCCAGCCGCCGGGACTGCCCGAGAAGATGATCGCCGCCTGCGCGGACGAGTTCTTCGGTCACTTCCTCGACGTGTGGGCCCATGACCCCGAGGCCGTCCCTGGCGAGATCCGCGCCGCCTATCTGCGGGCCTGCCGCGATGCCATGCCGTCCATCGTCGCGGACTACCGCGCTTCCGCGGGCATCGACGTCGACCACGACCGGGCGGACCGCGCGGCGGGCAACCGGCTGACCATGCCCGTGACGGTCCTCCAGCAGGACTGGGGCGCCGCACTCGGCTTCGAGGCGGCGGCGCTGTGGGGAGCGTGGGCGGCCGACCTGCGCCACTCCACCGTCTCGTGCGGTCACTTCATGGCGGAGGAGGCGCCCGCCGACATCGCCAAGGCCTTGCGGGACCTGCTTGCCCGCTGACCGTCGGCGGGGTCTCGCCGCGTGTGTCAGCTCGCCTGCTTCAATCCCCTGGCCAAGCCCTCCTCGTCCCACTCGACCTCCAGGATCCGCTCGACGGCGTCACGGTTGACGGGCCCGAACACATGGGGAAACAGGGTGCGTTCGGCGACACCGGGCGGCGGGGCGGGGGCCGCCGCCTCGTGTTCCACCCGGGCGGCGAGACGGTCCTCGTCGAGACACAGCACCAGCAGCGGCCGCGGCGCGCTCCGGTAGAAGGCGTTGACGACGGCCAGAGTTGTCTCCTCGTCAGGGGAGCAGTGGACGAACCCTTCCTCCGCGAGCGAGGCGGGTGCGTACGGGCGGTCGGTCTTGGCGCTCCACTCGCTGAGCGGCACGGCGTGGTAGATCATGCGCCGGTTATACCGCAGCGGTCATGACAAGGGAGGGTCCCGCGCAGGCCCGCCGGCGCTGCCGCACTCACCCTTGGCCCGCCTCCGCCAGGGACGTGGCGGCGCGGACGAGTGCCGCCACGTCCGTCGAGCGGGACTGCTGCGGCCAGGCGACGGCGAGGACCGCGGGCGGTGCGTCCGTGACCGGCCGGTAGACGACACCGGGGCGCGGGTAGCGGTCGGCCACCGAGACGGGGAACAAGGGGGTGACGTCGCCGAGGCCGACGAGCGCGAGGAGTTGGGCGAGGTCGTGGCCCCGGCCGCGGGTCTCGTCGATGAAGCGGTGCACATCGCCGGGGCGCAGGCCGAGATCGGCGAGCGCCACCTGGTCCTTGCCGGCGAGCGGGTGCGTGGCGGCGAGTGCCACGACACGCGGTTCGGCGACCAGCGCCTCGCTGTCCAGGCCGGTGCGGTCGAAGGGCTCGTGCACCAGGGCCACATCGGCTTCCCCCTGGCGCAGGAGCCGCGGCTGTTCGTGCCAGGCGCACAGCCGGACGGCGACGGGCACGGCCGCGGGATCGGCGGCGTGCCGCGCCAGGATCGGCTCCAGGAGTCCCGCGTCCCCGTCCGCCTTGACGGCCAGGACCAGCTTCGGCTCCGGGGAGGCCGCGCGCTGGGCCCGGCGGGCGGCGGCCCGCAGGGCGTCGAGGGCGGTCCTCGCCTCGGCGAGCAGCACCGTCCCGGCCGGGGTCAGCGTCACGCTGTGGGTGGTCCGCTCGAGGAGGGTGACGCCAAGGTCCGCCTCAAGCCGGCGGATCGCGCGGGACAGGGGCGGCGGGGAGATGCCGAGGCGCTCTGCGGCGCGGGCGAAGTTGAGCTCCTCGGCGACGGCGACGAAGTAGCTCAGCGGGCGGGACTCCACGCTCTCCCCCTCCGGTCGGTATTGCCCTGAGGGTAACAAGCGGGAGCTGATCGGTCCTTCAGTTCGGGCGCGCGACGCAGCAGGCTCGACGACATCCGGCGAAGCACCCGCCGAAGCCTCCTCAAACACCACCTGCCATCGCCAACTCGACTTACCCCTATGGGAGTTGTTCATGATCGTCATCACCACCCCGACCGGGCAGATCGGCCGCCAGGTCCTCGACCGTCTCCTCGACGCCCCCGACGGCACCCCGCCGATCCGGGTGATCGCCCGCGACCCCGCCCGTCTCTCTGAGCGGGCGCGCGAGCGCGTCGACGTCGTACGGGGATCGCATGCCGACCCGGCCGTCCTGAAGGAGGCGTGCGCGGGCGCCGACCGCCTGTTCTGGCTGGTGCCCCCGACGCCTGGGGCCGCCAGTGTCGAGGGCCACTTCCGCGACTTCACCGAGCCGCTGCGCGAGGTGACCGGGCAGCAGGGTGTCGCTCGGGTCGTCGGCGTCTCGACCCTGGGCCGCAGAGTGGCGAAGAACGCCGGGCAGATCTCGGCGTCGCTCGCCGCGGACGAGGCGATCTCCGCGATGGGGGCGCACTACCGGGCGCTGTGCCCGCCGTTCCTGATGGAGAACCTGCTGGGCCAGGCCGATTCGGTCCGCGCGACGGGAACGCTCCGCCTGGCGCTGGCTCCGGACCGCGTCCTGCGCACCTGCGCCACCCGCGACATAGCCGCCACGGCGGTCCGGCTGCTGCTCGACACCTCCTGGACCGGGCAGGCCGACGTCCCCCTGGTCGGACCCGACGACCTCTCCCCCGAGGCCATGGCGCAGGTCGTCGCCGAGGTCATCGGCTGTCCGGTGCGCGCGCAGCAGACCACCGGCGCGGACTACAAGGCGACGATGATGCGCTTCGGGGCGAGCGAGGCCTGGGCGCAGGGCCTTGCCGACATGACGGATTCCCTGAACGACCAGGGCTACTACGGTGCAACCGCGCCGAGCACTCCCGAGAACGCGCCCACGACCTTCCGTCAGTGGTGCGAGGACGTACTCGCGCCGGCATTCACGGATTGACCTTCCCCTCAAGGGTGTTGGAACGTTCGAGGATGACGACAGCCATCGCGCATCTCAGCGATCCGCATCTCACGACCGGCCCCCTGGCGGGTGATCCCGCCAGGGGCCTCGACCGGGCGCTCGGCCGGGTCCTCGCGCTCGACCCCCGCCCGGACTGCGTGGTGATCACCGGCGATCTGGTGGATCACGGCAGTCCGGAGGAGTACCGGACCCTCCACGAAGTGATCCGCCGGTTTCCCCTCCCCCTGCACCTGGTGGCAGGCAATCACGACGAACCCGATGCGCTGCTCGACGAGTTCGCCGGAACGCGCTTCGTCGGTGAGGGCAAACAGGCCCACTACAGCGTGGACTTCCCCGCGTTCACGCTCGTCGTCCTGAACTCGAAGGTGCCCCACTCAGGAGGCGGGCGTCTCGGAGCCGCGCAACTGGACTGGCTCGACGGGGCCCTGGCCCGCCGGCCGTCGACTCCGGCCGTCGTCTGCCTGCACCATCCGCCGATCGCGATCGGCATCCCGTTCCTCGACGGGATGCGTCTCGACGACGGCGAGGAGCTCGGTCGGGTGCTCGCCCGGCACGGGAATGTCGCCCGCGTTCTGGCGGGGCATGTGCACCGCCCCATCGTCGCCCCCTTCGCGGGCAGCACCCTGGCCATCGCCCCCAGCACCCACCTCCAGAGCGGCCTCGCGCTGCGCGACGGCGTCCCCAACTACCTCCCGGAACCCACCTCCTTCCTGCTCCACCTCCTCGTCGGCCCCTCCTGGATCACCCACACCGTGCCGGTCAGCCACGCCGCGGCGCCGATCGGCGGTTACTAGGCGCTCCGCGGGGAGTGCGGTATTCGTCCGCGAGTCCGTCGTGGCTGGTCGCGCAGTTCCTCGCGCCCCTTCGGGGCACTTCCCGTACGTCCGGGTCGACGTCGTCGGTGCGCAGGGCCTTGCGCTGCTCGCCGAGGTCGAGGAGGACGCCGCCGGACGCGTACTGGTCGATCTGCCGGTAGTCGAGCTGCATCACGTCGGGGGCGTCGCCGCCGGCCGCCTGCGTTGCGAGCTTCTGTTTGTACGCCTCGTATCCGGCGAAGGAGGTCTGCACCTCGACTCCGGGGTGCTCCTTCTCGAACAGTGCGACGGCTTCCTGGGTGCGGGCCGCCCGGTCAGGGGTGCCCCACCACGTGTAGCGCAGCACGGTCCGGCCGCCGCCGCTCGATTCGTCCGAGCCGCCGTAGCCGGTGAGCAGTGCACTGAGCGTGAGCACCGCGACCGTCGCGCAGGACCACTTCGTCCTGTTTCCGGGCATGCCGATGACGCCTCTCCTCTCTGGTTTCTTGACGCGCGCTTCTTGGGGAGGGGTCGGTTACTCGCCGTGGTACGGGAGCGTGATGCCCGGCAGTTCGTACTCGTCGCGGCGGCCGCACATGCCGTATCCGCCGCGCCGCGAAGGAGCGGTGTCGTACGAGCCCGATGCGGCGAGGTAGCCGGGGCTGCCCGCCTCCAGCGCGTCGAGCTGCGCGCCGGTGCGCTCGGCCGTGGCCAGCGCGCCCACCCGCCACAGCTCACGCCACGTGGGGACCTTGTCCCGGACCAGGCGGGCCGCCGCCTGCTGGAATTCCAGGTAGGGGCCGTTGTCGCCGGCCCTGAGCGCCTCGCGCAGCGGCAGATATCCCTCGACGGCCAGATCGCGGCGTTTGCGTGCGGCGGCCTCCGCCTCCGGGCCGGACTTCGCGGGGAGCCGCGCCGCCGCGGCGTACCGCTCGGGGTCGGCGAGCACGTCGGGCGGGAAGGTGAAGACCGCGTCCCCGGCCTCGGGCAGGCCGCTGTTCTGCATCAGCACGGTGATCCGCAGCTCCCCGCCCTGCACCATGCGGTGCACGGTGCCGGGCGTGAACCAGGCGACCGAGCCCGCCTCCAGGGGGACGTCGCGGTAGCCGTCGGGGCTGAGCGTCTGGACGGCGCCGCGGCCGCCGGTGACGACATACGCCTCCGTGCACACCAGGTGCAGATGGGGGCTGCCGCCGCAGACGCCGTCGGCGGCCTCCCAGTCGTAGGCGGTGAGGTGCGAGAGTCCGACGGCTCCGGGCAGCGGGTGCGGGAGGCTCACCATGTCAGTCCCTTCAGGTGCGTTGAGACGTGGTCGCGGTCCCAGGCGCCGTCCGCGACCACGACGCGGTAGCGGTAGTCGAAGGACGCGCCGGGGGCCAGCTCGAACTCCTCGAAGAATGCCCAGGAGAACGCGACGGTGGGGATGGGTTCGGAGCGTACGAACCAGTGCGAGTCGTGGATCGCGCTCGTCGCGTCAAGGTTCTCGGGGGCATGCGCGAAGACGAGCGTGGAGTGCGCGTCGACGTCGTCGTGCTCGGCGGTGAAGGCGAGCCAGGGTCCCTGGGTGCCCATCAGCTCGCCCGCGTCCTTCTCGTCGCCGGGGCCGAAGACCGCGCCGCCGGTGAAGTCGCGCGGTCCGCGCCACTGCAGGCCCGTGTATCCGGCCAGCTCACGACCTGCCGTGGTCGGCGAGCCGAAGTGCAGTGGTTCTCCTCGGGTGTTGGTCAGCCGGATCGACCAGTCCACCGCGTACTAACCGGCTTCCTCGTCGACGGAGTGGACGGTGATGCCGCGGCGCTCCCTGGCCCATTCCTTGCCGCCGTTCTCGATCCAGGTGAGGTCCTCGGCAAGGCGCAGCCGGTCCGCCTCGACGTCGAGGACGGCGAAGCCGTCGTGCCGCATGGATCCGACCCGGTCCGGCAGCGGAAGATAACCCTCGCCGTGGACATAGCAGTTGCCGCCCCAGAAGTTCTGTCCCGACAGATGGCTCGCGGTCATCTGCAGGCCCTTGTGCCAGCGGTGGTCGTTCGGGCGGTACCCGGAGACCTGGTGCCCGGCGAGGGTGCGCAGGGGGTGGATGTAGGGCTTGCGGGCCTCGAAGGCGTCCGGGTCGGGAGCGTAGACGTAACTGAGCAGTTCGACGCCGCGTGCCCTGACTGTGATCCGCTCGCCGTGGGTGTGGGTGACCTGAATCGTCATCGCTGGGGGCTCCAGTCGGGGTGGCCGCCGTGCATGGCCGTGTAGTAGGGGTCATCGGCGGCGATCTCGCCCGCGTGCACCGGCCGTCCGGTGAACGCCGACTTGTAGAGCGCGGCGGCGAATTCGAGGGTGCGCCGGGCGTCCGGTCCGCTGCCCGGTGGCCGTACGCCCTTCTCGTACGCGTCGAGAAGCACGCCCAGCTGGGCGGCGTGAGAGCTCGGCACATCGGCGGCGGGGGTGCGCCAGGCGGTGGCCCGCGCGGCGTCGACGTGCGGGGCCGGGGTGTACACCCAGTCGTCGTTGGAGTGCCCGTACAGATGGGTGAGTTCGACCGTCGCGTCGGCGCAGTCGACGCGGATGCGGCTGACCTCGTCCGGCGAGAGGACGCTGTTGACGACGGTGGCGAGCGCGCCGCTCTCGAACCGCACGAGGGCGGTCGAGACGTCCTCGCTCTCGGTGGCGTGGACCAGGCGGGCCGCCATGGCGCGTATCTCGGTCCAGTCGCCGAGGAGATGAAGGAGCAGGTCGTACTGGTGGATGCCGTGCCCCATGGTCGGGCCGCCGCCCTCGCTCTCCCAGCGGCCGCGCCACGGCACCGCGTAGTAGTCGCCGTCGCGGTGCCAGGTGGTCTGGCAGTGCGCGACCCGCGGTGCGCCGAGCGCGCCGCCCGCGATCAACTGGCGGGCGTGGACGGCGCCCGAGCCGTAGCGGTGCTGGAAGACCACGGATGCGTACGTTCCCGATGCCTCCTCGGCGGCGGCGATCTCGTCGTACTCGGCGAGCGAGAGGCACAGCGGCTTCTCGCACAGCACCCAGGCGCCCACCGTCAGCGCGGCCACGGTCTGCGCCCGGTGCAGCGACGGCGGGGTGCCGATGAGGACCAGGTCGGGGCGGACGGCGTCGAGCATCGCGGCGAGGTCGGCGTACCCCTCGACGTCCATGCCCGACTCACGGGCCCGGGTGCGGAACGCGTCGAGCCGGGCGGGGTCGACATCGACCGCGGCTCTCAGCTCGATCCGGTCGGAATGGGCCCGCAGGGCGGGCAGATGGCTGCCGGTGACGATGCCGCCGGTGCCGACGACGGCGGCCCGCAGGCGAGTGGGGGTGGAGGACATGGGGCTCCTCGTACGGCAGTGGACGGCCGGTGGACAGCCGGTGGACGGCGACAGAAAGCGCTTGCTCCGATGGCGACCCTAGACACGGCGCGATTGTCAGGACAAGACCCCCGGCAGCAAGAAATGAAACGAATCAATCTGTGGACAGCGGGCGATCCGGAGTGTCAGCCTCAGGGAGCGACAGGCGGCATCCACCCGCACCCGTCCCGCCGAATTCCACCCTGCCGAAATCCATCCCGCCGAACGGATTCCGCATGCCCGAAAACGCCGTACCCCGTCGCCGCTGCGCCGTGGTGGGCCTCGGCGCCCGCGCCCAACTCTTCACCGAGGCGCTCGCAGGTCCCTACGCGGACCGGAGCGAGTTGGCCGGCTTCTGCGACGTCAACGCGCACCGCATGGCCGTCCACAACGACTGGATCGCGGCCGACCACCCCGGCCGGCCACCCGTACCGGCGTACGCCGCCGAGGACTTCGAGGAGATGCTGCGCCGCGAGCGGATCGGCCTCGTCGTCGTCTGCACCGTCGACCACCTCCACGACCACTACATCGTCCGCGCCCTCGAAGCGGGCTGCGACGTGGTCACCGAGAAGCCGATGACCACGAGCGCCGACCGGGCCCGCCGCATCCTCGACACCGAGCGCCGCACCGGCCACGAGGTCCGCGTCGCCTTCAACTACCGCTACAACCCGGTGCATTCGGCCGTGCGCGAGCTGCTCGCGGGCGGCACGATCGGCGACATCGGCTCGGTCCACTTCGAGTGGCTGCTCGATCTGCGGCACGGCGCGGACTACTTCCGCCGCCGGCACCGGAACAAGGCCGACTCCGGCGGCCTGATGGTGCACAAGGCGACCCACCACTTCGACCTGGTCAACTGGTGGCTCGGCACCGAGCCCGAGACCGTGTACGCGCAGGGCGGGCTCTTCTTCTACGGCGCGGAGGCGGGCCACCGGCGCGGCCTGGCCCGCGACTACACCCGCGCGCACGGGTCGCCCGCCGCCGAGAGGGACCCCTTCGCCGTCCGCCTCGCCGACTCGTCCGCGCTGACCGCCCTCTACCTGGACGCGGAGGCGGCGGACGGCTACCACCGCGGCCAGAACGTGTTCGGCCCCGGGGTGAGCATCGAGGACGACATGGCGGTGCTCGTGCGCTACGCCTCCGGCGCGACCCTGACGTACCACCTCACCGCGTACGCGCCCTGGGAGGGCTACCGGATCGCCTTCAACGGCAGCGAGGGACGCGTCGAGCTGCTCGTCCAGGAGTCCACCTGGACCCGCCCCGACGTACGGATCGACGGCGCGAGCCCGGTGATGCACGGCGCGGCGGTCGGCGACGAGGCCGGCCGCACCCAGCTCCTGGTGCGCCGCTTCTGGGAGGAGCCGCGCGAGGTGAAGGTGCCCACGGGCGAGGGCGGGCACGGCGGCGGCGACGTACGCATGCTCGCCGACCTCTTCGGCGAGCGGTCGCCCGGCTCCACGGACCCGCTGGGGCGCGCGGCGGACGCCCGGGACGGGGCGCGCTCCCTGGTCACCGGTCTCGCCGCGAACGAGTCGTTCGCGACGGGGCTGCCGGTCGACGTCCGGACCCTGCGGGCCGCCTGAACGACGACGATCCGGTGCCCCGCAGCGCGGGACACCGGATCGGTCGTTCTTCAGGCCTTGTGAACCCTCAGGATCAGACCTGCGGCACCGGGTAGGTCGGGTACTCCACCCCGGAGACGGTCTGGACGACCCGGATGACCTGGCACGAGTAGCCGAACTCGTTGTCGTACCAGAGGTAGAGGATCGCGTTGTCGCCGTCGACCTTGGTGGCACCGGCGTCGACGATCGAGGCGTGACGCGAGCCGACGAAGTCCATGGAGACGGCGTCGGGGGCGGTGGTGAAGTCGATCTGACGCTTGAGCGGCGAGTGCAGCGAGACGTCGCGGAGGTACTCGAGGACCTCGTCGCGGCTGGTCTCGCGGCCCAGGCGCAGGCTCAGGATGGCGATCGAGACGTCCGGGACGGGGACGCGGATCGAGCTGCCGGTGATCGGCGCCTTGAGGTCGGGCAGCGCCTTGGCCACGGCGGAGGCCGCACCGGTCTCGGTGATGACCATGTTCAGCGGCGCGGAGCGGCCGCGACGGTCGGCCTTGTGGTAGTTGTCCAGCAGGTTCTGGTCGTTCGTGAACGAGTGGACGGTCTCCACGTGGCCGCGCAGCACGCCGTACTCGTCGTCCATGGCCTTCAGCGGCGGGACGATCGCGTTCGTGGTGCACGAGGCGCAGGACAGGATCTGCTCGTCGGGCTTGATCGTGTCGTGGTTGACGCCGTGGACGATGTTCGGGACGTCACCCTTGCCCGGAGCGGTCAGGACGACCTTGTCGATGCCGGGGCGCAGGTGCTTGGAGAGACCCTCGCGGTCGCGCCACTTGCCCGTGTTGTCGATGAGGATGGCGTCCTTGATGCCGTACGCCGTGTAGTCGACCTCGGACGGGTCGTTGGCGTAGATCACCTTGATCGCGTTGCCGTTGGCGAGGATCGTGCTGGTCTCCTCGTCGACGGTGATCGTGCCCTGGAACTGGCCGTGGATCGAGTCGCGGCGCAGCAGCGAGGCGCGCTTGACCAGATCCTGGTCGCCTCCACCGCGTACGACGATGGCGCGCAGCCGCAGTCCGTTGCCGGAACCGGCCTTCTCGATGAGCAGGCGGGCGACGAGGCGGCCGATACGGCCGAAGCCGTAGAGGACGACGTCGCGGCCCTCCTGGCACTCGATCTTGTTGGCACCCGTGGCACCGGCGACGGCCTCGGCGGTGAACGCCTCCACCGTCAGACCGCGGTCGTCAGACTTGTACGTCGCGGCGAGCATGCCGATGTCGATCTGGGACGGGCCGAGATCGAGCGTGGTGAGGGCCTGCAGGAACGGCAGCGTCTCGGTGACCGAGAGCTCCTCACCGGCTATCTGCCGGGCGAAGCGGTGCGTCTTCAGGATGCTGACCACCGACTTGTTCACCAAGGAGCGGCTGTGCAGCAGGATCGTCACGTCCCGCTCACGGTGCAGCTTCCCGATGATCGGGATCATCGATTCCGCGATCTCCTCGCGGTTTTTCCAGTTGGTGAACGAGTCGTCATTGACAGTCACAGGTTTATCTTTCGAGCTAGGCGGCGCTCATATGGTAACCCCTGGTCACATTGATCTTTCCATGGGGTAGGTCACAGCGCCGCCCGCGCCCGCCCTACGGCTTGCGGCTCAGGTGTGCGGAGAGGTGGTGCTGCAGCGGCCGGCCGACCGCCGCGAGGTCGTGGACGAAGGTGAGTGTGCCGTCGTCGGTCAGGGTGTAGCGGCGGCGGGTGGCCTCGACCTCCTTGGCGGTGGGGGTGCGGGCCACGTCGCAGGTGGCGAGGTCGACGGTGCCGTCTGCCGCGTGGCCGACCGCGATCTCCGCGATGCCGGTGGGCTGGGTGATCAGCGCCTCGACCCGGCCGTCGGGCTGCAGCCGCCACCAGCCGCTCTCCCGGGCCGAGGGACGCAGCGGCGCGCCGTCGGCGTCGAGCAGCCAGGCCCGCGCCTCGTAGTGCAGGAAGGGGCGGCCGTCGTGGCTGAAGGTGACGTCCTGCGCGTACACGAAGTCACCGTCGAGCGTCGGGTACTCGCCCTCGCCCCGGCCGTGCCAGGTCCCCAGGAACCCGAGCACGGGCGCGAGCAGGGCATGCGGCGCGGGCTTCTCGTCCGGTCCGTGGGCGTCGGGGTACGGGTACGCGGGTGCGGGGTCGAACACGGGGTGCGCTCCTGGGGTCGGGGTCGGTGCCTGGGGAAGCCTAGGGCGGCGGTCCACCCCGTGGCGGGAAGCAGCCGCCCCATTCCTCTGCGGACCGTCCACGATCTACGCTCCCCGGGACCATGGGTTCCAACTCTCAGGGGGTACGCGGTGGAGTACGGCGACTACAGGGCTCATGACGCGGTCGGTCTCGCCGAGTTGGTGGCCCGGGGCGAGGTCACGCCGGGCGAACTCCTGGAGGCGGCCGTCAGCCGTTCCGAGACCGTGAACGCGAAGATCAACGCGATCATCCGGCCCATGCATGACATCGCCCGCGAGCGCGCCGCCCAGGAACTCTCCGGGCCGCTCGCCGGAGTGCCTTTCCTGATCAAGGACTTGATGCAGGACTACGCGGGCCGGCCCACCGGACGCGGCTCGCGCGCCACCCAGGCGGACGTGGCCGCCGAGCACAGTGAGGTGGTGCGGCGCTGGCTCGAGGCGGGCCTGGTGATCTTCGGGCAGACCAATGTCCCCGAGTTCGGCATCAAGGGCATCACCGAGCCGGAGGTCACGGGCGCGACCCGCAACCCCTGGAACCTCGCCCACACGCCGGGCGGTTCGTCCGGCGGCTCCGCCGCGGCGGTGGCCGCGGGCATCGTCCCCGCGGCCGGGGCGAACGACGGCGGCGGCTCGATCCGCATCCCCGCCGCGTGCTGCGGCCTGTTCGGCCTCAAGCCGGGGCGCGGCCTCGTGCCCGCGGGTCCCGGCCACGCCGAGCTTCTCCTCGGCGCCGCGAGCAACGGCGTCGTCTCCCGTACGGTCCGCGACAGCGCCGCCCTCCTGGACACGCTCACCACCCGCCCCGATGCAGGCGGGCCCTTCCTTGCCGCGCGCCCCGACACCTCGTACGCGGAACTGGCCCGCCGCACGCCCGGCAGGCTCCGCATCGGCGTCAGCACCCGCTCCCCCATCGGCACCCCCGTGGCCCGGGAGGCGGTGGAGGCGGTCGACCTCGCCGTGAAGCTGCTCACCGGGCTCGGGCACGACGTCGAGGAGGCCGAGCCGCACATCGACGGGGTGCGTCTGGCCGACGATTTCATGTCGATGTACGCGGTGGCGGAGGCCGCGACCATGGCGGAGATCAAGCACCGCACCGGCGCCGAGGACGACCGGTTCGAACTCGACACCCGTCTGATCGCCGCTGCGGGCAACGCGGTGAGCGCGACGGAGTACACCATCAGGCACGCCCGCTGGAACACCTACAACCGCCGCCTCGCCGCCTTCCACGAGCGCTACGACCTGCTGCTCACCCCGACCCTGGGCCGTGCGCCGGTCCGCGTCGGCGAGCTGGACACGCCGTGGCTGACGCGGAAGGTCGGTGCGGGGCTGCTGAAGGCGGGCATGGCGGGCCGGCTCAGCAAGACCCGGCTGTGGAGGCGGGCGGTGGTGGAGAACCTGGCTCCGAACCCCTTCACGCAGCTCGCCAACATCACCGGCCGCCCGGCCATGTCGGTGCCGCTCTACCGCACGCCGCAAGGTCTGCCCCTGGGCGTGCAGTTCGTGGGCCCGCTGGGCGGCGAGGGGCCGCTCCTTGCCCTGGCCACCCAGCTCGAAGGGGCCGCGCCGTGGGCACACTTGGAGCCCCGGCTGTGACCTGCCGCGGCACCCGGCCGACGCCCGGCTAGAGTTCCGCCGTGCCGACGTACAGCATTGGTCAGGCCGCGCGCCTGCTGGGAGTGAGTTCGGAGACCGTCCGCCGGTGGGCCGACGGCGGGCGGCTCCCGATGGAGCGGGACGGCTCGGGGAACCGGGCGATCGACGGCGTGGGCCTCGCGCGGTTCGCCGTGGAGCGGGCGCAGGGCCAGGGGCCCGATGACGACGCGCCGCAGACGTCGGTGCGCAACGCGCTCACGGGGATCGTCACGGCCGTGCGGTCCGACGGTGTCGTCGCCCAGGTGGAGATCCAGTCGGGTCCGCACCGGCTCGTGTCGATGGTGACCCAGGAGGCGGTCGAGGAGCTGGACCTCGCGGTCGGGGTCACCGTCACCGCACGCGTCAAGTCGACGAACGTACACGTCGATCGGCCCTAGGCGGCGACGGCTTCGCGCTCGTCGTCGGGGGCGCGTAACGGCCGTCCACATGAATGGCCTGGATGCCGCTGATGTGCCGGCCCCCGCAGCGGTCCTGGGGCAGGACCAGCTGCGGGCCGGCGTGGTCGAGCGGGGTGTCGTCGATGCCGACGGCGAGCAGGACGGGGGCCCTGCCGAAGTCGGGGTCGATCTCGGCCCAGGACAGCAGGCCGTGATGGCCGTCCGCACCCCTCACCGCGATCAGGAACCGCAGCCGGTCCTTGCGCCGCGCCGGGTCGAAGCCCGGCCCGGCGTCGGACAGCACGTCGTGCAGCAGCGGCCCCTCGAAGAGGTGGTGCTGCATGCCGCTCGTGGCGCACTCGAAGCTGACCCGCACCCGATGCTGCGGCCAGGCGAGCAGATCGGTCACCGTCAGCCGGGCCGGACGCGCGACGTCACCGGTGAGGGCGAGCTCTGCCACTGGCCCTGCGGCTGTAAGGGACTGACTCACTGGCTATCACCTCCCGCAGGACCGTACCCGGACAGCGGCACGTCGGAAACGCAGATGCCCACACGTTCCTGGATTCATCCCAGTGGATGGGATGTTGCAAGCATCAGATGCCTCTCATTTGCGCAGGGTCACGCATCCCCCTGCTGTCGACGCGGACCCCTGCCCTGGATTCCCCAAGTGCCGCTCCAGCGCCGCACGTTCATGTCCCGCACACGACCAGGACGCATTACCTCCGGGCAAGACTTCACACACGGGCCGCACACTCTCCCCTGCCTCTCCGACATGAAGGAGTCCCCCACGTGGTCACGTCCCACAGCGCCCGGCCGGCACGGCTCGCGCTCGTCACGGCGGTCGCGGCGCTTGCCGCCACCGCCGTGCCCTTCCAGGCCCTGGCCGCCTCGCCGCTGCCCGCCGTCACGCCGCGTTCCGAGACGCCCGCGCTGCACGACGACGAGGCGGGCGGTGACGCCGACGCGGACGACCCGGCGATCTGGCGCAACGCCGCCGACCCGGGGCGCAGCCTGGTGATCGCCACCGCCAAGCAGGGCGGTCTGCGCGTGTACGACCTGGACGCGCGTGAGGTGCAGTCGGTGCCCGCGCCCGCCGCTCCGGGCCCGGATCACGCGCCCGGCCGGTTCAACAACGTCGACCTAGTGCACGGTCTGCGGCTGTCATCGGGCCGGGCCGACCTGGCCGTCACCAGTGACCGCGGCAGCGACCGGCTGCGCTTCTACCGCATCGACCGCGACCGCGCGGGCGGCCCCCTCACCGACGTCACGGACCCGGCCGCCGCCCCGGTCTTCTCCTCCTCGCAGGCCGAGATCGACGAGCAGCGCACCGCGTACGGTGTCGCCACCTGGACCGACAAGGCCACGGGCCGCTCCTACGCCCTGGTCAGCCGCCGCGAGCGCACCGGCATCGCACTGCTCGAGCTCACGCCCGGTCCCGGCGGCACGGTCGGCTACCGCAAGATCCGCACCATCGACCTTCCCGCCGACTTCCGTCTGCCCAACGGGAGTTCGTGGTCCCCCTGCGGCGAGCCCGGTGAACTCCCGCAGGTGGAGGGCATGGTGGTCGACCCGGCCACGGGCACGCTGTACGCGGGTCAGGAGGACGTCGGCATCTGGCGGCTGCCCGCCGGCCTGACCGGCAAGCCGCAACTCGTCGACAAGGTCCGCGAGTTCGGCGTCCCGGGCACGTACGACGAAGAGACCGAGGAGTGCACCCCGGGCGCCGACCCGGGCTACGGCGGCACCCGCATCTCCGCCGACGTGGAGGGCCTGACCCTGGTGAACGAGCAGGACGGCGACGGCTACCTCCTGGCCTCCAGCCAGGGCGACAACACCTTCGCCGCCTACGACCGCGAGGTGTCCGACGCCAACGAGTACGAGGGCGGATTCCGCGTCACCGCCGCCCCGTCCGGCGCCGACGGCTCGGAGGAGTGCGACGGCGCCGCCGCGCTGAACGCCCCGCTGGGCGCGAGGTATCCGAACGGGCTGCTCGTCGTGCAGGACGGCCACGACGCCCCCGGGGACGGCGAACGCCCTTCCACCAACTTCAAGTTCGTGGATCTCGGTGACGTACTGGACGCCGTCGACGACTGACCGGGCGTTACGACGTCGGCGGCGTCCCGTCGTCGGGGACGGATTCCAGCAGGCTCCGCACGACGGGGCCCGCGGACCGGCCGCCCGTGACTCCCTTCTCGACGACGCAGGCGATCGCGACATTGCCCCGACGGGCCACCAGCCAGCCGTTGTTGGGGGTGTCATCGGCGACCTCGGCCGTGCCGGTCTTGGCCCCGATGTCGCCGGGCAGGCCGGAGAGGAGGTCGGCCGTGCCGTCGGTGACGGTGGCGCGCATCATCGTCCGCAGGTCGCCGACCACATCCTTGGGCAGGTCCGTGGTGGTCGTGGTGTCCTTCGAGCCGCGTACGAGCGTGGGCTGGCGGAACGTCCCGGATGCGGCAGTCGCCGTCACGGACGCCATGACCAGCGGGTTGGCGAGGACCCGGCCCTGCCCGATCATCGAGGCGGCCTTCTCCGTCTCGTCACGGGGCTCGGGCACCGAGCCGTCGAACGACGGGACGCCGGTGTGCCATTCCTGGCCGACGCCGAAGTACTTGCCCGCGACATCGCCCATCTCACGGTCGCCGAGCTTGTCGCGCAGGCTGATGAAGGCGGTGTTGCACGACTCGGTGAAGTCCTCCAGGAAGCTGGCGCCGCGGTGCTCGGAGGTCTCCACGTTGTGGAACTCCTTGCCGACGGTCAGGTACTTGGGACAGTCCACGGTGTCGTCCGGCGCGACGTCGCCCTTGAGCAGCAGCGCGCTGGTCGTCACGATCTTCCAGGTGGAGCCGGGCGCGTAGGTGCCGGAGACGGCGCGGTTGAAGCCGGCGGGTGAGTTGGCCACGGCCAGGATCTCGCCGTTGTCGACCCGCAGGGCGACCAGCGCGGCGTCCTTGCCGTCGGTCTCGTCGGCGAGCGCCTTCTCGGCCGCGGCCTGCCAGGTGGGGTCGATCGTGGTCCGCACCGCCTCGTCGGTGGGACGGGACGGCTTCTTGCCGAAGGTGACCTCTGTCTTCCTGACGTCCCCGGAGGTCCGGTCGACGAGGTGGATCGCGCCGTGCGGTCCGGCCCCGGACGCCACGGCGACCTCGGAGAGGACGGGGGCGAGGGAGGGATGCGTGTCGGCCGACAGGGCCTTGCCGTCGCGGTCGACGGCGCCCGGCCCTTCGGTGTCGTCGCGCTCCAGACGGAACTTCTCGCTGCCGCTCAGGTGCGGGTGCACGAGCGAAAGGCGCCAGTCCACCCTCCATCGGCCGTCCTGCTCGCGCAGGGGCAGCTGTGATGTGTACGTCCAGGTGCCGAGGCCCTTCACGGGCATCTTGGCGGTGAAGGGAACGGTGACGGTGCCGTTCTCGGCAAGCTTCGCCTTGGCCGCTGCCGCGTTCAGGGCGGGCTTGCTGATGTCGAGCCCGGCGGTGAAGTTGCGCAGGACCTGCTGTGCCTCGCCGGGTTTGGTGGTGCGCGCCCCCGCTTCCGGCAGGCGGCCGCCCGCCCAGTCGGCGAGGAAGGCGCGCGCCTGGGTCAGGGCCGCCGGATCGGGGGCGTCAGGACCGGAGTCGAAGGGACCGAGGTCGGCTGCATAGGCCCCGCCTGCGACGACGGCGAGCGCCACGGCCGCCGCGACGGCGGCCCGCAGCGCCTTGCGCGGCCTGCGGCGGTAGGTGGTGACGGATGGAGTGGCGGAGGGCCGGTGGCCTGTATCGGTCATGCCAGGCAGGAGAGCAACCGCTCGTCACTCATGTCCAAGTTCCCTATCAATCTTGAATTGATACAGATGAGATATCGTTGCTGCTCATGGACCTGGTGCGGCACCTGGAGTGCTTCGTGGCTGTTGCAGAAGAGTCACACTTCGGCCGCGCCGCCGCCCGTCTCGGGATGGCCCAGCCCCCGCTGTCGCAGCGCATCCAGCGTCTGGAGCGCGAGTTGGGGGTACGCCTCTTCGATCGCACCAGCAGGCAGGTGACGATCACCAAGGCCGGGGTGCTGCTCCTGGACGAGGCCCGTGCGCTGCTTGCGCGGTCCGATGCCCTGATGGCCACCGCCCGCCGTATCCGGGACGGGGAGAGCGGGCTGCTGCGGGCCGGTCTCTCGGCCGACATCGGCGGGGAGACGGTGGCCGCGATCATGGCGGACTTCCGGCAGCGGCATGTCGGCGTGGAGCTGGAGCTGCATGAGCTGTCCACCGCCCAGCAGTTGGCCCGGTTCGCCTCGCACGACCTGGACGTCGGGCTCATCCACCACCCCTGTGACATCACGGGGCTCGAACTGGGGCCTGTGCTCCGCCGCGAGCTGGGCGTGCTGTTGTCGCGCGCCGCGCCGCAGGCCGCGCTCGGCGAGATTCCGCTGGCCTCCCTCAGCGGATACGACCTGGTCCTCTTCCCCCGCGCCGGGGCGCCCGCGCTGCACGACGACATCCTGACCACCTGCGCTCGGGGCGGCTACTCCCCCGCCACCGTCCGGCACGGCCAGGGGTCCAGCTTCGTGCGGGGTCTGGTCCTCTCGGCGAACGCGGTCGCCTTCAGCCCCCGGGACGTGCACCCCTCCGGCGACCGGGACCCGGACGTCGTCTGGCGCCCCCTCACCGGCGCACCGCTGGCCTGGCGGCACTCCGTCGCCTGGCCGCAGGGTCATCGGGACTCCGCCGTCAGCACCTTCGCGGACGCGGCGACGCGTGCCCTGCGCGACACCGCGGGGGCGAGCGCCGACCCGCCGTCGCGACCTCTCCACCTGCGCCCCGCATCGGAGTTCTGGCTGTGAACGACACCCTCAACCGCATCCGCACGGCCTTCGCCGAAGCCGGCGTCACCGGCTGGCTGCACGCCTGCGACATCGACTCCGGCGCGGAGATCGACGCCGGCGGCGACCATCCGGTCGTCACGGCGAGCGTCCACAAGCTCTGTCTCCTTGTCGCCCTCCACCAACGGGCCGCGGCCGGCGGCCTCGACCTCACCGAGCAGGTCGAGTGCCCGCCGACGGACCGCACTCCAGGGCCGACCGGCCTCGCCGCCATGCTCGATCCCGTCCGTATGTCCCTGCGCGATCTGGCGTACTCGATGATGGCGGTCAGCGACAACGCGGCCGCCGACCTGCTGCTCGACCGGGTCGGCATCGACGCCGTCAACCGCTCGACCGCGGACCTCGGCCTCCGCCGTACGTGGGCGATGCACACCTTCGGCGGGCTCCTGGCCACCCTCAGAGAGGACACCGGTCCCGGTGGCTCACAGGTCCTGACGGACCCTCATGTCATCGGCAGGCTGCGGGCGTTGGACCCCGCCCGGTCCAATCGCAGCACCCCGCGCGAGATGACCCGGCTGCTCGGCGCGGTCTGGCGTGACGAGGCCTGCACGGCCGCGCACGGGGCGGCCATCCGGCGCGTCCTCGGCCTGCAGGTGTGGCCGCACCGGATGGCTTCGGGCTTCCCCTTCGACGACGTACACGTGGCGGGCAAGACCGGCAGCCTGCCGACGCTGCGCAATGAGGTCGGCGTCATCGAGTACCCCGACGGCGGCCGGTACGCGGTCGCCGTGTTCACCCGCGCCGCCGCCACGGCCGCCGTCCTGCCCGCGGCCGACGCGGTCATCGGCACGACGGCCCGGATCGCCGTCGACGCGATCCGGGCCGCGGGCGTCACCAGGACGGCATGATCGACTCCGGGTAGCGGGACCCCGCGCCGCCGTGCGGCAGGATCTCCTGGACGCTGGCCAGGTCCGCCGGTGTGAGCGTGAGGTCCGCCGCCGCGACGTTCTGCTCCAGCCGCCGTGGATCACGCGTCCCCGGGATCGGCACGATGTCGTCGCCCTGGGCCAGGAGCCAGGCGAGCGCCAGTTGGGTGACGGTCGCGCCCTTGGCTTCGGCGAGGGCGGTCAGCTCGCGGACCGCGGCCAGGTTCCGCTCGTAGTTGCCGGGCTGCCAGCGGTCGTCCCAGCTGCGCATGTCGTCCGCGGGGTACTCGGCGGCGGGCCGCACGGCGCCGGTGAGGAAGCCGCGGCCCAGCGGCGAGTACGGCACGAAGCCGATGCCGAGCTCGCGCACCACGGGCAGGACGTCCGCCTCCACGGCCCGCTCGAACATGGAGTACTCGGTCTGCAGCACCGACACCGGATGCACGGCGTGGGCGCGCCGGATGATGTCCGGCCCCGCCTCGCTGAGCCCGAGATGGCGCACCTTGCCTTCGGCGATCAGCTCGCCGATCGTGCCCGCCACGTCCTCGATCGGCACGTCCGGGTCGACGCGGTGCTGGTAGAGGACGTCGATGCGGTCGGTGCCGAGGTGGCGCAGGCTGTTCTCGGTGACCTCGCGGATGTGCTCGGGCCTGCTGTTGAGCGCGTAACCCTCCGCGTTCTGCGGGGCGTTCATGTCGAAGCCGAACTTGGTGGCGAGCACGATGTCGTCGCGGAAGTCCTCGACCGCGCGGCCGAGCAGCCGCTCGTTGCTGCCGGTGCCCATGCCGTACAGCTCCGCGGTGTCGAAGAGCGTGACGCCCAGTTCGTACGCGCGGCGGATGGTGGCGATGCCGCCTGGCTCGTCGCCCGCGCCGTACGCCATCGTCATGCCCATCGTGCCGAGACCGATCGCCCCGGCCTCCAGGCCATGTGTGCCGAGCTTGCGCTTGGGGAGGTTCTTGCCGTGCTGTGTCATGCCGTCGACGCTATGAGCAAACGCACCGCGCGGCATGGGGCGACGGCCGCATAGTCTTGCCTGATCCTCTCAGTCGGGGACCCGTCGGCGATCAGTCGGGGAACAAGGGAGCCTGCATGCTGGACCAGCTCGGTGCGGCCATCGCCCGGCACACCGACGGCACCTGGTCGGACGGTGCGGTGCCCCGCCTGACCGTGGTCGCGCTCGACGAGCCCGAAGCTGCCGCCGACCTCCTGTACGAGCCGATGATCTGCTTCACCGTCGAGGGCGCCAAGCGCGGTGTCGCGGGCGACCGGAGCTGGGTGACCGGGCGCGGCCAGATGTTCTTCAACTCCGTCGCGATGCCGGTCACCGCCACGTTCGAGGAGATGCCGTACCGCTCCGCCGTCATGCGGCTCGACGCCCAGGTCATCGCCGATCTGCTCCTCGAACTCGACGGCGCCGCACCGCGTACGCCCGCCGCTCCGGGCGGACAGCTGACCGCGCCGATGACCCCGGACATCGTCGACGCGGTCACCCGCTGGGTGCGGCTGCTCGACACCCCCGAGGACATCCGCCCGCTCGCGGCCCGCATCGAGGGCGAGATCCTCTACCGCCTGCTCGGCAGCCCGCTCGGCCCGCTGCTCCGTGACTTCGCCCTGACCGACTCCAGCGGGGCGCGGGTGCGCGCGGCGGCCCGGTGGATCTGCGCCCATTACGCCGAGCCGCTCGCCGTCGACACGATCGCGGCGGTGGCGCACATGAGCACCGCCACCCTGCACCGCCACTTCAAGGCCGCCACCGGGATGAGCCCGCTGCGGTTCCAGAAGCAGCTGCGGCTGCTGGAGGCGCGCCGGCTGCTGGTCGCCGGAGACGCCACGGCCGTACAGGCCGCGCAGGCCGTCGGGTACGTGAGCGCGACGCAGTTCAACCGCGAATACCGGCGTGCCTTCGGGCTGCCGCCCGCGCAGGACGCAACCCGGGTGCGCGCAATGGATCGATGAGTCGATAAGTCGGTCAGCGGCACAGGACAGGGACGCGTTGCACGAGGTTGTTGCCGAAGCCTCCCCGGTTCCAGGGCTGTTCGAGGGGCTGGGTGCGGCCGTCGGCGTCGGATGCCCGGACGGTCAGGGTGTGCCTGCCCGCCGTCGCGTGCCACGTGGTGTGCCAGGCCTGCCATCCCCAGCGGTGCGGGCCCCGTCCGGCGACCTCGGCGTCGGTCCAGGTGCGGCCGTCGTCGGCGCTGACCTCGACCCGGGTGACCGGCCCGTATCCCGACCAGGCGCGTCCCGCAAGATCGACGGGTCCGGGGCGCACGACTCGTACGCGTGACATGAAGTCCGGGAAGCCGGGCGGGACCAGGAGGGCGCGCGGGGCGATCCGGGTGACGGGCTCGCCGGGGTCGTCCGGGGACTGCCGGAACTGGTACGCCACGGCCTGCTGGAAGCCGGTGAACGGGGAATCGGTCAGTTCAATCTGGCGGAGCCACTTGACGTGCGCCATGCCGTACCAGCCGGGGACGACGAGCCTCAGCGGGTAGCCGTGCTGGGGCGGCAGCGGGCCGCCGTTCATCGCGTACGCGAGCAGCACGTCCGCGTCCACGGGGAGTTGCAGGCTGCGCCGGTAGTCCTGCTCGACGCCGCGCTCGACTCCGTGGTCCGCGCCGGTGAAGACGGCCTCGACCGCGCTGTCCTCGACCCCAGTGGCCGCGAGCACCGTCCGCAGCGGTACGCCCGTCCAGTCGGCGGTGCCCACCGCCTCCACCAGCCAGGGCTGGCTGACCGGGCGCGGGCTCAGCCGGGCGCGGCCGTTGCCCGCGCACTCCATCGTGACCCGGTGGGTGACGGCCGGCAGCGCCCGCAGTTCCGCGAGGCTCAGTTCCAGGGGCGTACGGACCTGTCCGCCGACGGAGAGCCGCCAGGTGTCCGCGTCGGCCGCGGGGATGTCGTAGTGGACCAGTACGTAGTGGAGGCCGGGCGGTGTGACGTCGTAGCGCAGCGCTTCCAGCGGCAGCCCGTGATTGCGTGCCGCGAGGCCCAGCTCTTCCTCGCTGATGCCCTCGTCGGGGGCGGCGACGCGTCCCGGTGTGCTGACATCACCGAGGGATGTCCGCTCCATGCCTCCATCGTCGCCCGTGCGGGCCGGGCCCGCACGGCAAACGGCCTGGCGCGACGGTCAGGCTCAGGGAATCCAGTAGTTGTGCACGGAGTCCACCTTGGGCTGTCCGCCGGGACCGGACATGCCGAGTCCCTCGGCGACGGGCATCAGCTTCCCGGTGAACGCCTGCATGTGCTGCTCGGACTCCCAGAGGTCGTAGATGTCCAGGCCGTCGCTGCTCGGAACACAGACGTGGGCGATACAGCCGTCGAAGATCTCTGGCGTTTCCTGGAGCTTCGCGTTGAGGGCGTCGTACTGATCGGTGGTGGTGCCCGGGAGGGAGGCGTGCATGAAGATCGCCATGGCAGCTGCTCCTTGTGTGACGAGGGGGTGCGATGAAAGGCATGTGAGGGGGGGCCGCCGCGTGGCGGCCGCCGCTCCATGGCCAGCACAGCACGCCCGTACGCCGATGGCATCCGCAAGCGATCCCTGCGAGCGCGGCGGGGCCGGGGTCCGGCCGCCGCTGATCAGGCGGCGCTCTTGGCGAAGTCCGCGAAGTCCGCGATGTCCCGCACCACCCGTTCCGGCCTTTCCCAGTACACGACGTGTCCCGCACCCTCGTAGACGATCAGCCGGGAGCCGATGACGGTGTCGAGGACCGTCTGTTGCTCCGCGCGCGTCACGATCGGGTCCTGGTCGCCCCAGACGGCCAGCGTGGGGACGAGGATCCCGGCCAGCGTCGCACGCAGATCGGTTTCGAGGAGGCCGCGCAGCGTCTCCCGCCACACACGGGCGGGTGCCTTCAGGTTCTCCTCGACGATGGTCTCCAGGAAACCGCGGGCGACGGGTTCGGCCGTCATGCCGAGCGCGAACCGCTCCACGAAGTCACGGTCCACCGGGTCCTCAAGGTCCCGTACGGCTTCCCAGAGCTCGGCGGCTGCGGGCTTGTCGGCGAGGGCGACCGGGACGCCCAGGAGTACGAGACCTGCCACCCGGTCGGGATAGCGGCCCGCGACGATGCGCGCCTGCACCCCTCCGCTCGAACCCCCGACGAGCACGGCGCGCTCGATCCCCACGCTGTCCATGAAGGCGACGAGGTCGGTGGCGAAGTCCTCGGGGAGATAGCCGTCCGGGGGCTTGTCGGCGTCTCCGTGGCCTCGCTGCGTGGGCGCGTACGCATGCAGCGAGGCGGGCATGCGCCGCAGCAGCGGCTCGAACGTCCACCAGGAGTCGGCATAGCCGTGGACCAGGACGACCGGCACACCCGAGGGGCCGCCCACCTCGGCATACGGAAGGACGAGCCCCTCACGCAGCGCTGCCTTGTGCACGGCGATGGCCGGCATGACGGCCCTCCTCACCTCTGCTTCCAGCGTAAGGAAAGGCGGGCCGCGGGGCAGGTCGGGGCTGTTCTCCTCCCTTACGGGACGCGGGCGACGCCCACGTAGAAGCCGCTCAACTCATCCTTCGGGGCGGGCGATTCCTGGTACCAGTGCGTCGCCGTCACCAGACCCGGGGCGACAAGCTCCAGGCCGTCGAAGAAGGGCTCGACCTCTTCGCGGCGCCGCATCCGCAGCGGCACCTGGCCCTCCCGGTAGGTGTTCTTGACGGACTCCACGAGCTCGGGATGCTCGTCGGTGGTGCCGTGCGAGAGGACCAGGTAGCTGCCGGACGGCAGGGCGTCGACGAGGGAGCGGGTGAGGGCGCACGGGTCCTCGTCGTCGGTGATGAAGTGCAGCAGCGCGATGAGGGACAGGGCGACGGGCTTGCCGAAGTCCAGGAACTCGCGCGCGTGGTCGAGGATGGCCTCGGGGCTTCGCACATCCGCCTGGATGTAGTCCGTGGCGCCTTCCGGGGTGCTGACAAGGAGGGCTTCGGCGTGGCGCAGCACGATGGGGTCGTTGTCGGCGTACACGACCCGGGAGGCGGGGGCGATCTCCTGGACGATCTGGTGCAGGTTCGGCGCGGTGGGGATGCCGGTGCCGATGTCGAGGAACTGGCGGACGCCGTGGTGCGCGAGCCAGGCGGCGGCACGGTGCATGAACGCCCGGTTCCGTGCCGCGTTGGCCCTCGCCTCGGGCGGCAGCTTCTCGCCCATCTCCTGATCGACCAGGTAGTTGTCCTTGCCGCCGAGCAGCCAGTCGTAGACGCGGGCCGGGTGGGGCTTGCTGGTGTCGATGAGGAAGTCGGCGTCTTCTGCGTTCATCGCCCGAGAGTACAGGTCAACCGTTCGAGCGGGGAGCGGAGTTGACCGGCGCGTATGAGGTGACCCATCCCCGGCATACGTCCCAGGTGGCGCCGTCCGCGCTCGCACCGCGCAGCCCGTCAAGGACGCCGGGACCGGCGAGCGCGGGCAGCCGCGAGTCCGCGAGGGAGCCGAAGGCATAGGTGCGGGCGGGGTCCCATGCGGTGGAGTGCCGCAGGCGCCGGGCGAGCTGGGCGAAGCCGAGGGGCGCGGCCGCCATCACCCAGGCGTGCGGCAGTTCGGCGGTCAGGCGGTTCGCGGCGCGCAGCCAGGAGGCAGCCGTCTCGGGCCAGTGCACCGTCGCGAGAACCGTGCCGCCACGTGCCGTCCAGGCGGCGGCGAACGCGGCGGCGGATCTCCGGGAGGCCGGATCTCGACTGTGCCCGATGACGACGGTCTCGATCCGCGCCTTGGGGAGGCTCAACAGGCCGATGAGGGCGGCGAGTTCGGCTTCCGTGTGCGCGAGGGGAACGGGCAGGTCCGGGTGGGCGGCCAGGTCCGCGGCGGCGATGAGGGGTGAGCGGGAGTGCTCCCGTTCTTCGAGGATGCTCATGGTGCGGTCGTGCCGCCTTCCGTGTGGGGCCTTCCGTCTGGGCTGCCGTCTGGGCTGCCGTGTCGGCCTGCCGTATGGGCTGCCGTGTCGGCCTGTCGTATGGGCTTTCCATCGGGCGTACGCGGCGGGCAGGCAGACCGCGCACGGCCGGTGTCCGGCGGCGATCGCGGTCGCCTCGTCGGCGAAGAACACCCGGTGGGCGACGTAGTCGCCGCGGGCGATGGCGCGCAGCGCGGAGGGGCAGTCCAGGCGTCCGTACAGGCGCCCGCGCCGGTGTCCGCCCAGCGTGCCGGGTGTGCCGCTGCGATACGGCTTTCCGTCCGGGCCGCAGAGTGTGTACGTGCCGGGGGACTTCACGCCGCGTCGTGGAAGACCAGGCCGAGCGTGCGCCGCCGCCCGGAACGGACGGTGCTCACGCCGTGCCGCATGGGGGCGTTCGACCACCCGCGCTTCGAGGCCACGGGCCGGTCGCGGGTGGTGAAGATCAGGCCGTGCCCCCGCGGCAGGGTCGTGGCCGATCCGCGTGACTGGGCGCGTGCGCGCTGCTCGGTCATGAGGAACTCGCCGCCGGTGAAGTCGGTTCCGGGGGTGTCGAGGCCGATGACGACCTGGAGCGGGAAGAGCATGTCGCCGAACACGTCGCGGTGCAGGGCGTTCCAGTCGCCGGGGCCGTAACGCAGCAGGATCTGGGCGGACTTGGACTGGCCTGCCGCGTGGCACATCGCGACCCATTCCTCCAGGCTGTCCGGCCAGGGTGCGGCCTTCCCGAGCTTCTCGGCCCAGTCGCGGGCGACGGGCAGCAGCCGGGGGTAGAAGGCCTCCCTCAACTCCCGTACACGATTGGGCAGTTCATGGGTGAAGTAGCGGTACTGGCCGGAGCCGAAGCGGTGCCGGGCCATGTCGACGGTGGTGCGGAATCGGTCGGCGTCGTCGTACAGGGCGGCGAGCCCACGGCACTCCCCCGCGCTCAGGAGCGGGCCGGTGAGTGCGTGGCCGTGCGCGTCGAGCTCGGCGGTCAGCTCGGACCAGTCCCCCGCGTCGACACGTGACGTGACGCGGCTCGCGGGGCGCGTGGTGGCGGTCATGGTTCGGGTCCTTCGGGTTGCGGGGCGCGTCAGACGAGGGTGGGCTGCAGGGCGCCCTCATGGGTGAGGAGCTGAACCTTGCGCTCCACACCGCCGGCGTAGCCGCGCAGCGAGCCGTCCGCGCCGATGACGCGGTGGCAGGGCCGCACGATCAGGAGCGGGTTCGCGCCGATCGCGGCGCCCAGGGCCTGCACGCGCCCGCGGGCCACCCCGAGCCGCTCGGCGAGTGCGCCGTACGTGGTCGACGTGCCGTACGGGATGTCCTCCACGGCGCGCCACACCCGCCGCTGGAATTCCGTGCCGCTGGGGGTGAACTCGATGTCGAACTCGGTGAGTTCACCGGCGAAGTACGCGACCAACTGCCGGGCGACGCCCGCGAACCGGTCGGGTGCGTGCCGCCAGTCGGCGCGCACCGCAGGGGCGTTCTTCTGGCCGGGCACGGACAGCGACGTCAGCGTGGTGCCGTCGCTCGTCTCCTCGCCCACCAGCAGGAGTTCGCCCAATGGGCTGGTGATGGTCGTGTAGGCGGTCATCGTCGCCTCCCTTCCGTTCGCTTTCGCTCGCTTTCGTTCCACCTCCACAGTGGGATGCCGCGATCACGGATGCTGGCGGGATTCGGACGTCGCCCTTGTCAACCGCCCTTGTCATACGTCGCCGACCAGCCGCCCCACCTGGTGATCGAGCAGCGCGAGCGCCTCATCGGCCGTGCACTGACCGCGCAGGACGTCTGAGGCGAGACCGCCGGTCAGGGCCGGCAGGATGCGTGCCTCCGGGGCGGGGTCGACGCCGTCCCGCAGCAGGCCGCCGTCTACCGCTTCGGCGATCTGCGCGGGGCAGCGCGGCCAGGCTCCGGCGCACCCGGGCGTCGACCTGCGCACGCAGCGCGCCGGCGGCATGGTGCACCATCTCGTCCTTGCTCACGAAGCAGTGCTGTACGCGCCCGGGCGACACCCCCGCCTCGGCGGCCACCTCATGCATGCCCACCGCTTCGAGGCCGCGCTGCGCGACGATCCGGCAGAGCGCCGCGGCGATCTCCTCGCGGCGCTGTTCGTGGTCGACCTGCTTCGGCATCGCGCCCGTATCTCCGTGTGTCTCAAAAAGGGGAGACCGATGCCTCGCAGTGCCGTGGGTCGCTACATCACGCCGCCAGGGCACGCCCTGTTCGAGCAGGCGTACAGCGCGGGGATGCGGGAGTTGCCCCAGCCGGCGCGCACCCACGACATGCCGACCGCCTACGGGCAGGTGCGGGCCTACCGGTTGCACCGCGGTCTCCTGGGCGCCGAACATCCCCGCGCTGGCCGCGCGCAGGCCCGCGTACGCCCTCGACCTGCTCGGTGTCTCTGCCGGTGGCTGGCTGGCCTGCAACCAGGCGGTGCGCGCGCCCGAACGGGTCGCATCGGTCAGCCTGCTCGACCCGATCAACACCTTCGCCCGCCTCTCGTACGCCGCGGTGCTCCGCACCATCCCCACCCTGGTGCCGGGCCCGAAGGAGTGGGCCCTGCCACGGTTCCTCGCCTGGGTCGACGGGCAGGGCGTGGCCGCCGCCGACGACCGCCCTGCCGGTGCCCGCTCTCTTCAGCGACGGCACGCCGTCTCCGGCCAGTACGCGGACCGGGTCAACGCCCGCGTACTCGACTTCCTGGATGGACTGGAAGGAATCGACGTACGCGACGGCGGGTGATTCCTCACGCCTTCGTTACGCGTTCAGTCGCGCGCGGAACGCCGTCGTCGCGTCGCCCGTGATCGAGACGAGGAGTTCCCCGCCTCGCCGGGAGCAGGACCGCACGTCGACCCATACGCCGACCTCACCGGGCCGTCCCATCGCCACCCCTTGGCGGCCGGTGAAGTCGAGCCGCCCGCCCGGTGCGGGCACGATCCCGTGGTGCACCAGGTAGGCGCCGAGCGGGCCGTGCCCGTTGCCGGTCACCGGGTCCTCGGCGATGCCGATCGCCGGGGCGAACATCCGGGCCCAGGTGAGGAGTTGGGCCTCGCCGGTGGCCCGGGTGAAGACGAACCAGCCGTTGCTGCCGACCTCGTGGCTGAGCGCCGTCAGCGCGGCCGGGTCGGGGCGCAGACCGTCCACGGCGGCGCGGTCGCACAGCTCCACGATGACCTTGGAGTGCCCGGTCGAGACGATCTGGACGGGCCCGTCGTCCGCGAGGTCGCCGGATGTCGCACCGAGTGCCCGCAGCAGACGGTCCACCTGGGTGCCGTCCAGCTCGGGCCCGAAGTCGGCCGCCCCCTGGTGCATCCCGATCCGCACCCGGTCACCGTCGCCGTCACGGATGATCTCCACCCGCTGGCGCAGCCCGCCGCCCGTCTTCTGCACCAGCGAGCCGGACGGCAGCCCGTACTCGACGGCCCTGGCGAAGTGCGCGCCCACGGTGGCGTGCCCGCAGGTCGGCACTTCCGTCGTCGGGGTGAAGAAGCGGACGCGTACGTCGTGATCGGCGCCGTCAGGGGGCAGCACGAACGCCGTCTCGGAGTTGTTGAGCTCGCGCGCCACCGCGAGCATGTCGGCGTCCGTCATGCCGTCCGCGTCGAGGACCACCCCGGCGGGATTGCCCGTGAACGGGGTCCGGGTGAACGAGTCGACCTGGTGAAGAATCCTCATCGCCGCCCCTCCGATCGCTCGGTCCGCCCGCGCCGGGCGACGGCGTCCGCGGCCACCCGGAACCCGTGGTGCAGCCCGGCCACCTGCAGGACGGCCCGTGCGGGGCGATGGTCGCCGAACACCTCCGCGAAGACGGCGTCGACCGCCTCCCAGGCCGCGATGTCCGTCAGATAGAACTGCACCTTCGCGACCGATTCCGCGTTCCCACCCACCGGAAGCTGCGCCGACACCCAGACCGTGCCGTCCGGCGTGACGGGCTCAAGAGCGGGCATCGGCGAGCTCCTCCGCGAGGCGTACCAGGGTCCTGACCGCGGTTCCCGTGCCGCCCTGGGGCGTATAGCCGTACGGAGCACCCTCGTGGAAGGCCGGTCCCGCGATGTCGAGATGGGCCCAGCGGGTGCCGGCCGGCACGAACTCCTTGAGGAACAGGCCCGCGACGAGCCCGCCTCCCATACGCTCGCCCTGGTTGGCGATGTCGGCCACCGGGGAGTCAAGGCCTTCCCGCAGCTGGGCGGGCAGCGGCATCGGCCAGGCCGGTTCGCCGGTGCGCCCCGCAGCGTCCACGATCCGCTCACGGAATGCGTCGTCGGGGGACATCACCCCGAAGAGGCGATTGCCGAGCCCCATCCGCATGGCGCCGGTCAGGGTCGCCACGTCCACGACGGCGTCAGGCCGTTCCTCGGCGGCGCGCACCAGCGCGTCAGCCAGGACGAGCCGCCCCTCGGCATCGGTGTTGCGCACCTCGACGGTTCTGCCGCCGTACATCCGCAGGACGTCGCCCGGGCGGACGGCGGACCCGGACGGCATGTTCTCCGCAAGGGCCAGCCAGCCCGTGACCTCGATCGGGAGGCCGAGCCGTGCCGCGGCCGTCACGGCGGCGAACACGGCGGCGGCGCCCGACATGTCGCGCTTCATGATCTCGTTGAAGCCGACGGGCTTGAGCGAGATGCCGCCCGAGTCGTAGGTGATGCCCTTGCCCACAAGAGCGATGCTCGTCCGCGCCCGGGGGTGGGTATGGGCGATCCGCACAAGGCGCGGCGGATTCACCGAGCCCTGCCCGACGCCGAGGATGCCGCCGAACCCGTGCTCGTCGAGCGCCGTCTCGTCGAGCACGTCTACCGCGAGCCCGAACTCCGCGCCGACCGCCCGCACGGTGGCGGCGAAGCTCTCCGGATGCAGGTCGTTCGCCGGTGTGTTGATGAGGTCACGGGCACGGTTCAGCTCCTGGCCGATCACCGTGGCGCGGCGCAGCGCGGCCGCGGCGTCCCCGTGCCGCGTGAGGATCGACAACTCGCCCACGGGCGGCTTGTCCTCGCCGGTGGTCCGGTACACGGTGAAGGCGTACGCACCGAGCAGACCGCCGAGCGCCACCGCCTCCACGGCATCGGCCGTGGCCGCCGGAAGGGCGAGGACGGCCTTCGTGGCACCGGCCAGGGTCCGGGCCGCGACGCCCGCGGCGCGGCGCAGCGCCTCGGCGTCGTGCCCGCCGTCGGCGTCGGCCTCGCCCAGGCCGACCGCGAGCACGAGGCGCGCCTCGATGCCGGTCGGTGCGGGGACTTTGACGGCCTCGCCCGCGGCACCAGTCATGCCGAGGGTGCCGAGCAGTTCGGCCGACGGTCCTTCGAACGCCGTGGCGTCGGGGGTCGGTATCGGTCCTTTGGGCCCTTGGGCGACACCGATCACGACGGCGTCCACGGGCAGCGACTCCGCGAGGGAGTCCGTCACCGTCACTTCGGTCATTTCACCGTGTCCTGTTCTGCGTGCCGAGCTTCGAGTTCTACGTGCTGCACTTTGATTACTGCGTTCTGACGCCGCGTCATACCGACTCCGACGAGTACGACGACCATGCCCGCCGCCACGCGGAGGCTGAAGGCCTCGTCGAGCACGACGGCGCCGAGCCCGACGGAGACCACCGGCAGCAGATAGCCGACCGTCGCGGCGTTGGTCGCGCCCTCGTCGGCGATGATCCGGTAGGTGAGGTGGAAGGTGATGCCGGTGGCGAAGATCCCCAGGACGACGACGGCGATCAGGGCCTTGGGATGGACATGGACCGTTTCGAGGCCGCCGACCGGCACCATCAGCGTCGTAAGCCCCGTCGCGGCGAGGAGTTGGGCCGTGGAGAGGGAGATGGTGGGGATGCCCTTCCCGACCAGATGCTGTCCCATGTACGCGAATCCGACGGCGTAGCTGGCCGCCGCGCCCACGATGGCGAGCGCGCCCCAGCTCGCGAGCCCCGACTGCTGCCACGGGGCGAAGATCAGCAGCACTCCCGCGAAGCCGAGCAGGAGCCCGGCCAGGCGGACGGGGCGCAGTCCGCGTTCCGTGCCGATGGCGAGGCCGATGAGCACCGACCACAGCGGAGTCGTCGCGTTCAGCACGCCGGCCACCCCGGAGTCGACGGTCTGCTCGCCCACGCTGAAGAGGCCGAACGGCAGGGCGTTGCAGAAGAACGCGGCCACGACGATGTGCCGCCAGGCCGCCCCGCCCCGAGGAAGCCGCCGGCGCCCGCCGAGCAGCAGGACCATGAGGGTCAGGGCTCCCAACGCGCAGCGTACGAGGGTGACTTGGACGGGCGAGAGACCGTCGAGGGCCAGTTTGATCCACAGGAAGGTCGATCCCCAGAGGAGCGCGAGGACCCCCACCCGTATCCCTGCGCAAGTTCTTCCGGGGACGCCGCTCACGCTTGTTCTCCTTGTCCGGACCGTGGTCCGTGCATCGTTCGGGCCGTTGCCCCTTGAACGATGCCGCCGGCGACCTGAAAGGACAAGCAAAGAGATTTGCACCTTCGTTAAGCTGAGCTACATCCGCACTCGACGCCCGTCCGCCGCGCCGGAGCCGGCCGTCTGATCACGTACGCTCGGCGGATGGCGAAGTACTTCGACGTGCACCCCGAGAATCCGCAGCAGCGCACCATCGGCAAGGTGGTGGAAGACATCCGGTCCGGCGCGCTCGTCGCGTACCCGACGGATTCCTGTTTCGCGCTCGGCTGTCAGCTGGGCAACCGTGACGGCCTCGACCGCATCCGGACGATCCGGAACCTCGACGATCGTCACCACTTCACGCTGGTCTGCCGGGACTTCTCGCAGCTGGGGCAGTTCGTGCACGTCGACAACGACGTGTTCCGGGCGATCAAGGCGGCCACGCCGGGCAGTTACACCTTCATCCTGCCCGCGACGAAGGAGGTGCCGCGTCAGCTCCTGCACCCGAAGAAGAAGACGGTCGGCGTCCGGATTCCCGACCATGTCGTGACGCAGGCCCTGCTCGCCGAGCTCGGCGAGCCGCTGCTCTCCAGCACGCTGCTGCTGCCCGACGAGGACGAGCCGTTGACGCAGGGCTGGGAGATCAAGGAGCGGCTCGACCACGTGGTGGACGACGTCGTCGACTCCGGCGACTGCGGCACGAAGCCGACCACGGTCATCGACTTCTCCAGCGGCGAGGCCGAGATCGTGCGGCGTGGCGCGGGCGACACCTCGCGGTTCGAATAGCCACCCCTAGCGGCGGCTCGGCTCCATCGACACCGTCCGGTCCACGGCCGTCGGCCGGGGCCGTGACCGGACGGTCGTACGCCTGGAACGGCGTCCTGGTACGAGAATGCTCACCGCGTTCGCCGCGACGATCGCCGCGATGGCCAGCCACTCCACCCAGTCCAGAGCCTGCCCCAGGACGATCAGGCCGACGAGGGCGGCGAGGACGGGATTGACGCTCATGAAGATCCCGAAGAAGCGGGCGTCGACCCGGCGCAGGGCCAGCAGATCGGCCAGGAACGGCACCGCGGAGGACAGCAGTCCGGCGGCGCTCGCGCAGGCAAGGGCGGTGAGGGTCGGCGGGTGGTGGGCGAGGACCACGATGCCGACCGGCAGGTAGAGCAGGGCAGAGATGCCCGCGGCGGTCGCCGATCCCTCGACGCCAGGAAGGCGGGCCCCGACGGTGCGGTTGAGCAGGATGTACGAGGCCCAGCAGACCGCCGCGAGCAGGCCGAGCGCGATGCCGGCGTAGTCGGTCGTGGGCTGCGGGCGGGCCAGCGTGACCACCGCCGCCCCCGCGACGAGGGCACAACCCAGGTCCACCGCCCGCCGCGACGCGGCAAGGGCGACCGTCAGCGGGCCCAGGAACTCCAGGGTCACCGCGAGGCCGAGACCCACGCGGTCGATCGCGGTGTAGAGCGACAGGTTCATGGTGGCGAAGACCGCCGCGAGACACAGCAGCGGCCACCACTGCCGCCAGGTGAAGGCGCGCAGCCGCGGTCTGCCCACCGCCATCAGGAGGGCGCCCGCGACCCATTGCCGCACGGCCACCACCCCGGCCGGGCCGATCACGTCGAAGGCGAGCGCGCCCGTGGCGGCACCGACCTGGTTGGAGAGACCGCTGCCGAGCATCATGGCCGTCCCCGAGAACCGGCCGGCCGAACCTTCCGCCCCCGCCACTTCCCCGAGCCCGTCGGCGCCTTGAGACTTTCGCATGCACCGCAGAATGCGCCTCCCGCACACATACGCAAAATGCATGTGAGTGCTCATCTATACGCTGGGGTCATGGATCTGGAGCTTCGGCATCTGCGCTGCCTGGTGGCCATCATCGACACCGGCAGCTTCACCGACGCGGCCGCCGAGCTCGGCGTGTCCCAGGCGGCCGTGTCGCGCACCCTCGCCGGCCTCGAGGAGACCCTCGGGGTGCGGCTGCTGCACCGCACCAGCAGGAGCGTCACGCCGACGACCGCCGGTGTGCAGGTCCTGGCCCGGGCCCGTCATGTCCTCGCCGAGGCCGATGACCTGGTGCGCGAGGCGACCACCGGGCACACCCGGCTCCGCATCGGCCACGCCTGGTCGGCGATGGGCCGTCACACCGCGGAGTTCCAGCGCCGCTGGGCCGCCGAACACCCGGACATCGAGCTGTACTTGATCCGCACGAACTCGGCGACCGGCGGCCTCGCGGAGGGCCTGTGCGATCTCGCCGTCGTACGGACCGCCTTCGACGAGGCCCGGTTCGCCGACGCCGTGGTCGGACAGGAGCGCCGTTACTGCGCCATGGCCGCCGACGACCCGTGGGCGAGGCGCCGCTCCGTCCCGCTGACCGACATACGGGAGCGGACCCTGCTCATCGACCGGCGCACCGGCACCACCACGGCCGAGCTGTGGCCGGAGGGGACGCGGCCGACCGTCGAGTACACGCGGGACATCGACGACTGGCTCGCCATCATCGCGTCGGGCCGCTGCGTGGGCCTCACCCCCGAGAGCACCGGCAACCAGTACCGCCGTGACGGCGTCGTCTTCCGGCCGCTGCGCGACGCCGCGCCCATCACCGTCCGGCTGATCTGGCGGCGCCACGATCCGCACCCGGCGACGCACGCCGCCGTCGCGCTCCTCGCGGACCTCTACCGGGCACGGGGCGGGCGGTCCGCTCGGGCGTGAGGCGGGCCTTTCACGCCAACGCCCGCACCACCCCGTCGAGTTGTGGCGCGCGCCACACCGCGAATCGCCATTTACTTAGGTGAGCCTAAGCTAAGTTGATGAGCGATCGCCTCTCACAGAGGTGCCTCTGTCAAGGAGATTGACGCAGCATGACCTCAATCACCCGCCGTATCCGCCGTACCGCCGCGGTCGCCGTGGCCCTCGCCGCGGGCAGCTCGCTCGCGCTGCCCGCCACGGCTACCGCGCACTCCGGTCACGCGTCCGCCCCGAGCGGCTCGGCCGGCTCGACCGTCGATTCCGCGCCGCTCGTCAAAGGCCTCTACCAGTCCGCGTACTCCGAGCGGAACAACGTGCTGTGGGCCACGGCGGCGGTGGGCCGCCCGCCGGTCACCAACTCCAGCCTCCTGAAGGTCGACCCGAGCACGCTGAAGGTCGAGGCGACGTACACGCCTCCCGTCACCAACGAGGAGACCGGCGCGGTGGAGGCCGTCTACGGCGTCGCCGTCGACGACGAGCACAACACCGTCTGGACGACGAACACCCGCGACAACTCCGTCGCCGTCTACAGCCAGCGCACCGGCAAGCACCTCGCCTCGCTGCCCGGCGTGAACCACGCCCGCGAGATCGTCGTGGACGAGAAGCACGACCTGGTGTGGGCGAGCGGCTTCGGGGACGGCACCGTCGTCGCCTTCGACACCCGTACGTACAAGGAGAAGAAGCGCGTCACGGTCGAAGGCGCGAGCCCGACGGGCCTCGCGGTGAACGAGAAGACCGGCGCCGCGTACGCCGCCGACCTCAAAAGCGACCGGATCATCGAGATCACCCCGAAGGGCGAGAGCCCCCGCTTCATCCCGGTCGGCGACGGCCCGATCTCCGTCGCGCTGTCCAAGGACGGCCGCACCGCCTACACCGCCGACCAGGCCGCCGGCTCCCTCTCGGTCGTCGACCTGCGCGCGGGCGCCGTCACGAAAACCGTTCCGACCGGCGCGGGCGCCCTGTCCGTCGCCACCGACCGGCGCTCGGGCCACGTCCTGGTCGCCAACCGGACGCCCGGAAACATCACCGTCGTCGACCCCCGCGAGGGCACGGTCGTCGAGACCTTGGCCACCGGCGCCAACCCCAACCACATCCAGGTGACCGACGGCGCCGCGTACGCGGTCGACAAGTCGGGCTCCGGCCCCGAGGGCCAGGACCAGGTGCACCGCATCGGCCTCGGCCGCTGACCGCACGTACCGACCCCGCGTCCCGCCCGCTACGACCACGTGCCGGGCGGGACGCCCCATGCACCCCTCCGACCTGCGGAGTTGGAAGTCCCAACGCCCCATCACCATGGTCGTGTTGCTGTGGCAGACTGCCGTCACCCGCGTCACTCAGCCGCAACGGAGTACGTCATGACCGCAGCTGCGCCCAGGCCGACGATCGACACCAGCAAGCCGCATCCCGCGCGCGTCTATGACTGGCTCCTCGGCGGCAAGGACAACTACCCCGTCGACGAGGCGGTGGGCGAGAAGCTGCCGCCCGAGGCGAAGGACGCCGCACGGCAGAACCGCGCGTTCATGCAGCGCGCGAGCGCCTGGCTCGCCACGCTGGGCGTGGACCAGTTCCTCGACATCGGCACCGGAATCCCCACCGAGCCGAATCTGCACCAGATCGTCCAGGGGGTCGTGCCGTCGGCGCGGGTCGTCTATACCGACAACGACCCCATCGTGCTGCGGCACGCCGAGGCTCTCCTTGTCAGCAGGCCCGAAGGGATGACCGACTACATCCACGCGGATGTCCGCAACCCGCTGGAGATCCTCGAACACGCCCGCGGGCTCCTGGACTTCGAGCGCCCGATCGGCCTCTCGCTCATCGCGCTCATGCATTTCCTTCCCGACGACCAGGACCCGCACGGCATCGTGCGCACCCTCGTCGACGCACTGCCCTCCGGCAGTCATCTGGTGCTCTCGCACGCGGCGTCCGACCTCTACTCGGAGCTGGCCGAGCGGGTCACCGCCGAGTACGCGAAGGGTGGCATCCAGCTGGGGTTCCGCACCCGCGCCGGGGTCGGCCGCTTCTTCGACGGCCTCGACCTCGTCGAGCCCGGCCTCGTGACGGCCCCCGAGTGGTTCAAGGACACCGCACGTCCGGAGCCCGAAGGCAGCGGGATCTACGCCGCGGTGGCCCGCATTCCCTGACCGGCACGTGGCTACGCCGGCCCGTCCTCACCGTGGCCGTGCCGCGCGAACCGGTTGGCGATCAGTCGAGCCGGGCATCACCGTGGGGCAGGACCGGCCACGCAAGACATGCCGTGGCCCCGGTGGACGGAGTTCCATGAGTGCGCCGGTTTGTCCCAGGGAGGGGAAGTGAGTCGCCATGCGTGCGCACACGCGCGCCCATCGGCACACCGCACGCGCCGAATTCGCCCTGCCTCAGGAGGCCGCTTCGGCGGGCCGGGCACGGAAGCTGACCTCCGTGTTCCTGACCCGTCCCCATCGCCATGTGACGAAGGTCGACGCCGAGCGGGTGGACGACGCCACGCTGATCGTGTCCGAACTCGTCACCAACGCCACCCGGCACGGCCGCAGCCCCTGCCGCCTGCGCCTGGTCGTCTCCAACGACCAGGTGACCGTCGAGGTCCATGACGCGAGCCCGGTCAGTCCGCACGTACTGAAGACGGACACCGACCCCAAGACGGACACCGAGCGGGAGAGCGGGCGCGGCCTCGCGATGGTGCGGCACCTCGCGGCGCGCCTTGAGGTCGTCGGCACCGGCCGGGGCGGCAAGACGGTGCGGGCGGTCCTGGTCTGGTGAGGGACCGTCACCCTGTCCGGCCGCGTGTGCAACGTCCTCGCAACCTTGCGCGGGCTTGACTGGAGCACCGCCTCAACGGCGGCCCGGCGAGCAAGGAATGGCGGCGGCCCATGACCGAATCCCCGCGCGTGGAGCTGACCCCTGCTGCCGCCGAACTGGTGCGGCGGCTGCGGGAGGCCCACGGACCGCTGATGTTCCACCAGTCCGGCGGCTGCTGCGACGGCAGCGCCCCGATGTGTTACCCGGCGGGCGAGTTCCGGACCGGCGGCTCCGATGTGCGCCTCGCCTCGCTGGACGTGGCGGGCGTCGCCGAGCCGGTCGCCTTCTGGATGTCGAAGAGCCAGCACGAGGTGTGGAGCCACACCCGGCTGATCGTTGATGTCGTACCGGGCCGGGGCGGCGGCTTCTCCCTCGAAGCACCCGAAGGTGTACGTTTCCTCATCCGTTCCCGACTGATCGGCAACTAGCCGCAAGCCCTCCAGCCGACGGGCACCACCATCTGGTGAACTCCTCACACGGCCCCCACACTGGGGCAGTTGGCCTGGCCAGGGAGACATCAGGGGGCGTAGTGGCAACACGACGCGAACACACTTTCCTACGATTCAGAACGGCGAGAGCGGCGCTCTCGGTACTGACGGCATTCGGCACGCTGGCCGGTGCGGCTCTGATGGGAGCGGCACCGGCCGACGCCGTGCAGGGCACCCGCCAGCCGGGTGGTTCGGAGATCGCTCCGGGCGTGTCCTACCGGCACTTCGACATTCCGGCATCGCGCGGCACGGCACGCGCGCATGTGCTCGACATCGACCTGAGCGACCCGCGCACCGGCGTCGACCTGCTCTATCCCGGTGCGGTGGGCGCCCGTTCCGCCGTGTCCACGCTCGCCGACGGGGCCGGTGCGGTCGGCGGGATCAACGGCGACTTCTTCAACATCAGCGAGACCCAGCATCCGGGCGTCGAGGCCACCGGCGCGCCCGTCGGCCCGGCGGTCGCCCGCGGCCGCGCCCTCAAGGGTGCGGTGCCCAATGGCCAGCGCTTCGGCCCTGCGATGCCGCCGGGTGTGACGACCGAGGCCGTGCTCGGCGTCGGCTTCGACCGGCGGGCCCGCATGGACGATCTCCGTCTGGACGGCGAAGTGCGCACCGCCGAGACCCGGCTGCCGCTGGGCGGGCTCAACCAGTACGCGCTGCCCGTTGGCTCCGTCGGCGCGTTCACCAGCGACTGGGGCAGCACATCGCGGGTGCGCTCCACCTGTGGCACCGATACGAACCGGGGCGCGCCCTGCAGCACGGACACCCACGAGGTGACGGTGCGCCACGGGCGTGTCGTGGAGTCGGCCGACACGCCCGGCAGCGGGCCCGTGGCCCGCGGCAGCACGGTCCTCGTGGGCCGCGAGGCGGGCGCCCAGCAGTTGCGCAAGCTGTCGGTCGGCGACCCGGTGAGCGTCCGGCACCGCCTGGTGGCGGCCGAGTCCCGCACTCCGTTCCGCTTCGCGCTCGGCGGCTACCCGGTGCTGCGCGGCGGCGCGCCACTGCCCGGAATCGACACCGTGACCTCCGCGGTGCGGACCGCCGCCGGAATCGCCGACGACGGCGAGCGTCTGCTGCTGCTCTCGCTCGACGGCTCCCCCGAGTTCCGTTCGGGCCTGACGATCGCCGAAGTGGTCGACACCCTGCGCGAGTTGGGCGCGGAGGACGGATTCAGCCTGGACGGCGGCGGCTCGTCCACGCTGGTCTCGTCGAGCACCCTGGTCGCCAGGCCACCGGGCGCCGATTCCGTCACCGTACGGAACAACCCCAGCGGTGGCGCGGAGCGCCCGGTGCCGAACGGCATCGGCGTGTTCTCCACGGCGTGAGCCCGGGCGCCGCCGGTCACTCGGTGTCCCGCACCGCCACGAGCCCGTTGAAGACACCGACGTACGCCGTGCCGTCGGGGCCGAGGGTGACCGGCGCCCAGTTGTTGTCGTAGGCGATGCCCGTGCCGGCGAGACGCTTCCACTTGGTCTCGCCGGTGCGGAAATCGACCGCGGTCAGGTACCAGGCGTCGATGCCGAGGCTGTTGGGCTCCTTCGTGTAGAAGTACAACAGACCGGCCGCGGTGGACAGTTTGGGCACATTCGACGGCGCGCGGACAGCGCTCTCCCACACGGTGTCGCAGCCGCTGCCGTCCTCGCGTACGTCGATCCGGCTGACCCCGCCGACGACGCTGCGCCCGAAGGTCAGCGAAGTGATGTTCTCGTAGCCGTAGTTGTTCTCGACGACCAGGCTGTTGCCCCAGCTGATCAGCGAGTTGTCGGTGGTGGACGCGCCGGAGCCGAAGACGGGGACCTTGCAGACGAGGCGCTTGTCGGCGGGGACGTCGGCGCCTCTGCGGTAGACGAGGACGTTCATGCGGTCGTCGGCGTTGTCGGTGATCGCCACGTAGTCGTCGCCCGCGCCGAAGAGGTCGGGGGTGGTGCCCGAACCCTGGTTCACCGAACCCGGTTTGGTGCCCGTCCCCCGGTCGTAGGTCTGGCGCCAGACGGCCTTCGGGGTGCCGTCGGCGGCCGCCCGGAAGCTGTAGAGCGCGTGGTCGGAGACGATCGACACGCCGTCATCGGCGACGGAGAACGAGTTCTGGATCTCCTCGCCCTCCAGGCGGATCGAGCGGATGTCTCCGGACTCGGGATCGACGGTGCCGACGCGGCCCTGCCGGGTCACCCACCAGATCCGGCCCTCCCAGTCGGGCATCACGGACGTGACCGGGTCACATTCGCCACTCGGGTAGAGATTTGACCAGGTAACGCAGTCGTGCGGGACATGCTCCGTCAGATCCCAGTCCTTGTCGACGACGAACCGCCAACTGCCGTCCGCCGTCTGCTCGTGCGCGAGCCGGACGATGTGCTGCCGCGAGTCGGCGAGCACGAGCCGGTCCTGGTCGTCGAGGTACGAGTAGGCGCCGCCCGAGGTGTCCTTGAAGATCTTCGAGAAGTCGAGCCGGGTGATCGCCTCGACGGTCGAGGGGCGTTGCGGCAGCTTGTACTCGGCGAGCGTCTCCAGCGAATCCGGATCGAGCAGCTTCACCAGGAAGCCGGTGAAGGTGCCGCAGACGGTGACGATGCGGCCCGCGCGGTCGAAGGTGGCGGTGGCGCACTCCCCGCCGATCGCCGCCATCTTCGCGCTGCCGACCTGCGGCTTCTTCCCGAGGGGCCCGTTCCATGGGTACGTTCCGCTGCCCGCCGCGTCGGCGTGCATGCCGCTGCGGCCGTTGGCCGCGAGATACGGGTGCTGGGGCGGCTGTTCGCCGGGCAGCGGCTGAGTGGCGGCGGGCGCTCCCGCGTACTGCTCGACGCGCCGGTGCCCCGGCGCCTTCGGGATGTCGTCGGCGTGGGCCGGGTACGCGAGGGACGCCGCGGCCAGGGCCACCGCACTGCTGAAACCGAGACGACGCAGTCTGCTGGACATGCGCCGAAGCTAGATCGGCGCCCTTGAAGTGTCCATGGAAACATGACAGTTGTTCATGAAGGCGAAACGATCAGGGCAGCGGGCGGATGTTCACGGCTGCAGGCTGCTGACGATGTCGGCCGTGGCCGTGACCCCGTTGTGGATGGTCGGCGCCACGCTGGAACTCGCCAGGTAGAAGCCGAGCAGCGCGCAGACAAGAGCGTGCGAGAACTTCAGCGCGCCGTTACGCAGAAAAACCACCGCAAGGATCACGAGCAGCAGCACCACAGAGACCGAGATGGCCATGGAACACCCTCCTCCGCCGCGTCAGCACCGCGGCTTCGGCCGTCAGTGTTGCGCAGCGGAGGGACCGTCCGGGCGACCGGCATGTCCTCCGAACGGGTGTTAGTTCCCGTGGGCGTCGAGGAATGTTTCGAGCCCCGCCAGGTCGTCCGTGTTCAGGTGATCGACGCCTGCGGCGAGGAGCTCGCCCCACACCGCCTCGCGCGCCGGACCCGCCAGGTCGGGGGTGGCCCAGAAGCGGACGCGCTGACCGCGCTTGTGGGCGGTGGAGACGATGCCGTGCAGCTTGTCGCGCTCGGCCGCGGGGAACGCGCCGACGCCCTGCCAGCTGAAGTTGAGCGTCCAGTTGTCGCTGATCAGCGGGATGAATGAGGCGGGGGCCGCGGTGCCGAGATCGGCGAGGCGGCCGTCGTAGAAGGCGCGGCGCACCCGCTGGGCCTCCATCGGCGCGCGGGCCGCGCGGTCGCCCGATATCACCGCCGTCACGGCGGAGCGGCGCACCTTGCCGTGGGAGTACGTGGTGAACAGGTGCCGGTAGCGCTGGAGATGGCGGTCGAGTTTCAGGTACGTCGCCGCGCCCTCGGTCTTGATGTCGACCAGGAGCTGGAAGGGGGTGCGGTGGTAACCCCGGTACACGGAGCCGCCGTTGGCGCGGACGCGGGCGGCCAGGGGGTCCAGGTACAGGGATTCGAGGGTGCGGGTGGGGTCGAGGTCCACCGGGTCGTGGGCGACCAGGAGTTGGCCGTCGACGAGGTAGATGTCGGCCTCGACGCTGCCGAAGCGGTGGTCAAGGGCGTCGAACAGGGGCCGGGGGTGCTCGTAGTCGTTGTGCGCGTGGGCGCGGATGAGGGGGCGGGGGCCGTGTCCGCGCTCGCTCGCCTGGGCGTACGCGGGGACGGCGACGGTGCCCGCGAGGGCGGCGCCGAAGGTGGTGAGGGCTCTACGACGGCTGAAGAGGGCCATGGAGACTCCCGGAGGACGAGGGACGACGGGCGGGGCCTCAGTGAGTATGAGGCCATGCCCGCGTCAAGAAACCTCCTGCGGCGGGGAGTTGGCGCTATCGACGCCCTTCGTTCACTGCGATGAGCGCACGGAACTTCAGGGCTTCCTGCCGTCCACCACCAGCTCGCTCCAGTGCACCGTCCGGTCGCACCACCGCTCCAGGAGCACCCGGTCGTGGCCGACCGCGAGCAGGCCGGCGCCGCTCTCGCGCCGGTACTTCTCCACCGCGTGCACCAGCGCAGCCGTCGTCGAGGCATCCAGCATCGCGGTCATCTCGTCGCAGATCAGCCAGCGGGGGCGGAGCACCAGCGCGCGAGCCAGGCAGGCGCGCTGCAGCTGGCCGTCGCTCACCTCGTGCGGCCTGCGGCCCAGGAGGTCGTCGCCGAGTCCGACGGTGGCCGCCAACTCCCTTACCCGCTCGGCTGCCTCGCTCCCCCGCCCGCCGGCCCGCAGCGGCTCGGCGATCAGGTTCGTGAGGGTCAGGCGGGGGTCGGCGGAGAGCCGCGGCTGCTGGAAGACCACGCCGAAGGCGGTGCGCTGTTCGCGGGGCGCGCGGTGCCGCCAGCCGCGCGCGGGCTCGCCGTCGATGACGACGCGGCCCGCGTCCGGCTTGTGCAGCAGCGCGGCGACGCGGGCCAGCGTCGACTTGCCGCAGCCGCTGGGTCCGAGGAGGCCGACGGAGGCGCCCGCGTCGACGGTGAGGTCCACGCCGCGTACGACGGGGGCGCGGCGGTCGTATCCGGCGGTGACGGAACGCAGTTCAAGCACGGGGTGCCTCCAGCAGGGCCGCCGGGTGGGGGTGGTGGCAGGCGACTGAGTCCGCCGGCTCGGGCACGGCTCCGCAGGCCTCGTCCGCCGCCGGGCAGCGCGCCGCGAACGCGCATCCGGCCGGCAGCGCGGACAGCTCGGGCGGCATGCCGGGGATCGGCGTGAACTCCCGCTCCGGCAGGGCGTCGAGCAGGCCGCGCGCGTACGGGTGGCGGGGCCCAGGCGTGCCGAAGAAGTCGTCTGCGTCGGCGAGTTCGACGATGCGGCTCGCGTACATCACGGCGACGCGGTCGGCGATCCGCTCGGCGGCAGCCAGATCGTGGGTGATCAGGAGCAGCGCGCGGTCCTCGCCGACGTGCCGGCGCAGTTCGTCCACCGTGCGGTCGACGAGGTCACGGTCGAGCCCGGTCGTCGGTTCGTCGGCGAGCAGCAGCGGCGCGTCGCCGATGAGCGCGAGCGCGGTGGCGGCGCGCTGGGCGAGGCCGCCGGAGAGCTCGTGCGGGTAGCGGTCCAGGTGCCCGGCGGGGAACGCGGCGCGCTCGGCGGCTGCTTCGGCGGCCGCCCGCAGCTTCGGCCGCGGCACGCCCGCGAGCTCCCGCAGGGTCTCCTCCAGCTGGGCGCGCACCGTCCGCACGGGCGTCAGGTGTGCGGCCGGGCTCTGCGGTACGAGGCCGACGCGCCGCCCGCGCACGGTGCGGGCCAGGGTCCGTTCGTCGGCGGCCAGCAGGTCCACGTCGCCGATGAGCGCCGACCCGGCCGTCTCCGCGTTCTGCGGGAGCAGCCCGAGCAGCGCCGACGCGAGCACGGACTTGCCGCAGCCGCTCTCGCCGACGAGGGCCAGGCACTCCCCCGCCGCGAGGTCGAAGCGGGCGTCGGTGACGGCGGAGACGAAGCTGCCGCCGCGCATGCGGAAACGTACGGAAAGGCCCTGCACGGACAGCACGGGAGTCACAGCATCAGCTCCGATCGGCGCCGGGGGTTGATCCGTTCCCGCCAGGCACCCGCGAGGCCCGCGATCGCCAGGGTGGGCACGATGATGAACAGGCCGGGGAAGAGCGTCGGCCACCAGTCCCCGGCGAGCAGCGAGCCGCGCGCGCTCTGCACGAGCGTGCCGAGGCTGGCCTGGTGGGTGGGGAGTCCGAGCCCGAGGAAGGAGAGCGCGGACTCGTGCCACACGGCGTGCGGCACCATCAGGACGGCGGCGAGTCCGGCCTGCGGGAGCACGCCGGGCAGCAGATGCCGCACGGTGACGCGCAGTCTCGAGGCACCGCCGGAGATCGCCGCGTCGACGTAGGGGCGGGACCGCAGCGAGAGCACCTCGGCGCGGACGATGCGGGCCGTGGACAGCCAGTGGGTGAGCGCGACGGAGACGACGACCGGCCAGACGCCGGGCCGGAACATCGCCACGATGAAGATGCCGAGCAGCAGGTGGGGCACGGACGAGAAGACGTCCACGAGCCGCATGACGACCCGGTCCACCCAGCCGCCCGACGCGGCGGCGAGCGCGCCCACGGCCGTGCCGATGACGGTGGCGACGACGGCCGCCACCACACCCACCAGGAGCGAGACCCGCAGCCCGTACACGCAGCGCACGAGCAGATCTCGGCCGACGTCGTCGGTCCCGAAGGGGTGCGCCCAGGACGGCGGTTGAAGCTTGGCCGCGAGGTCGACGGCCTGTTCGTCGAGGTTCACGAGCGGCGGTACGAGCAGGACGGCGAGAACGACCGCCGCGACGATCACCGCCGAGGAACGTACCCGCCACGCGCGCGTGGAGCGAGTTTTCGAGGCGCCCCCTGTAGTGGCACGCCAGGTCACGTCAGCCATCGAATCCCACCCTCGGGTCGGCGAGGCCGTACAGCAGATCGGCGAGGAGGTTGCCCAGGAGCACCGCCGCCGTGGCGAGCACGGTCAGCGCGGCGAGCAGCGGGAAGTCCACGGAGGTGGCGGCCTGCACGGTGGCGGCGGCGATGCCGGGCCAGCTGAAGACGGTCTCCACGAGCAGCGCACCGGTGATCAGTTCGGGCACCCGCGAGCCGATCAGCGTGAGCACGGGCAGCATGCCCGAGCGCAGGGCGTGGCCGAGGAGGACGGTCCGTTCGGCGAGGCCACGCGCGCGTGCACCACGGACGGGGTCGTCCCCGAGCGCGTCGCCGACGCCTTGACGTACGTACAGAACGAACCAGGGAAGCTGCGAGATCGCCAGGACGGCGGCGGGCAGCACGAGATGGCTCGCGACTTGTCCTGCCGTCACGGTCGAGCTCGCGGTGTCCGTGAGCCCGCCCGACGGCAGCACGCCCAGCTTGAGGGCGAACAGCCAGACGGCGAGGAGGCCGATCCAGAACGGCGGCGCCGCTTCGAGGGTGTACGCGAGCGAGGTCACCGCACGGTCGAGCCAGCCGCCCGGACGGCGCGCGGCGAGGACGCCGAGCGTGGTGCCGACGAGGATCGCGAGCAGGAACGCGGTGGCGGCGAGCAGCACGGACCAGCCGATGCGTTCACCGATGGCGTCGGAGACGGGCTGGCGCAGGGTGCTGGAGTCCCCGAGGTCGCCGGTCAGGGCCGAGGTGAGCCAGTTCCACCAGCGCTGCACCAGGGGCTGGTCGACGCCGAGGTTGGCGCGCAGCTGGTCGAGGTTCTCCTGGGACGCCGTGAGCCCGGCCGTCCCCGCGTACGCCTTGACCGGGTCGAAGGGGGACGCGGCGGCGATCGCGAAGACGCCGAAGGTGACGGCGAGCAGGACCGGGACGGCGAACAGGGCCCGCCGTCCCGTCATGCGCGCCATCGGCCCCCACGGGAGCTTCCGGAGCGCGGACTTCACTGCTTCGGCTGCCAGTCTTCGACGTTCCACCACGGTCCTGACGCGAGGCCGTGGTCGTGCGGCTCGGTCTGGGTGGTCAGGTCGCCGAAGCGCTTGTCGACGACGTAGAGGTGGTCGATGTGGGTGAGGAAGGTGTAGCCCGGGTTCTTCACCAGCTCGCGCTGGATGGTGTCGTACGCGGCCTGCCGCTTGGCGTGGTCGCCGCTCTCGCGGGCCTCGTCGAGCGCCTTGTCGACCTTGGGGTTGTCGTAGTGGGCCATGTTGTTGAAGCCGTCACCGGCGAGCGAGGACTTCAGGAGGGTGTACTGGTCGAAGTCCGGGTCGGCCGGGGAGCCGCCGCCCGCGAGGACCGCATCCTTGGGCATCCGCGGCTCGATGACCTCCCACGTGCCGGCCTGCACCTCGACCTTGATGCCGAGCTTCTTGGCGTCGGACGCGTAGGCGAGCGCGTGGTCCTGGCGGAGCTTGTCGCCGGAGAGGTACCAGAGCGGGAACTCCGCCTGGACGCCGCCCTTCTCGCGGATGCCGTCCTCGCCGGGCTTCCAGCCCGCGTCGTCGAGGATCTTCTTGGCCTTGGCGGCGTCGAACTTCAGCTCGGTGCCCTTGGTGAACCAGGGGCTGTCGGTCGGCACGGGCCCGTAGGCCTCCTTGCCCGCGCCGTCCAGGATGGAGTCGACCATCGCCTTGCGGTCGACGCCGGTGTCGAGCGCGCGCCGGATGTCGGTGTCGCCCGCGACCTTGTTGCCGGTGGGCAGGGTCACCACGCGGTAGTCGAAGGTCTTGGCGGCGTACGTCTTCTTGTTGCCGTCGTTCTCGTACTTCTTCGCGAGGTTGGGCGGCAGGATCGCGCCGTCGAGCTCACCGGCGTCGAGCCGGGTGGCCCGGATGTCGTCGTCCTTGATGATCGCCATGGTGAAGTTCTTGACCTTCGGGGCGCCGCCCCAGTAGCCGGGGTTGGCCTTAAAGGTGAGCTTCTCGCCCTTGGACCACTTCACCAGCTTGTACGGTCCCGTGCCGACCGGATCGGCGGTGAACTTCCCCGTGTTCACGTCCTGCTTGCCCGCTATGTGCTCGGGCGCGATCGGCAGGACGGTGCGCTCGGCGAACGGCGCGTAGGGGTACTTGAGGTGGAAGACGACCGTGTCGTCGCCCTTCGCCTCGACGCTCTTCACGGCGTCGAGCTCGGTCTTGGCGGCGTTGTTGGTCTTCTTGTCGAGGATCGTCTCGTAGGTGAAGACGACGTCCTTGGACGTGAAGGGCTTCCCGTCGCTGAACTCGACGCCCTCGCGCAGCTTGTACGTGTAGGTCTTGCCGTCGTCGGCGACCTTGGGCAGCTCCGCGGCGAGCGCGGGCTTGAGCTTCATGTCGGCGTCGTGCGTGAGCAGACCGTCGAAGATCTTGGAGTTGCCGTCCTTGCCGTAGCCCAGGAGCGGGCTGAGGGACTCCGGCTCGTACGCGATGCCGACGACCGCGGAGTCCTTGGCGGCGCCGGCCCTGTCGCCGTCGCCCGGCGCCGAACAGGCCGAGGCGGCGACCGCCAGAGAGGCGGCCGCCGCCACCGCGCCCGTGCCCCGTATCGATCGGGCCCTCATGCTCCACACCCCTACTGAAGATCAACAGTTATTGCGAACAGTTCGCAATTATGCCTCACGTAATGGAGACGTAAAACGCGCAGCCCGCACGCGGTACGTGCAGGCCGCATCGAATACTGCTGTGGGGTATGTACGTCGGGATTTACGTCGGGATTTACGTCGGTCAGGGCGCCTGGAGGTCGAGCAGAGCCGCCAGTTCATCGCGGTGCCTGCCCGCCGTCCCGAAGGCGATCGAGTCGGCCTTGGCCCGCTTCAGATAGAGGTGCAGCGGGTGCTCCCACGTCATGCCGATGCCGCCATGCAGCTGGAGCGCCTCCTCGGCGGCGTGGACCGCGACGGGAGCGGCATAGGCCTGGGCGAGGGCGGAGGCGAGGTTGGGTTCGTCGCTGCCGGTCGCCAGGGCGTCGGCGGCGTGCCGGGCGGCGGCGCGGGTGTTGACGACCTCCAGCCACACCTGGGCGAGCCGGTGCTTCAGTGCCTGGAACGAGCCGACGGGCCGGTTGAACTGGTGCCGTTCCTTCGTGTGGCGCACGGTCTCCGTCAAGCACCATTCGGCGAGGCCCAGTTGCTCGGAGGCGAGCAGCCCGGCCCCGGCCCGCAGACCCATGCGTACCGCAAGGTCGGTGTCGGAAGTGAGGGCACGCGCGCGTGCCGCGTCGAAGGTCACCGTGGCGAGCGGACGGGTGGGGTCGAGGGAGGTCTGCGCGGTGACGGTCACGCCGTCCTGTGCGACGTCGGCAGCGAAGAGCCCGGCGGCCGTCGGCACGAGCAGCACGTCGGCGGCGGCCGCGTCGGCGACGCCCGTGACGCTGCCGTGCAGGGCGCCGCCCTCTTCGCGTACGTCCGTGAAGGTCTGGCCGGCGGCCGCGGACAGCGGCACGGCGAGCACGCCGACCGTGCGTCCCGACGCCAGTGCCGTGAGCAGTTCGGCCGCCGCGTCCCCGTCGCAGACGAGGAGCGCCTCGGTCGCGACGACGGCGCTGGTGAGATAGGGCACGGGTGCCACCGCACGGCCCAACTCCTCCAGGACGACGGCCGCTTCGCGGTGGGCGGCACCCTGGCCGCCCAGTTCCTCGGGCACGAGCAGGCCTGCCAGGCCCATGCCGTCGGTGAGCGCCTTCCACAGTTCGCGGTCGTGCGGCTGGTCGGTCTCGCAGCGGGCGATGACGGCGGCCGCGTCGCAGTGGTCCGCGAGCAGGCCGCGCACGGCCGAACGCAGCGCCTCTTCCTCTTCGGAGTAGAGCAGATCAGTCATCGCGCGAGGTCCTTCCAGGCGACGTCCTTGTCGGTGCGCGGTTCGGACGGCAGGCCGAGGACGCGCTCGGCGACGATGTTGAGCAGCACCTCGCTGGTTCCGCCCTCGATGCTGTTGCCCTTGGCGCGCAGATAGCGGTAGCCCGCGTCACGCCCCGCGAAGTCGACCTTCTCGGGCCGCCGCATCGTCCAGTCCTCGTACAACAGGCCTTCCTCGCCCAGGAGTTCCACCTCCAGGCCGCTGATCTCCTGGTTGAGGCGGGCAAATCCGAGCTTCAGCCCGGAGCCCTCGGGCCCCGGCTGCCCCGCGACGAGCTGCTGGCGCAGCCGCTCACCGGTGAGCCGGGCGACTTCCGCCTCCACCCACAGCTTGAGCAGGCGCTGGTGCAGGTCGTGGGTGCGCAGTTCGGGGCGCTCGCGCCAGGTCGCGGCGACGGGGGCGATCAGGCCGCCCTCGCGCGGGATGCGCGACCCTCCGATGGACACGCGCTCGTTCATCAGGGTGGTCTGCGCGACCTTCCAGCCGTCGCCGACCTCCCCGAGACGGTGCGCGTCCGGGATGCGTACGCCGGTGAGGAAGACCTCGTTGAACTCGGCCTCGCCGGTGATCTGGCGCAGCGGCCGCACCTCGACGCCCGGGTCGGTCATGTCGCAGACGAAGTAGGTGATGCCGCGGTGCTTGGGCACCTCCGGGTCGGTGCGGGCGATGAGGATGGCCCAGCGGGCGGCGTGCGCGCCGGACGTCCACACCTTCTGCCCGTCGACCACCCAGGTTCCCCCACTCTCGGCTTCGCTCGAGCGGGAGGTGCCCCCCTCGTCCCGGACCGCGCGGGTGCCGAGCGCGGCGAGGTCGGACCCGGCGCCCGGCTCGCTGAAGAGCTGGCACCACACCTCGTCGCCGATCCACAGCGGCCGCAGAAAACGCCGCTTCTGCTCGTCGGTGCCGAAGGCGAGGATGGTGGGCGCCGCCATGCCGAGGCCGATGCCGATGCGGCGCGGATCGTTGTCGGGCGCGCCCGCGGTCTCCAACTCGGCGTCGACGACGGCCTGCAGGGCACGTGCCGCGCCGAGGCCGCCGAGCCCCTGCGGATAGTGCACCCAGGCGAGTCCGGCGTCGAAGCGGGCCTTGAGGAAGTCGACGCGGTCCGTCGAAGCGGGCGGGTTGGCGGCGAGGAACTCCTGGGTGCGGCGGCGCAGTTCGGCGGCGTCGGTCATGCGGCGGCTCCCTCGGGGACCACGGCCACGCGGCCCGTGGTGATGCCGTCGGCGACGCGCTGGACGGCGGCCGCGGCCTCGCCGAGCGGCACCCGCTCGCTGATGAGGGGCTTGATGGCGCCCTTGGCCGCGAGCTGGGTGAGCTCCTCGTGGCAGCGCAGGATCGCCTGCGGGTCCTTGGCGTTGTAGAGGCCCCAGTGCAGGCCGAGCACCGAGTAGTTCTTCACCAGGGCGTGGTTGAGCGCGGGCGTCGGGATGACGCCGCTCGCGAAGCCGACGACGATGATCCGTCCCTCGAAGGCGACGCACTTCGCCGACTGGGTGTACGCGTCGCCGCCGACGGGGTCGTAGACGACGTCGGCGCCACGGCCGCCGGTGGCCTCCTTCACGGCGCCGATCACATTCTCCGTACGCCGGTCGATCACGACGTCACAGCCGAGCTCCCGCGCCACCTCGGCCTTCGCGGCGCCGCCGACGACACCGATGACCTTGGCGCCCGCCGCCTTGCCGAGCTGGACGGCCGCGCTGCCGACGCCGCCGGCGGCCGCGTGCACCAGGAGCGTCTCGCCCTCCTGGAGGTGCGCGCGGCGGTGCAGGCCGAACCAGCCGGTCTGGTAGCCGATGTGCAGGGCGGCGGCCTCCGCGTCGTCCAGTGCGTCGGGTGCGGGCAGCACGGCGGCCGCGTCGGCGATCGCGTACTCGGCGAAACCGCCGTACGGCAGCGCGGGGTTGGCGATCACGCGGCGCCCGTCCTCGGTCTCGCCGCAGATCTCCACGCCGGGCGTGAACGGCAGCGGGGGCGTGATCTGGTACTGCCCCCGGCAGAGCAGGGCGTCCGGGAAGTTGATGTTGGCGGCGCGGACCTTCAGGAGCAGCTGTCCGTCGCCCGGCACCGGGCGGTCCACGTCTTCGAGGCGCATCACCGCGCCCGGCTCGCCGTTCTGGTGCACTTGCCATGCCTGCATGCGGGGCCTCCACGGGGCTTTCGTAGACCGGGCTCCGTCGCATACTAAGCGGTCGCTTGCAGGCAGGGGAAGGTCCTGTCAGGCGCCCTTGGGCCGCCGCTGGGCGGGGCGCGCCCTGACGTGCATCCGCTCCCCCTGCGGCCCGAACAGGCTGAGGAATTCGGCGGGGCCCTCGCCCGTCGAACCGAACCAGTGCGGCAGGCGGGTGTCGAACTCGGCGGCCTCGCCCGCCGTGAGGACCACGTCGTGATCGGCGAGCACGAGCCGCAGTTTCCCCGAAAGGACGTACAGCCACTCGTACCCCTCGTGGGTCTGCGGATCGGGCTGTACGGAGCGGGCGGGCTCGACCACCTTGTACGCCTGGAGGCCGCCGGGCTGCCGGGTCAGCGGCACCATCGTGCGGCCGTGCCGGACGATCGGCTTGGCCCGCACCCTGGGGTCGCCGACGGGCGGGGCGCCGACCAGCTCGTCCAGGGGTACCTGGTGGGCGCGGGCGATGGGCAGCAGCAGCTCCAGGCTGGGCTTGCGCCGGCCGGACTCCAGGCGCGAGAGCGTGCTCACGGAGATGCCGGTGGACTGCGAGAGGGCGGCGAGGGTGGCGCCGCGCTCCTTGCGGACGCGCCGCAGGCGCGGGCCGACTTCGGCGAGCACTCCGTCCAGATTCGCGTCGTCGCCGTCAGCGCTCTCCGTGGCAGCCGCCGCCGCGCCCTCTTCGATCTTCTTCGCCATGAATTCATTGCAGTATCGGCAACGTTGTTTGTCAATCCCGCGTCGTCGGTGCGACGGTCTCCGTGGAGGTGGTCACCATGACCCAGGACACCAGGAACGTGAACGGCACCAGCACCAGCACCAGCGGCAGCACCGGCGCCTCGTACGACGTGGTCGTCGTCGGCGGTGGTGCGGCCGGGCTGAGCGCGGGGCTCGTGCTCGGCCGGTCGCGGCGGCGCGTCCTCGTCGTCGACGCGGGCGAACCGCGCAACGCGCCCGCCGCGCACATGCAGGGCTATCTGTCGCGGGACGGCATGCCGCCCGCCGAGTTCCTCGCCGAGGGGCGGCGGGAGCTTGCGGCGTACGACGTGGACGTGGCCGATGACCGTGTGACGGCCGTACTGCCGGACGGCGCCGGGGAGTTCGACGTCACGCTGGCGGGCGGCCGGTCGGTGCACGCCCGGCGGATCGTCGTCGCCACGGGCCTCGTCGACGAGCTGCCCGAGCTGCCCGGTGTCGCCGAGCGCTGGGGCCGTGACGTGCTGCACTGCCCGTACTGCCACGGCTGGGAGGTGCGGGACCAGGCCTTCGGAGTGATCGCTTCGGAGGTGTCCGGGATCCACCAGGCGCTCCTGGTCACCCAGTGGTCGAAGGACGTGACGCTCTTCCTGCACACCGTGCGGGAGCTGCCCGACGAGGACTGGGAGAAGCTGGCCGCGGCCGGCGCCACGGTGATCGAGGGCGAGGTGGCCGGGCTCGAGGTCGAGGGCGACCGCCTGGTGGGGGTGCGGCTCGCGGGCGGCCAGGTGTTCCCGTGCTCGGCGCTGTTCGTCGACGCGAAGCCGGTGCCGAGGCACGGCCTCCTGAACGAGCTCGGCGCCGACATGCAGGACACGCCCGTCGGCCCCTACCCGGCCGTCGACCCGACAGGCCGCACGAGCGTCCCCGGCGTCTGGGCCGTGGGCAACGCGACAGGCCCGAAGGTCCAGGTGATCCAGGCGACGGCCGCGGGCTACCAGGCCGGCGTGATGATCAACTACGAGCTCGTGCTCGCGGACGTCGAAGCGGCCGCGGCACGGCGCCGCGCGGGTGCCTTCTCTCCGGAGATGGAGGCCGAGGTCTCCGAACACGTACGGGGCGCCGACCGCCACGGTCTGCGCTGAACCACTGTCACTGTGCCTCAATTCCCGTACAGCCATGGAGCTTTGATGCGGAAGGCGGTATCGATGCGCCCATGACTGACGAGACTGGCGCGCCGCTGCCCGGACTCCCCGCGCCTCCCCCGCCGGGCGTGAGCGCCTTGCCCGACGGCACCTACGACGGGGCGGTCGTCCTGGTCACCGGTGGCGGGACGGGGCTCGGCAAGGCGATCGCGGCGGAGTTCGCGCGGCTCGGCGCGGATCTGGTCATCGCCAGCCGCAAGGAGGACCGTCTGAAGGCGGCGCGGGACGAACTCGCGGGCCTCGGCGGCCGGGTGACGGCCGTGCCCTGCGACATCCGCGACCCGGACCGCGTCGCGGCGACCTTCGATGCCGCGGAGGAGGCGTACGGACTGCCGGACGTGCTGGTCAACAACGCGGCGGCGAACTTCCCCGTGCCCGCCGAGGACATGTCACCGAACGCGTGGCGCTCGGTCGTGGACATCACGCTGACCGGGACGTTCTTCATGACGCGCGAGTTCGCCCGCCGCCATCTCGCGGCGGGCACGCCCGGTTCGGTCATCGCCATCGGGGCGTCGTACGCGTGGACGGGCGGGCCCGGTTTCGCACACAGCGCGGCGGCCAAGGCGGGCGTACGGAGCCTGGTCGAGACCCTGGCGGTGGAATGGGGGCCGTACGGCATCCAGGTCAACGGCCTGGTCCCGGGCCTGATGCCGCACGAGGACATGACCGACGACATCCGCGGCAACCTGGACCGGGCCCGGGACAAGGCCACCCGTCAGCCCGCTCTCCGCGTGGGCGCACCACGCGAGCTGGGCTGGGCGGCGACGTTCCTCGCCTCGCCCTACGCCCGCTTCATCACCGGGCACACCCTGGTGGTCGACGGCGCGAACTGGCAGCGGCGCGGCCTGGTGAGTCCGCAGGTGGTGACGGTGCGGGAGCAGATGGGGCGGGGGGCCTTCGAGGGGTGACGGTGGTGTCCGCCGGCCGCCGGCGGCCAGCGTCACATCCCTCGAACTCCGCCGGCCCACGGCGGTCGGCATCACTTCCCCTCGAACTCCGCCGCCCGCCGCCCCGCCCGCGCCGCGTACCCCGCTCGCGAGTCCTCCGACGTGAGCGTGATCGCCGCGTTCATCGCCACCCGGTCGAGGGCGGCATCCATTCCCGCGTCCGCGTAGGCGTCGATGCCCCGCTTGATGCCCTGCACCGCGAGCGGGGCGTTGGCGGCGATCTCCGCGGCGACGTCGCGGGACGACTTCGCCAACTCGTCACCTGGCACCACCAGTTGGAGGAGGCGGAGCCGTTCAGCCGTGACGGCGTCGATGCGGCGGCCGGTGAGTGAGAGCAGCTTGGCCCAGCCCGCGCCCGCGTCCCGCGCGATCCGCAGATCGCCGCCCGCGTCGACCGCTACACCGATCTGCGCCTCGGGCAGCGCGAACACCGCGTCGTCGGCGGCGATCCGGACGTCCGCCATCAGCGCGAGCTCGAATCCGAAGCCCAGGCAGTAGCCCTGCACGGCGGCCACGACGGGCTGCGGCAGGCGGGCGAACGTACGGAAGCGCTCGTGGACCCAGCGCAGCCCTTCGTAATAGTTGCGGGTGCGCTCGGAGCCCGAGCGGCCGTCGATCGCACCGAATCCGTTGAGCGACGTGACGTCGATCCCCGCGCAGAACGCCCGCCCCTCCGCCCGCAGCAGCACCACCCTGATCGAGTCGTCGAAGCGGATCCGATCGGCGAAGATGCCGAGCTGGCGGGTGGATTCCCAGCTCCACGCATTGAGCTTCGCCGGATGGCAGAGGGTGAGGATGCCGAGCCCGTCCTCGACTTCCAGGCGCAGGCGTTCCTCGCCCTCCGGAATGTCCGTGCCGATGGTGTCGATCATCAGAGACCAGCCCTCCGCCCGCGTTTCTGACGTACCGTCAGAGCCGCAGCGTACCGGCGGGGGCTCAGCGGCTGAAGACCTCGAAGGACACGGCGGGCTTTCCGCCGAAGCGCGCAGCCGTCCGCTGCACGTTGCCGGTGAGGAATTCGCGGCAGTACTTCTCGGGGTCCTCCTGCGTCAACACCTCGATGTAGGTGCGGTGTTCGAGGAGAGAGAGCACCGAGCGCTCGAACCCCGCCGTCGCGTCCGCCGCGTGCGTGGGTGACGAGGAACCGGCGACGGCGACCCAGCGCACGCCGTTCCAGGGTTCGAGGCCGTCCTCCTCGATCAGCTCGGGGAAGATCCAGCGGTTGCCCGCGTCCGACGCCGCGTCGAGGGTGGCGCGGCCGACGGCGACGTGATCGGGGGTGTTCCAGGCGACGCCGCCCCAGGTGTCGCGGTGGTTGAGCGTGATGACGAGCTCGGGCCGGTGCCTGCGGATCGCGGCGGCGATGTCGCGGCGCAGCGCGGTCCCGTACTCGATCACTCCGTCCTTGTGGTCGAGGAACTCCACGGTCGACACGCCGACCACGGCGGCGCTTGCCCGCTGCTCCCGCTCGCGCAGCGGCCCGCAGGTGGCGGGGTCGAGCGTGTCGATGCCGGCCTCGCCGCGGCTGGCGAGGAGATAGGCGACCTCGCGCCCGCCGTCGGTCCATCCGGCGATCGCCGCCGAGCAGCCGTACTCCAGGTCGTCGGGGTGGGCGACGACGGCGAGTGCGCGCTGCCAGTCTTCGGGCATGGGGGTGAGCTGGTCGTTCAACGGCTCTGTCATGGCCGCAGCCTAGCTCCGCGGGGCCGCGGGGCCACGGCCGAGGAGCCGTCAGGCCTCGCCGCGGGCCAGCGCGAGCAGCCGGTCGAGGACGCGCGGTGCGCCCACCCGAAGACCGTCGTGCTCGTACTCGTCGGTGACCCAGGTGCGCAGGCCGCGGATGGCGCGGGCGGTGCGCAGGGAGTGCCCGGTGTCGACGTACATGTCGTCGTGGTAGATCGCCGCGGCGGCCGGAACCTCGTTGGCGGCGAGGCGCGCTGTGTCGTACAGGGGTGCCCAGTCGGTGCGTGCGGCAAGGAGGTCGGCGGTCTCGCGCAGCGGCTTCAAGGCCGGGTCGCAGTCGAACTGCCAGCGCTGGATGGCCTCTCCGGTGAAGAGCAGCGGAGCGTCACCGTTGAGCGCCTTGGCCGGGTCGAACTGCGGGTACTCGCCGCGTACCCGCTGTGCGGACCAGTCGGTGGGCCGGCCGCCCTGGCCGTAGATCGTCTCGTGCATGAGGGCGAAGAGCGGGTTGCTCCGGAGCGAGAGGGCGGCCTGCACGGCTTCCTGGAACGCGTCAGAGAGCGCGGGCCCGGACGGCGTCCGTACGAAGGCGTCTTCCACCAGGTAGTGCAGCCGGTGGCTGCCGTCGCCCGTGCCGAGGAGCATGCCAAGGGACTGGAACGCCTCGACGGTCAGGCGGTAGCCGCCGGTCAGCACCGGCTCGTGCTCCGCGACATGGGCGGCGATGCGGCGGACGCGTTCAACGTCCTGCGGATAGCGGGCGTAGTGGGCCGCGGTCTTGCGCTCCATGCGCGGATAGGCCGCGCGGTAGACGACGTCGGCGTGCCCGTCGAGCGTCGGCAGGCCACCGGTGATGATCGCGGTGTCCAGGCCCTCGGGGGCTGCCGAGAGGTAGTGGGTGGTGCAGAAGCCGCCGAAGCTCTGGCCGAGGACGGTCCAGGGGGCGCCGCCGGTGAGCTCGCGCCGGATCAGTTCGCAGTCGCGGACGATGGAGTCGGCCCGGAAGTGGGTGAGATAGTCCGCCTGTTCGCGGGGGCCGCCGCGCAGCGCGAGCGTCTGGCGGTTGGCGGGTGTGGAGCTGCCCGTGCCGCGCTGGTCCAGGAGCAGCACGCGGTAGTCCCGCAGGGCCCGGCCGAGCCAGGCCTCCTTGCCCACGAAGCGGTTGGCGCCACATCCCGGACCGCCCTGCAGATACACCAGCCACGGCAGGTTCCCGCCCGCGTGGGCGCCGGCCACGACCTCCCGCGCATAGACCTCGATGCGCTCGCCCGCCGGGTCGTCGTGGTCGAGCGGCAGGGAGAAGCGGTGGTCGGTGAGGACGACGCCGGGCTGGCGGTAGGGGGCGCTGGCGGTCAAGGGGGCTCCTGGGCGACGCGTGGAACGGGGTGCTTCGTCACAGTTGAGCACACCCGTGCCGGGAGCGATCAAGGGGGCATCAGGCTGATGCGGTCAGCGGGGCGCCAGGCTGGAGCGCCGCACCACGAGCTCGGGCTGGAGCACCACGCGCCGGTGCTCGTGCCGCTGAGGGGCCTGCGACTCGGTCTCCTCCAGGAGGAGTTCCGCGGCCATGGTGCCCATCGTGACGGCGGGCTGGCGCACCGAGGTGAGCGGGACGACCGCCGCGGCCGCGAACTCGATGTCGTCGTAGCCGACGATGGCGATGTCCTCGGGGACGCGCACCCCGGCGGCGTACATCGACTGGAGCACTCCGAGGGCCAGCAGGTCGTTGGCGCAGAACACGGCGGTCGGCCGCTCGGCGAGCCCGAGGAGGCGGGCGCCCGCGTCGCGTCCCGCCGCCACGTCGAGGCGCTCGGTGGGCAGTTCCCGCAGCGCCGATGCCGGCAGGCCCGCCTCGGCGAGCGCCTGCAGCGCCCCCTCCCGGCGGTCCTTGACCTGGTTGAGCCCCGCGGGACCGCTCACGTACGCGACGCTGCGGTGCCCGGTGTCGAGGAGATGGCGCACCGCGAGCGCCCCGCCCTGTACGTCGTCCACCGAGACGGAACACTCGGTGGCTCCCTCGGCGACCCGGTCGACGAGGACGAAGGGGATGTTGTGCCGGCGGAACGCCTCGATGTTGCGGCCCGTGGCGTCCGCCGGGGTCAGCAGGACGCCGCGCACCCGCTGTTCGGCGAAGAGCGCCAGATATTCGGCCTCTTCGGAGGGGCTCTGTCCGCTGTTGCACATCATCACGCGGAGCCCGGCGTCGCGCGCGGCCCGCTCGGCACCGCGCGCGACGTCCACGAAGAAGGGGTTGCCCATGTCGAGCACGAGCAGCGCCATGATGCGGCTCTGGCCCGCGCGCAGCTGCCGCGCGGACTCGCTGCGGACGTAGCCGAGCCGGTCGATGACGGACTGCACCCGGTGGCGGGTCTCTTCGGAGACCATGTCCGGCCGGTTGATCACGTTCGACACAGTGCCCACCGACACCCCGGCATGCTTCGCCACGTCTTTGATGCCGACCATGCGTCCCCTTGTTCCGTTGCTCGTACGGCGCCTTGTGCACCGCCTCGTGCGATCCCCTCAGAATTTGTACTGGTCGATGTTCTTCTTGTCGAAGACGGTCGGTTCGCCGAGATCGACCACTCCCTTGTCACCGATGGTGAAGCTGCCGAGGTCGCCCGCCTTGAACGACTCGCCCTTCTTGCCGGTGATCTGCCCGGACTTCAGGGCCACGGCGGTGTGCGCGGCGAGTGCGCCGAGCTTGGCGGGGTCCCACAGTTCGAAGCCCTCTACGGTGCCGTTCTTCACGTACTTGCGCATGTCGTTGGGGGTGCCGAGGCCGGTGAGGAGCACCTTGCCCTTGTACTTCGACCCCGAGAGGTACTGGGCGGCGGCCTTGATGCCGACCGTCGTCGGGGAGATGATCCCCGCCAGCTTCGGGTGTTCCTGGAGCAGGCCCTGGGTCTGCTGGAAGGACTGCTGGGCGTCGTCGTTGCCGTAGGCCGTCTTGACCAGCTTCATGTTCTTGTACTTGGGCTTCTTCAGCTCGTCCTTCATGAAGCCGATCCAGGTGTTCTGGTTCGTCGCCGTCTGGGCGGCGGAGAGGATCGCTATGTCGCCCTTGTAGCCGAGCTGCTTGCCGAGCAGCTGCACCTGGCTGCGGCCGAGCGCCTCGGCACTGGCCTGCGAGACGAACACGTCACGGCAGCCGGCGTTGGTGTCCGAGTCGTAGGTGACGACCTTGATGCCGTTCTTCATGGCCTGCTTGAGGGCGGTGCACAGGGCGCCGGGGTCCTGCGCGGAGACGGCCATCGCGTCGACCTGCTGCTGGGTGAGCGTGTTGACGTAACTGACCTGCCCGCTGGTGTCGGTCGCGCTGTTGGGCCCTGTCTCCTTGTATGTCGATCCGAGTTCCTCGAGCGCCTTCTCGCCGCCCTTGTCGGCGACCGTGAAGTACGGGTTGTTGACCTGCTTGGGCAGGAAGGCGACGGTCAGGCCCTTCTTGGTGGCCGCGTTCGGATCGGCTTTCGCGTCCGATGCCTTGGCCGCGTCGTCGTTCTTCGACGACTCCTTGGTGGTGCCTCCGCAGGCGGTGGCGGTGAGGGCGAGCGAGGTCACCGCGGCGAGGGTCACGCAGGCGCGGGTGAGGGCAGCTCTGCGGGCGGCTCGGCGGGGAGTTCGGCGGTGGGTTCGGCGGGGAGAGAGCATCGTTGGTCCCTTTCGGACTTGTCTGCGGTACGAGGGGGTCAGCGGGCGGGGGCGGTGGCGCGGCGGCCCGCCCTGGCGACGGCGATCTGCCGGACCACACGCGGCCCGAGCACGGACACGACGAGCAGCACGCCGGTGACGACGATCTGCGACTGTGCGGAGACGTTGAGCAGGCTCATCGCGTTCTGCAGCGCGCCGAGCAGGAAGACGCCGGCGATCGCGCCGCCGAGGGTTCCCTTGCCGCCGTCGAAGTCGATGCCGCCGAGCAGCACGGCGGCGACGACGGACAGTTCGAGCCCGGTGGCGTTGTCGTAGCGGGCGCTCGCGTAGTGCAGCGCCCAGAAGACGCCGGTGAGGGCGGCCATGAATCCGGTGGCGACGAACAGCCACAGCTTGTGCCGCTTGACGCGCACCCCGGCGAAGCGCGCGGCCTCCTCGTTGGCGCCGATCGCGAACAGCGAGCGCCCGAAGGGGGTGGCGTGCAGGACGACCACGGCGATCGCGAGGAGCGCGAGGAAGGGCAGGAAGGCGTAGGGCAGGAAGGTCTCCCCGACGCGTCCGGCCGCGAAGTCCAGGTACTGCGCGGGGAAGTCGGTGACGGCGTCCGAGCCGAGCACGATCTGCGCGATGCCCCGGTAGGCGGCCATCGTGCCGATGGTGACGGCGAGCGACGGCAATCCGAGCCGGGTCACCAGGAGACCGTTGATCAGTCCGCAGACGACTCCGATGACGAGGACCAGCGGAATGATCGTCTCGATGGCCATGCCCGCGTTCCACAGGGCGCCCATCACCGCTCCGGAGAGCCCTGCCGTTGAGGCCACCGAAAGATCGATCTCTCCGGAGACCACGAGGAGCGTCATCGGGAGGGCTATCAGCGCGATGGGCAGCGTATTGCCGATGAGGAACGACAGGTTGAGCGCGTTGCCGAAACCGTCGACAAAGGAGAACGACATCAGGAGGAGTACGACAAGGAGGGCGCCGACGACGGTGTCCCAGCGGACGGCGCGCGTGAGCGTGAGCCGGGTGGAGTCAGCCATGGCGGCCCGTCCTTCTGTTGGATGCGGCCCTCTTCTTCAGGGCCTTGGCGACGCGCAGGGCGACGATCCGGTCGACGGCGATGGCGAGGACCAGCAGCACGCCGTTGATGGCGAGCACCCACACGGAGCTGACGCCGAGCGCGGGGAGCACGCTGTTGATGGAGGTCAGCAACAGGGCGCCGAGTGCCGCTCCGTAGACGCTGCCTGAGCCGCCGGTGAAGACGACGCCGCCGACCACGACGGCGCTGACGACGGTGAGTTCATAGCCGTTGCCGGTGGCGGAGTCGACGTTGCCGAAGCGGGCCAGGTACAGCGCGCCCGCGAGTCCGGCGAGCGCCCCGCAGGCGGTGTAGGCGGCGAGGATCCGCTTGCGCACCGGAATGCCGGCGAGGCGCGCGGCCTCGGGGTTGGAGCCCAGGGCGTACAGCTCGCGCCCGCCGCCGAAGTGCCGCAGGTAGTACGCGACGCCGATCAGGACGACGAGCGCGATGAGCGCCAGGTAGGGCACGGCCGAGATCCCGCCGGAGCCGAAATCGATGTATCCGCCGGGCAGGTCGGCCGCGGTGATCTGCCGGGAGCCGACCCAGATCGAGTCGATGCCCCGGATGACGTAGAGCGTGCCGAGTGTCACGACGAGCGCGGGCACCTGGCCGAGGCTGACGAGCGCGCCGTTGAGCAGGCCGCAGCCGACGCCCAGCGCGACCGCGAGGAGGATCGCGACGGTCGAGTTGCCGCCGCCCTGGAGGTGGTTGCCTGCGGCGAAGGCGCTGATCCCGAGCGTCGAGCCGACCGACAGGTCGACGTTGCGGGTGATGACGACAAGCGCTTGTCCCGTCGCGACGAGGACAAGGATGGTCGCGTTGAGGAGCAGGTCCTTGATGCCCTGTTCGGACAGGAACTCGCTGTTGCCCGCCTGGGTGATGCCGATCATCACCAGGAAGACGAGCAGGATGGCCAGTTCGCGCATCTTGAAGACGCGGTCCACGAGGCGGGTCGCGGCGGCCTTCTCCGGGTCCACCGCGGGTGCGGGGCTCTGGGTGGTCGCGCTCATGCCGCCCTCCCTGTGGCCGCCGCCATCACGGACTCCTCGGTCGCCCGCGCGCGCGGGATCTCCGCGGTGAGCCGCCCTTCGTGCATGACGAGGACCCGGTCGGCCATGCCGAGGATCTCCGGCAGGTCGGAGGAGATCATCAGGACCGCGACTCCGTCGGCAGCGAGTTCGGAAAGCAAACGGTGCACTTCGGCCTTGGTGCCGACATCGATGCCGCGGGTCGGTTCGTCGACGATGAGCACCTGGGGGCGGGTGGCCAGCCACTTGGCGAGGACGACCTTCTGCTGGTTGCCGCCGGAGAGGGTGCCGACCGCGTCGGCGATCCGCGCGTACTTCACTTGAAGTCGCACCGCCCAGTCCAGCGAGCGGCTGCGCTCGGCGCCGCGGTCCATGAGGCCCGCACGCACCGTCGTACGCAGTCCGGTGAGCCCGATGTTGCGCTCGATCGACATGTCCATCACCAGGCCCTGGGCGCGCCGGTCCTCGGGGACGAGCGCGAGTCCGGCCGCCATGGCCGTGCTGGGGGCGCCGTTGACCAGCGCCCGTCCCTGCACCTCGACGGTCCCGGCGTCCCACCGGTCGACGCCGAACACCGCCCGCGCGACCTCACTGCGCCCGGCTCCGACGAGGCCGGCGAGGCCGACGATCTCGCCGCGCCGCACGTCGAACGACACATCGGTGAAGACACCCTCCCGGGTCAGCCTGCGGACGCTGAGGGCGACTTCACCCACCTGTGTGTCCTGCTTCGGGTAGAGCTCGTCGAGGTCGCGGCCCACCATGCGGCGTACGAGATCGTCCTCGGTCAGGCCGTCGAGCGGCTCACTGGCGATCAGGGCACCGTCCCGCAGCGTGGTGACGCGCTGGCACAGCTCGAAGATCTCCTCGATGCGGTGCGAGATGAACAGAACCGCAGCGCCCTGTTCGCGCAGGGCGCGGACGACGCCGAAGAGACGGGCCACTTCGCTTCCGGTGAGCGCCGCGGTCGGCTCGTCCATGATGAGGACCCGGGCGTCGAAGGAGAGCGCTTTGGCGATCTCGACGATCTGCTGGTCGGCGATGGAAAGGCCGCGCGCGGGCTGTTCGGGGTCGAGGTCCACCGCGAGGCGCTTGAAGAGCGCCCCGGCCGCGGCGTGCACCGCCTTGTGGTCCACGCGGCCGAGCGAGCGGCGTGGCTGGCGCCCCATGAAGATGTTCTCCGCGACGGACAGGTCGGGGAAGAGCGTGGGCTCCTGGTAGATGACGGCGACGCCCGCGTCCCGGGCGTCGCCGGGGCCGTGGAAGACGACCGGGCGGCCGTCGAGCGAAAGCCCTCCCGCATCCGGCCGGTGGACCCCGGCGAGGGTCTTGATGAGGGTGGATTTCCCGGCGCCGTTCTCGCCCGCTAGGGCGTGCGCCTCACCGGCGTACAGCTCCAAGGAGACGTCGTGCAGGGCGCGGACGGCCCCGAAGGACTTGCTCAGGCCCTGCACGGCCAGGACGGGGGGCTCTCTCATAGGTAGCACCGATCGGTCACGAAGGGCTGTGGCATCGGGAGGGGGCGCCGGGCAGCGGACGCCGGGAGTCACACGCCGGACACCCGGCGTGAAAGGTTTCAATCAATTTTCAGGGAAGCTAAACCCGCGCCAACTGTGGCGTCAATGGGCGTGCCTCGAAAATCCTCGTCCAGCTCGGCCTGGCACAGGCGGTCCCTCAAGACCCCTTGACAGGGCAGACCGCCCTCCCTAGCTTCACCTTGCGTGAAACGATTCATCGTCGAGTCGTTACGGAGTCGAGTTGTGATCAGCAGAAGACGACTGCTCAGCACCACCGCCACGGCCGCCCTGGGAACAGCGGTGGCCGCCGGGGCCGTTCCGACGGCCCACGCGGCCCCCACCGCAGGGGGCCGGTCCCTACGCGTGACCAGACCGACCGTCGAGTACGTCAGACACCCGCTCGGCCTCGATGTACCGCGCCCCAGGCTGAGTTGGCCGCTGGCGTCCGAGGAAGAGGGCCAGGCGCAGAGCGCCTACCAGGTGCGGGTGGCCACCTCCCCCGGCCGCCTCGCCGACCCCGACGTCTGGGACAGCGGCAAGGTGACGTCAGGCGATTCGGTCCTGGTCCCGTACGCGGGCCCCGAACTCAAGGCCCGTACGCGCTACCACTGGTCGGTGCGGGTCTGGGACACCGCGGGCAAGGCATCCGACTGGAGCGAGCCCTCCTGGTGGGAGACCGGGCTCTCCGCGGCCTCGGACTGGTCGGCCCGGTGGATCGGGGCGCCCGCCTCACTCATCGGGGCGCCCGCCCTGGACAAAGCGTCGTGGATCTGGTTCCCCGAGGGCGATCCCGCGAGCAGCGCGCCGGCGGCCACCCGTTGGTTCCGCGGCAAGGTCGACATCCCCGAAGGGGTCACCCGCGCGCGGCTCGTCATGACCGCCGACGACGGCTACACCGCGTACGTCAACGGCACGCGCGTGGCGCACGCCGAGGCGGACAGTGCCGCCGACAACTGGCGCCGCCCCGCGCTCGTCGACGTGACCGCCCACCTGAAGACCGGCGCCGCGGTCATCGCCGTCTCCGCCACCAACGCCACGACCGGGCCCGCCGGTCTGCTCGGCGTGCTCGAACTGACGACCGCCGACGGCGTGCGCGTCCTGACCACCGACGGCACCTGGAGGACCACCGACAAGGAGCCCTCCGGGGACTGGCAGGCCGCCGGATACGACGACGGCTCCTGGCCGGCGGCGAAGGTACTCGCCGCGTGGGGCTCGGGCCCCTGGGGGAAGGTCGCCCCCGGCCACTCCCCGGCCGCCCAGCTGCGCCACGAGTTCCGGCTCCGCGCGGGCAAGACCGTCGCGCGGGCCCGGCTGTACTCCACGGCCCTCGGCCTCTACGACGCCTGGCTGAACGGCGAGCGCGTCGGCGACGACCGCCTTGCGCCCGGCTGGACCGACTACAACAAGCGGGTCCAGTACCAGACGTACGACGTGACCAAGCAGCTCAAGTCCGGCGCCAACGCGCTCGGCGTGACGGTCGCCGTCGGCTGGTACGCGGGGAACGTCGGCATGTTCGGTCCGCATCAGTACGGCGAACGACCGGCGTTCCTGGCCCAGTTGGAGGTGACGTACACCGACGGCTCGACCGACCGTGTGCTCTCCGGCACCGACTGGCGCGCCGCCACAGGGCCGGTGACCGCCGCCGACCTGCTGTCGGGCGAGGACTACGACGCCCGTCTGGAGGCCGCGGGCTGGACACGCGCGGGCTTCGACGACGCGGACTGGGTCGCGGCCGACGCCGTCGACGAGGTCAAGGCCGCCGTCGTGGCTCAGATCGACGGCCACGCGCGCGTGGAGAGCGAGATATCCGCCCGGAAGGTGAGCGAGCCGAAGCCCGGCGTGTTCGTCTTCGACCTCGGTCAGAACATGGTCGGTGCGGTCCGCCTCACGGTCTCCGGGAAGGCCGGTACGAAGGTCCAGCTGCGCCACGCGGAGGTCCTCAACCCCGACGGCACGGTCTACACCACCAATCTGCGGAGCGCCCGGGCCACGGACACGTACACGCTCAAGGGCGACGGCAAGGAGACCTACGAGCCGCGCTTCACCTTCCACGGCTTCCGCTACGTAGAAGTGACCGGCTTCCCGGGGACACCGCCGCGCGACGCGATCGTGGGCCGCGTGATCCACACGTCGGCGCCCTTCACGATGGACTTCAAGACCAACGTCCCCATGCTCAACCAGCTGCACAGCAACATCACTTGGGGCCAGCGCGGCAACTTCCTCTCCATCCCCACCGACACCCCGGCGCGCGACGAACGGCTCGGCTGGACGGGCGACATCAACGTCTTCGCGCCGACCGCCGCCTACACGATGGAGTCGGCCCGCTTCCTCACGAAGTGGCTCGACGACCTGCGCGACGGGCAGCCCGACGACGGCGCCTTCCCCGATGTGGCGCCGAACATCGGCTCGCCCGGCAAGGGCGTGGCCGGCTGGGGCGACGCCGGGGTGACCGTCCCCTGGGCGCTGTACCAGGCCTACGGGGACAAGCGCGTCCTGGAGCAGTCCTGGTCCTCGATGCTGAAGTGGCTCGACTACCTGGAGAAGCACAGCACCGGCTATCTGCGCCCCGCCGAGGGCTACGGCGACTGGCTCAACATCCAGGACGAGACCCCCAAGGACGTCATCGGTACGGCCTACTTCGCGCACAGCGCCGACCTGGTCGCGCGGGTGGCCGAGACCCTGGGCAAGGATCCCGCGCCGTACAAGAAGCTGTTCGGCAGCGTCCGGGACGCCTTCCGCGCGGCGTACGTGACGGGCGGCGGCCGGGTGAAGGGCGACACGCAGACGGCGTACGTCCTGGCCCTCTCCATGGACCTGCTGCCCGAGGCCGACCGCGCACCGGCCGCCGCCCGCCTGGTGGAACTCATCAAGTCCAAGGAGTGGCACCTTTCGACGGGCTTCCTCGGCACTCCGCGCCTGCTGCCCGTGCTCACCGCGACCGGCCACACGGACGTCGCCTACCGGCTCCTCGTCCAGCGCTCCTTCCCGAGCTGGGGCTACCAGATCGACAAGGGCGCCACCACGATGTGGGAGCGCTGGGACTCCATCAAGCCGGACGGCAGCTTCCAGGACGCGGGCATGAACTCCTTCAACCACTATGCCTACGGCTCGGTGGGCGAGTGGATGTACGCGAACGTCACGGGCATCGCACCGGCCGATCCGGGATTCCGCAAGGTCCTCGTCCGCCCGCGTCCGGGCGGCGGCGTGACCGAGGCGGAGGGCCGTTTCGACGCGCTCTACGGCCCGGTCACCACTCACTGGAAGACGGACTCCGAAGGATTCCGGCTCACCCTCACCCTCCCCGCGAACACCACGGCGGAGGTGTGGGTGCCCGCCGACAAGGCGGCCCAAGTGACCCACGGATCGGCGGAGTTCCTGCGGATGGAGGACGGCTGCGCCGTCTTCACCGTGGCCTCCGGCACGCACCGATTCTCCAACTGACCCACCTCGACCGCTCTTTCGGAAGGCTGCGCGATGACCGCCGGAACCAGCAAGGACGCCGTGAAAGCGGCACTCACCACCCAGTCCCTGGAGACCCCGTCCTGGGCATACGGCAACTCCGGCACGCGCTTCAAGGTCTTCGCGCAGCCAGGCGTCCCCCGCACGACCCGGGAGAAGATCGACGACGCCGCCCGGGTGCACGCCCACACGGGCGTGGCCCCCCGGGTGGCCCTGCACATCCCTTGGGACAAGGTCGACGACTACACGGCGCTCGCCGCCTACGCCGCCGAGCGCGGCCTGACGCTGGGCGCGATCAACGCCAACGTCTTCCAGGACGACGACTACAAACTCGGCTCGGTCACCAACCCGGACCCGGCAGTCCGGCGCAAAGCCCTCGACCACCTCCTCGAGTGCGTGGAGATCATGGACGCGACGGGTTCACGCGACCTGAAGCTGTGGTTCTCCGACGGCACCAACTACCCGGGCCAGGACGACATCCGCACCCGCCAGGACCGGCTGTCCGAGGCCCTGCACACCGTGTACGACCGCCTCGGCGACGACCAGCGCATGCTCGTCGAGTACAAGTTCTTCGAGCCGGCCTTCTACGCGACGGACATCCCCGACTGGGGCACGGCGTACGCCCACTGCCTCAAGCTCGGCCCGAAGGCTCAGGTCGTCGTCGACACCGGCCACCACGCCCCCGGCACCAACATCGAGTTCATCGTCGCGACGCTGCTGCGCGAGGGCCGCCTCGGCGGCTTCGACTTCAACTCGCGCTTCTACGCGGACGACGACCTGATGGCGGGCGCCGCCGACCCCTTCCAGCTCTTCCGGATCATGTACGAGGTGGCCCGCGGCGGAGGCCTCAGCGGGGACATCGCGTTCATGCTCGACCAGTGTCACAACATCGAGGCCAAGATCCCGGCGATCATCCGCTCGGTGATGAACGTGCAGGAGGCCACGGCCAAGGCCCTGCTCGTGAACGCCGACGCGCTGGCCGAGGCCCAGCGGACCGGCGACGTGCTCGCGGCCAACGCGTCGCTGATGGACGCGTTCAACACCGACGTCCGGCCCCTACTGGCAGAAGTCAGGGAGGACTCGGGGCTCGACCCGGATCCCATCGGGGCGTATCACCGGTCAGGCTGGCAGGAGCAGATCGTCAAGGACCGGGTCGGCGGCGAGCAGGCCGGATGGGGGGCATGAGCGGCATGAGCGAGATGACACAGCACGCACAGATCGAGGAACTGCTCGACCGCGCGCACCGCTTGGGCGCTGACCCGCGCAACACCAATTACGCGGGCGGCAACGCGTCGGCGAAGGGCACGGCCCTCGACCCGGTCTCGGGCACGGAGACCGGACTGATGTGGGTCAAGGGCTCGGGCGGCGACCTCGGCACTCTCACCGAGGACGGCCTCGCGGTCCTGCGCCTTGACCGGCTGCACGCGCTCAAGGATGTGTACGAGGGCGTGGACCGCGAGGACAACATGGTCACGGCCTTCGACTACTGCCTGCACGGCAAGGGCGGCGCGGCACCGTCCATCGACACGGCGATGCACGCTCTGGTGGACGCGGCGCACGTGGACCATCTGCACCCCGACTCGGGCATCGCCCTGGCCTGCTCGGCGGACGGCGAGAAGCTGACCGCCGCATGCTTCGGCGACACGGTGGCCTGGGTCCCCTGGCGCCGCCCCGGCTTCCAACTCGGCCTGGACATCGCCGAGGTGAAGACGGCGAACCCTGGGGCGATCGGCTGCATCCTGGGCGGCCACGGCATCACGGCCTGGGGCGACACGGCCGAGGAGTGCGAGCGCAATTCGCTGCACATCATCCGCACCGCCGAGGCGTTCCTCACCGAGCGCGGCAAGACCGACCCGTTCGGGCCCGCACGCGCCGAGTTCACGCCGCTGTCCACCCCCGAACGCCACCGCCGCGCGGCGGAACTGGCCCCGTACGTCCGCGCACTGGCCTCCCAGGACCATCCGCAGATCGGCCACTTCACGGATGTGGACGTGGTCCTCGACTTCCTGTCGAGCACCGAGCACCCCCGCCTCGCGGCCCTCGGCACCTCCTGCCCCGACCACTTCCTGCGCACCAAGATCAGGCCCCTGCTCCTCGACGTCCCGCCGGCCACCCCACTGGACGAGACGATCACCCGCCTGCGAGAGCTGCACACCACCTACCGCGAGGAGTACGCGAGCTACTACGCACGGCACGCCGCCCCGGACTCCCCCGCCATGCGCGGGGCGGACCCGGCGATCGTTCTCGTCCCCGGTGTCGGCATGTTCAGCTTCGGCAAGGACAAGCAGACGGCCCGCGTGGCATCCGAGTTCTACCTCAACGCGATCAACGTGATGCGGGGCGCCGAGGCGGTGTCGACATACGCCCCCATCCCCGAGCCGGAGAAGTTCCGCATCGAGTACTGGCCCCTGGAGGAGGCCAAACTCCAACGCCTGCCGAAGCCCAGGCCGCTGGCCACCCGCGTGGCCCTGGTGACCGGCGCGGGCAGCGGCATCGGCAAGGCGATCGCGCACCGCCTGGTGGCGGAGGGCGCCTGTGTAGTGGTGGCCGACCTGGACGCGGCCAACGCGACGGAGGTGGCAGCCGAGTTGGGCGGCCCCGACAAGGCGGTCGCCGTCACGACCGACGTGACGTCCGAAGCCCAGATCGCGGCGGCGTTCCAGGCCGCCGTGCTCGCGTACGGCGGTGTCGACCTGGTGGTCAACAACGCGGGCATCTCCATCTCCAAGCCACTCCTGGAGACCACGACCCACGACTGGGACCTGCAGCACGACATCATGGCCCGCGGTTCGTTCCTGGTCTCCCGCGAGGCGGCCCGCATCATGCGGAACCAGCGGTTGGGCGGCGACATCATCTACATCGCCTCGAAGAACGCGGTGTTCGCGGGCCCCAACAACATCGCGTACTCCGCGACAAAGGCGGACCAGGCCCACCAAGTGCGCCTGTTGGCAGCCGAGTTGGGCCCCGATGGCATCCGGGTGAACGGCATCAACCCGGACGGCGTGGTCCGCGGCTCGGGAATCTTCGCGGGCGGCTGGGGCGCGAAGCGCGCGGCGGTCTACGGGGTCCCGGAGGAAAACCTGGGCGAGTTCTACGCCCAACGCACCCTCCTGAAGCGGGAGGTGCTCCCAGAGCACGTGGCCAACGCGGTGTACGCCCTGACCGCAGGGGATCTCTCCCACACCACGGGCCTCCACATACCGGTGGACGCGGGCGTCCCGGCAGCGTTCCTCCGCTAATCCACACCCCGGCCCACAACTCCGCAGCCTCGCCCCACCGAACAAGCCTTTCCCGCCCACCCGCCCGATTGCCCGACAGCAAGGGTGAGTGGGGGAGGCGGAGGCCGGGGCATCCAGCATCGAGGCAAGGAGGGGGAGGCTGGGGGTGGGGCGCCGCACGCCCCGCAGCGTGGTGAAGCCTGCGCCCGATCACTTACAAGGGACAGGCGCCTCGGCCACCACGCACTCGCAGTGCGCAACGCTCGCGAGGGGACGTGTCGGTATGTCCGCACGGAGCACGTTGCCCACGTCTCGCGAGCCGAAGCAGCAGAACGCTCAGACCGAGATGGCGAGTACGGACATACCGGCGCGGCCCCGCCCCCAAGACGGGCGGTGCAGAACGAGCCGACCCGCACCCGCCGACACCAGCCCAGCCCGACGACAAGCACAGGCGCCAACCCCAAACCCCGGCCCAGCCCCAACCCAACGCCCCACCCGAACTACGGCCCCTGCGAGCCCCCATGCCCAGTCTCAGCCTCAACTCCAGCTCCAGCCCACACCACCGCCGACACCCCCGCCCTCACCACTTCGCCGCAATAGACCTAGGCGCATCCACCGGCCGCGTCATGACAGCCCAGCTAACCCCCGACACCCTCACCCTCACAGAAGCCCACCGCTTCCCCAACCGCCCCATCCGCACGGCCGACACCCTCCACTGGGACATCCTCGCCCTCTACGCCGGCATCCTCGACGGCCTCCGCACCGCAGGCCCCGTCACCTCCATCGGCATAGACGGCTGGGCGGTCGACTACGGACTCCTGGACGCGGACGGCGCCCTCCTGGGCAACCCGGTGCACTACCGGGACACCCGCACCGAGTCCGCGCCGGACAAGGTGTGGGCGACCATGCCCGCCCCCGAGCTCTACGCGGCGACCGGCATCCAGCACGCACCCTTCAACACCCTCTACCAACTGACCGCAGCCCAAGGCACCGCCCAACTCGCCGCCGCCGAACGCCTCCTCCTCATCCCGGACCTCATCACGTACTGGCTGACCGGCGAACAGGGCACGGAACTGACCAACGCGTCCACCACCCAACTCCTGGACCCGCACACCAAGACCTGGTCGCACGACGTCGCAGCGCGCCTAGGCATCAACCTCCATCTGTTCGCCCCCCTGCGGCACCCCGGCGACCCGGCCGGCCACCTACTGCCGCACGTACTGGAAGAGACCGGCCTCCCCACCACACCACCCACCCCCGTCACGACGGTCGCCTCGCACGACACCGCATCGGCGGTGGCCGCGGTCCCCGCCACCACCGACAACTTCGCGTACATCTGCACGGGCACATGGTCCCTGGCCGGCCTGGAGCTGGACGCCCCCGTCCGCACGGAAGCCGGCCGCGCGGCCAACTTCACCAACGAGCTGGGCATGGACGGCACGGTCCGCTACCTCCGCAACATCATGGGCCTGTGGCTGCTCCAGGAGTGCCGGCGCACCTGGAGCAGCGACCTCGACCTCGAACCGCTGCTGCGTCAAGCCGCCGAAGTCCCCGCCCTCCGCTTCCTGGTGGACGCCTCCGACCCCGCGTTCCTGCCCCCGGGCAACATGCCGCACCGCATCGCCCAGGCCTGCGCCGCCGCAGGCCACCCCGCGCCCACCACCCCCGCCGAGACGACTCGCTGCATACTCGACTCCCTGGCGCTGGCCCACCGTCAGGCCATCGAGGACGCCCAGCGCCTCACGGGCAGATCCGTGGACGTCGTGCACATAGTCGGCGGTGGCGCCCGCAACACGCTGCTCTGCCAGCTGACGGCGGACGCCTGCGGGCTGCCCGTCGTGGCGGGCCCGGCGGAGGCCGCCGCGCTCGGCAACGTACTCGTGCAGGCGAGGGCGCACGGCCTGACGGCGGACCGTCACGAGATGCGAGCCCTGCTTGCCCGCACCCAGCCGCTGACCCACTACGAACCGACGGGCGACCGCCGGACCCGTTCGGCGTGGGCCGAAGCGTCCCAGCGCATCACGTCCCAGCGCATCACGCCCCAACGCATCACGTCCCAACGCATCGCCGCACACCGACTCCCGTAACGCCGACGCAGCGCATACCCTGCATCCATCCGATGATCGACGAGGAGGAACCCGCGATGCGTGTCGCTCTGTTCCTGACGTGTGTCAACGACACGCTGTATCCGGACACGGGCCGCGCGGTGGTGAAACTGCTGACCAGGCTCGGCGTCGAGGTCGATTTCCCGATGGCGCAGACCTGCTGCGGACAGGCGCACTACAACACCGGCTATCGCCATCAGGCAGAACCGCTCGCCCGGCATTTCTCCGATGTTTTCGGGGAGGGCGGGTACGACGCGATCGTGACGCCGTCCGGCTCGTGCGGAGCGATGGTCCGCGAGCTGTATCCGCGTATGGGAGACCGGGCTCGGGCCGAGGGGCGGGGTGAGGGCCTTGCGACGGCGCTGGCGCCCGTGGTCCCCAAGACGTACGAGCTGACCGAGTTCCTGGTGGACGTGCTCGGTGTGACGGACGTCGGGGCGTACTACCCGCACACGGTGACGTACCACCCGACCTGTCACGGTCTGCGCTCCCTCGGCCTCGGGGAGCGGCCCGCCCGACTGCTCAGGTCGGTCAAGGGACTTGAGCTGCGCGAGCTGCCCGGCGCCGAGGAGTGCTGTGGCTTCGGCGGCACCTTCGCGATCAAGAACTCCGATGTCTCGGCGGCGATGGGCACGGACAAGGTCCGCAACGCCGAGTCGACGGGTGCCGATGTGCTGTGCGCGGCCGACAACTCCTGTCTGATGCACATCGGCGGGACGATGACCCGCCTCAGAAGCGGCGTACGTCCGGTCCACATCGCGGAGATCCTGGCGAGCACGGAAGAGGAGCCTCTGGCATGAGCGGCACATTCGTAGGCATGCCCGCCTTCCCCGAGGCCGCCCGCGAGGCCGTCGGGAACAAGACCCTGCGCGCCAATCTGCGGCACGCCACGCACACCATCCGGGACAAGCGCGCCAAGGCCGTCGCCGAGCTCGACGACTGGGCACAGCTGCGCGAGGCCGGCAAGCGCATCAAGGACGAGACGCTCCGCCATCTCGACCGGTATCTGGTCCAGTTGGAGGAGTCGGTCACGGCCGCGGGCGGCACCGTGCACTGGGCGGCGGACGCCGACGAGGCCAACCGCATCGTCACCGGGCTTGTGAAGGCCACGGGAGAGTCCGAAGTGGTCAAGGTCAAGTCGATGGCCACGCAGGAGATCGGCCTCAACGAAGCCCTGGAGGCCGAGGGCATCAGCGCCTACGAGACCGATCTCGCCGAGCTCATCGTGCAGCTCGGCAAGGACCGCCCCTCGCACATCCTGGTCCCCGCCATCCACCGCAACCGCGGCGAGATCCGCGACATCTTCGCGCGCGAGATGAGCGAATGGGGCCGCCCCGCGCCGGACGGTCTCACCGATACGCCCGCCGAGCTCGCCGAGGCGGCACGGCTCCATCTGCGCGAGAAGTTCCTGCGGGCCAAGGTCGGCGTCTCCGGGGCGAACTTCATGGTGGCCGAGACGGGCACGCTGGTCGTCGTCGAGTCGGAGGGCAACGGGAGGATGTGTCTCACCCTCCCCGAGACGCTGATCTCGGTCGTCGGCATCGAGAAGGTCGTGCCGACGTGGCGGGACCTCGAGGTCTTCCTCCAGACGCTGCCCCGCTCCTCCACGGCCGAGCGCATGAACCCGTACACCTCGATGTGGACCGGTACGACGGACGCGGAGACCGCCGACGGGCCGCGCGACTTCCATCTCGTGCTGCTCGACAACGGCCGCACCGACACCCTCGCCGACGAGGTGGGCCGGCAGGCACTGCGCTGCATCCGCTGTTCGGCATGCCTCAATGTCTGCCCCGTCTACGAACGGGCGGGTGGCCATGCGTACGGCTCGGTCTACCCGGGCCCCATCGGTGCGATCCTCAGCCCCCAACTCCGCGGCATCCAGAGCGAGATCGACGCCTCGCTCCCCTACGCATCGACGCTCTGCGGCGCCTGCTACGACGTGTGTCCGGTCGCCATCGACATCCCCGAGGTCCTGGTCCATCTGCGGGAGCGGGTGGTCCAGGGCGGCGAAGTGACCAGGAACGGCACGAAGGTGACGCTGCGGCCGGCGCGCGGGCATGCCGCGGAGCGGGCGGCGATGCGCGCGGCCGGCTGGGCGTTCGGCCGCCCGGGGGCGCTGCGCGCCGGCCAGCGGCTCGCCTCGCGCACCCGGCGCCTCCATCCGCGCACGCTCCCCGGCCCCGGTCGGGCGTGGAGTGCGACGCGGGACATGCCGCAGGTGCCGGCGGAGCCGTTCCGGGACTGGTGGCAGCGGACCGAAGGCGGCCGGGCCCAGAGGAGCGGGAAGAGGAGCGGCAAGTGAGCAGCAGAGACCTGATCCTGGGCAGGGTGCGACGCGCCCTGACCGACGTACGAGACGACGTACGAGCCGGTACACGAGCCGACGTGCGGGACGACGTACGGGGCGACGCGCGAGCCGACGGTGTGCCGTACTCCTACGACGGCACCGTCGAGCGCGGCTATCTGCGGGAGCACGGTGATCGCACCGCGGAGCAGACCGTCGAGCTGCTCGCCGAGAACCTCGCGGACTACCGGGCGATCGTGCATCGCGCAGAGGCGGGGCAGCTGCCGGAACTGCTCGGGCGGCTGCTCGCCGAGCGGGGCTCGCGCAGCGTGCTCGTGCCGGCCGCGCTGCCGACCGGCTGGCTGCCCGCGGAAGGACCGGAGCGCGTCGAGGACCTGGCCACGCACACCGCCCGGGAGCTTGACGAGGTCGACAGTGTCGTCACGGGCTGCGCGGTCGCCGTCGCCGAGACCGGCACGATCGTCCTGGACGGCGGCCCGGACCAGGGCCGCCGCCGCGTCACGCTCGTCCCCGATCACCACATCTGTGTCGTACGGGTCCCTGATCAGGTCGTCGCCTCCGTCCCCCTGGCACTCGAACGGCTCGACCCCGCCCGGCCGCTCACGTGGATCTCGGGACCGTCGGCGACCAGTGACATCGAACTGGACCGGGTGGAGGGCGTACACGGCCCGCGCAGGCTCGAGGTGGTGCTGGTGAGCGGAGTGTGAGGGGCGCGGTTAGCGTGAGTGCATGATCCGGTTCGAGCAGGTGACCAAGCGCTACCCGGACGGCACGACGGCCGTGGACGAGCTCTCCTTCGAGGTCGCGCAGGGTGAACTGGTCACGCTCGTCGGCCCGTCCGGGTGCGGCAAGACGACCACGATGATGATGGTGAACCGGCTCATCGAGCCGACATCGGGCCGCATCTTCGTCAACGACGAGAACATCGCCGATGTCGACCCGGTCCGGCTTCGCCGTCGCATCGGCTATGTCATCCAGCAGGTGGGGCTCTTCCCGCACCGGACCGTCCTCGACAACACGGCGACCGTGCCCGCGCTCGTCGGCTGGAAGAAGGGGAAGGCCCGGGCGCGTGCGGCCGAGCTGCTCGACCTGGTGGGGCTCGATCCGAAGATGTACGGCTCCCGCTATCCCGAGCAGTTGTCGGGCGGTCAGCGTCAGCGGGTCGGGGTGGCACGGGCGCTGGCGGCCGATCCGCCGGTCCTCCTGATGGACGAGCCGTTCGGGGCGGTCGACCCGGTGGTGCGGGAGCAGTTGCAGGACGAGTTCCTGCGGATGCAGGCGGCCGTCCGCAAGACGGTGCTGCTTGTCACGCACGACATCGAGGAGGCGGTCAGGCTCGGGGACCGGATCGCGGTGTACGGGCAGGGGCGCATCGAGCAGTTCGATACGCCGGGAGCGGTGCTCGGCACTCCTGCCACGCCGTATGTCGCCGAGTTCGTGGGCGCCGACCGGGGCCTGAAGCGGCTCTCGGTCACCGAGATCCAGGCCGACGACCTGGAGCAGCCGTCGGTGACCCGCCTCGACGAGCCCGCCCCGCAGGCCGCGGCCCGGCTGCGCGAGCAGGACGCGCGCTGGGCCGTCGTCCTCGACGCGGAAGGCGATCTGCACGGCTGGGTCGGCGTCGACGAGGTGGCGCTGGCCGGGGAGGGCGGCAAGGTCGGCGATCTGGCCCACCGGATGAAGGCATGGGTCCCCGTCGGCGCGCCGCTCAAGCAGGCCTTCGGCGTGATGCTGCAGCACGACGCGGGCTGGGTGGCGGTCCTCGACGGGGCCCACTTCCTCGGCGTACTGACCCCAGCGAAACTGCATGAGGCGCTGCGCCGCTCGGTGGACGCGGACGCGCAGGGCGTGCCGCGGGATCAGGTGGACTTCGACTCCGTAGCCGACGCGTAGGCCTTGCCGGCCGGGGGTGCGGTGTCCGGGCGAGCCCGGGGCCTTTGCGCCTGCGGCGAGCGGAGGTGTGTCAGCGCGCAACCCCTCTCGGGCAGAGGCAGTTCGGCACCGCCGCATGCCACCGTCCGGCTTGATCACCGTTGCGGCGGAGAGGGAGCCCGCCCCGGCCGAGAGGGGGTGCCCGTCCCGGCGGGGAGGGGGAGTGCCCGCCCTGGCAGGGAGGGGGTACCCCGCCCCGGCGGCGTCACAGCAAGCCCTTCTCCTCCAAATACGCCCGAGCAACGTCCTCCGGAAGCCTGCGCCAGCTGTCGACCTGTTCGTTCAGGGATGCCAGGTCCGGCGTCGTCAGGACGGCGTTCAGGTGGCCGAGTGCGTTGGCGACGCCCTCGCTGCCCGCGCGGGAGTGGTTGACGACCGGGACGATGTAGTCGGCGTTCTGGAGTTTCTTGTCGTCCTTCAGCAGGACCAGGCCGAACTCGTCGAGGGTGGCGTCCGTCGATGTCGTCAGGACCATCTGGTCCTGGCCGCTCTGCACGGCCTTCTTGGCCTGCGTCGTGCCCACGCCCTTGGGGTCGACGGCGGTGATGTCGATGCCGTAGACCTCCCTCAATCCCGGTTCGCAGTACGGGCGTTGCACGCATTCGTCGCCCGCGGCGAGCCGCACCGGCAGGCCGGACCTGCCGAGGTCGGTAAGGGTCTTCAGCCGGTGCTGCCGGGCGTAGGACGCGGTGACCGCGAAGGCGTTCTGGTCGACGGCCTTGCCCGGGTCGAGGACATTGAGGCCGCGGGGCGTGGCGAGGTCGCGCAGGGCCCGCATGGTGGCGTCGAGGTCGGGCGAGCCGACGGGCTGCGCGTCGGCGCCGTTCTTCTTGGCGTTCAGCCAGTCGGCGAACGTCGCCGCGTACTCGGGGACGACATCGATCTGCCCGGATTCCAGGGCCGGTTCATAGAGCTCGCGGTTGGCCACGGAGAGGATCTCCGCACCGTATCCGGCCTTGTTCAGGAGCAGTGAGTACATCTGGGCCAGCAGATCGCTCTCCGTGAACCCCGCGGAGCCGACGACCAGGTCGCGGCTGTCGCCGGGCGGCGCGGTGACCTCGCCCTGGGTCTCCAGGGACGGCCCGGACGCGCAGCCGGACAGGACGACGAGCGCGGCGGCGGCCAGCAGGGTCGGTCCGGTGCGCCGTCTCATCCGGCTCGGCCCGGTGCGCCGCCTCATCCGGCCCGCCCCTTGCCGCCCCGCGCCCACGCCGGGGCAAGGCGCTCGCCGATCTCGAAGAGCGCCTCGACGAGCAGCGCGAACGCGGCGACCAGGACGGCGCCCGCGACGACCTGGGGCGTGCTCGCGAGGTTGAAGCCCGCCGTGATGATCCGGCCGAGTCCCCCGCCGCCCGCGAGCGCCGCGATGGTCGCGGTGGCGACGAGCTGTACGGCGGCGATCCGCACCCCGCTGAGCACCAGCGGCATCGCGAGCGGCAGTTCGACGCGCCACAGCATCTGCCGCCCCGTCATCCCCATGCCCCGCGCGGCCTGCACGATGCTGCGGTCGACGCCGCGCATGCCGACGTACGCGTTGGTGAGCAGCGGCGGCACGGCGAACAGCACGAGGGCGACGACGGTGGGCCCTTCGCCCCAGCGTCCGATGGGAGTCAGGAGCAGGAGGACGAGGACGGCGAAGGTCGGGACCGCGCGGCCGATGTTGGAGATGTTCACGGCGAGCGCGCCGCCCTTGCCGAGGTGGCCGAGGACGAGCGCGACGGGCAGCGCGATGAGACAGCTGATCAGCAGGCACACCACGGTGAGGACGAGGTGCTGGGTGAGGCGGTGCCAGATGCCGTCGTCGCCCGACCAGTGCGCCGCGTCGGTGAGCCACTGCCAGGCCTCGCCGAGGGTGTTCATGAGCGGACCGCCCTCGTCCAGGGGGTGAGGATCCGTTGTACGCCGAGCAGCAGCAGGTCGGCGGCGACGGCGATGACGACGCACAGGACGGAGGCGGTGAGGACCTGCGCCTTGAAGTAGGTGTTCATGCCGGCGTAGATGAGGTTGCCGAGCCCGCCGAAGCCGACGATCGCGCCGACCGTGACGAGGGAGACGGCGGAGACGGTGGCGATCCGCAGGCCGGCCATCGCGGCGGGCAGTGCGAGCGGCATTTCGACGGTGAGCAGCAGCCGGATCGGGCCGTAGCCCATGCCTCGGGCGGCCTGGCGGGTGTCCTCGGGGACGCCGCGAAGACCGGCGAGGATGTTGCGGACGAGCAGCGTCAGCGAGTACAGGACGAGCCCGGCGACGACCAGGGTCGAGGACAGGCCGTACACGGGGAGCAGCAGCGAGAACATCGCGAGCGAGGGAATCGTGTAGAGGACCGTGGTGAGCGCGAGCACCGGGCCCGCCGCGAGGCCCCAGCGGCGGGCGATGACGGCGAGCGGCACGGCCAGCACGAGCGCGATGAGGACGGAGAGCGCCGTCAACTCCAGATGCTGGACGACCGCGTCGAGGATGATCTGGCGGCGGGTGCTCAGATACTCACCGCAGATCCACTCGTTGCGCGCGAGGCAGTCGTCCGGGGGCGCGGTCACCTGTCCATTTCAGCGGGCGGCGGCGGGGGACGGCGCGTTCTGGTCACCCGTACGGGCGGCAGCGCGCCGGACCCCGGCGGCCCGTCAGGTCCTGCGGCGGCGGAAGAAGACGAAGCAGGCGGCGGTGAGGCCGGCCGCGGTCAGGCCCGCGAGGGCCGGCGGGACGGCGCTGTCGCCCTCCGTGGCGGCGGCGGTGTTCTCGGCGTTCAGCGCTACGGCGTCGTCCTTGGCGGGGTTCTGCTCTCCCGCGGTGTCGCCGCCGTGGCCGTGGTGGCTCACCGTGGACTTGGACGCCCCGGCGTCGAGCTGCTTCTCGGTGGGCGACTTCGGGGTCCCCGCGGTCTGCGCGCCCTGGCCGAAGACGACGTCGGAGCAGCTGTAGAACGCCTCGGGGCTGTCATTGCGCTGCCAGACCTTGTAGAGCAGGTGGCGGCCCGACTTGTTCGGCAGGGTGCCGGAGAACTCGTAGTAGCCGGTCGTCGAGGTCTTGGCCGTGGCGGTCGTCGCCACCGGGGTGGATTCCAGGTCGGACCACTTCAGCGGCTTCGTCGGGTCATAGCTGTCTTTGGTGATGTACACGGTCATGGTGCCGGGATGGGCGGCCGTGACACGGAACTTGAAGTCGAAGGCACCGGCGGACACCTGCGTGGCGAGCCAGTCGGTGCGGGGCCAGTCGAGCGCCTTGTACTTCTCGCGGTTCGCCGAGCACAGCTTGCCGTCCGGGATGAGCTGCTGGTGCCGGCCGTTGGCGTTGGCGATGTTCACCTCGTTCCAGTCGTACAGCGGCTGGGTGCCGCTCGCCGCGATGAGGTCCTTGCACACCTGGGACTTGGGGGTCTCGGGGCCTTCCGCGTAGCAGGCCGCGACACGGCTGACGGGGTTGAACACCGCGCCGTGCGCACTGGCCTGACCCGGCGTGATCGAGACGAGCAGCGCGGACGCCGCGCCGAGCGCACCTAAGGAGGCGGCCTTGTGTCGAGCGGACATGGTGGGACTCCATTCAGGGCAGGGCACGGTGCCCCGAGGGGCGTGTGAGAGGAGAGTGGCATTGGCCTAGACCAAGCAGCAAGAGGTCTGCACCAATAATCTGCGGACCGCACCCCTCCCCCGCCGCGCACGGGCCCACCCCAGGCCGGGCATCGGCAATCCCCGAATCGGGTGGTTCGATCCGCCAGAGTGAATCGAACGCAAGATCACGGCCCGGCGGCCCGGCATCCCGGCCCTCGGCACCCGGCTTCGAACTTCAGCCCGAGACATCGCCCCCACGTCACCGTTACGCACCACCGCTCGACCCCGTTTCCCGAGCGTCTGTCCGTACCGATGCCGCCAGGGAGCCCCTTTGGAACTGCACGCCAACATCGTCGGTGTTCACCTTGTGTTCGAGCGGGCGGGCAGGGTATTGCTCGGGCTGCGCTCCCCCGACTCCGCCTACGCCCCCGCCACCTGGCACCTTCCGGCCGGTCATCTCGAACGCGAATCGGCCACGGCGTGTGCCGTGCGCGAGGCGGGCGAGGAGCTCGGCGTCACCATCCACGAGCAGGACCTCCGGCTCGTCCACATCGTCCACCATCGGGACGGCGGCGACGGCAGGGCCCGGATGCAGCTCCTCTTCCACGTCCTCGACTACGCCGGCACCCCGGCCATCCGCGAACCCGATCGCTGCACCGCCCTGGAGTGGTGGCCGTACGCTGCCCTCCCCTCCCCGCTCGTCGACTACACCGCCGTCGCGCTCACGGGCATCGCCGCGGGCCGTACGTACACGGAGATGGGATGGGCGGCAGCATGACAAGCCAGAACACCGGCCCCACCACCGGCCCCACCACCGTCACCGCCCCGTCCCCGTCCCCGTCCACGTCCCCGTCCAGGCCGCCGCTGCCCCCTCCCCCGCCCGCGGAGATCAAGTTCGAGGGGAACCCCGGAAAGAATCCCCTGGGCGAGGCCTCCTTCCGGGACATGTGCTCCCGCCTGCCGTCGGTCCTCGCGCACACGACCCGGATGGCGTGGCAGGCCGACCGGCCTGCCGTGCTGCTGCTCCTCGGCTGTCAGCTGCTCGTCGGCGCCGGCGCGGCCGTGCAACTCGCCTTCACCGCCACGGCCATGCAGCCCCTCCTGGGCGGTGGCCCCGCCGCCGACCGGCTGCGCGCGGCGCTGCCCGCCCTGCTCGTCATCGCCCTCGCGGCCGCCGTCACGCGCGTCGCCACCGCGCTCTCCTCGTACGCGGACGGCCGGATCACCCCACGCCTTACCACCGGCGCCGACAGCGCCCTCGTCGAGGCGGTGTGCCGCGCCGAGGCCGCCGCGTACGCGGAACCGGGGTTCGCAGACCGGCAGGAGGCGGCCGAGATGGGCGTGACCCGCAGCCGGATGATGGTGCAGGACGCGACGCGTTTCACGGCCGCCCTGGTCCGCATGGTCACCGCGAGCGGCGTGCTCTCCGTGCTGCATCCGCTGATGTTCCCGCTGCTCGTCCTCGCCGTCGTGCCCGCCGGGGCCGGGGCCGTCCTCTCGGCGCGCGTCACCTACGAGACGCACTACGCCAACGTCGGCGACCGCAACGTACGCCAGATGATGCGGTGGTGGTCGACCACCCCGAAGTTCAGCGACGAGGTGCGGGCCAACGGCATGACCGGGTACCTGGTCCACTGGTACCGCGCCCTGTCCGCCCGGATCGACCGGCGCACCCTGGCCGCCGCGCCCCGGATGCTGCGCATCGTGCTCGCCAGTTCCGCACTGGGCGGGATCTTCCTCGTCGGCGCCTGGGCGGCGCTGGCCTGGCTCGCCGTCACGGGGCGTGTGGACCTGGCCGTCGCGGCCACGGCGGTCGTCGCCGTGCAGACGTCCCTCGCCGCGCTCTCCCAGCTGGTGATCCACGGCGCGGCGATGTTCCACACCGGTCTGTACCTCGCCGACATGCGCTCGTTCCTCGACTTCGCCCGCGAACTCGCCCCCGAGCGCGGCCGGTCGAAGGCTCCCGAGCAGGTGGCGGAGATCCGTGTCGACGAGGCGGTCTATCAATACCCCGGCAAGGAGAAGCCGGCCGTCGACCATGTCTCGCTCACCCTGCGCCGCGGCGAGATCGTGGCCGTCGTCGGCGAGAACGGCTCGGGCAAGTCCACCCTCACGCGTCTGATCACCGGCATCTTCCTCGCCGACAAGGGCCGGGTGACCTGGGACGGAGTCGATCTCGCGACGGCGGACCCGGACTCCGTATGGGCCCGCACCGGTCTGGTCGCGCAGAACTTCGCCCAATGGCCGCTGCGGGCCCGCGAGAACGTGACGCTCGGCCAGCCCCGCACTCTCGACGACGGGCCGGTCTGGGGCGCCGTCGACGCGGTCGGCATGCGCACCGCGATCGAGCAATTGCCGCACGGCCTCGACACCCTGCTGGCCCGTGAACTCTGGGGCGGCTGCGAGCTCTCCGGTGGCCAGTGGCAGCGCCTGGCGTGCTCCCGCGCCCTCTACCGGCGGCCGCCCGTGCTGATCCTCGACGAGCCGACGTCGCAGATGGACGTCCGCGGCGAGCGGGCCGTGCTCGACGCGCTCAGGGCGAGCGCCCCGGACCAGATCACCATCGTCGTCACCCACCAGCTGGAGAACACCAGGGTGGCGGACCGGATCGTCGTGATGCGGCAGGGCCGGATCACGGAACAGGGCCACTACGACGACCTGGCCCACGGAGGGGGCCTGTTCGCGGAGCTGCTCGCCCTTTCGAACGATCGCTGAGGGCCAGCACTACACATAAAGAAAAAATAAGCGCAGAATGGATATGCGCGACGACTATGCCGCGATAGCTCTTCAGGCCTGCTCGAATCAGAGGAGACGAGTCTCATGGCCGACGTCTCACACAGGGGCGACATCACTCATCACCCCGATGTATCCGAGATGCGGGATCGGTACGCCCGCGTGCTCGGCGGTCACGATGTGGCACTCGTGGACGGGCCTGTGTTCCTCACGGGCCTCTTCTGCGCCATATCCCCGTGGACGATCCACTTCGCCGCCAACCAGCCCACCCTCGCGACGCACAACCTGATCATGGGCATCGCGATAGCAGTGCTGGCGGTCGGGTTCACCGTCACCCCGGCCCGGATGTACAGCCTGAGCTGGGCCATGTGCGCCATGGGCGTATGGATGATCGTCTCGCCGTGGGTGGTGGGCGACAGCCCCGACACGGGCGTCATTCTCACCAACGTCATCATCGGCGGTCTCACCTTCGTCCTTGGCCTCGCCTGCACGGGCGCGGCGGCGAAGGAGGGCCGGCAGCCAAGCACACCTTGACGGAGGTCGAGGACTGAACGAAGGCGGCGGCTCCCGGTCGAACACGGCCGGGGGCCGCCGCTCGCCGTCTCAGGCGGCGCGGTGCGCGCGCCCTTGGTGGTCGCGGACGATGGCCGCGTAGCGGTGGCCGCTCCCCTTGACGGTGCGCCGCTGCGTCGCGTAGTCGACGTGGACGAGGCCGAACCGCTTGTCGTAGCCGTAGGCCCACTCGAAGTTGTCGAGCAGCGACCACGCGTAGTACCCGGCGAGCGGCGCGCCCTTGCGGGCGGCGCTCGCGCACGCGGCGAGGTGCCGCACCAGGTAGTCGGCGCGCTCCGGGTCGTCGACCGTGCCGTCGGGCCGTACGACGTCGGGGTAGGCCGAGCCGTTCTCGGTGACGTACAGCTTGCGCGCCCCGTACTCGTGGGTGAGGCGCAGCAGCAGGGTCTCGATGCCCCGCGCGTCGATCTCCCAGTCCATGCCGGTGCGCGGTACACCGTGGCGGCGCACCTGGCGGGCGTGCGGCGCGGGCCCGGTGGGATCGTCGGCGACGGCGGCCGGGAAGTAGTAGTTCAGGCCCAGCCAGTCGAGCGGCCCCGCCATGGTCGCCAAGTCCCCTGCCCGCTCCGGAAGTTCGACCCCGTACACCTCGCGCATGTCGGCGGGGAAGCCGAGGCCGTGCACCGGGTCGAGCCACCAGCGGTTGGTGTGGCCGTCGACGCGCCGGGCGGCCGCGATGTCCTCGGGGCGGTCGGTGGCGGGCTCGACGGTGGAGAGGTTGTTGACGATGCCGATCTGCGCGCGGGGCGCCGCCGCCCGGATCGCCTGCGCCGCCAGGCCGTGCCCGAGCAGCAGATGGTAGGAGGCGCGCACGGCGGCGGTCAGATCGGTCAGGCCGGGCGCCATGCGGCCCTCCAGGTGGCCGATCCAGGCGGAGCAGAGGGGTTCATTGAGGGTGGCCCACTGCGTGACGCGGTCGCCGAGACGGGCGGCGGCCACGGACGCGTACGCCGCGAAGTGCTCGGCGGTCTCGCGCTCCGGCCAGCCGCCGCGGTCCTGCAGGACCTGCGGCAGGTCCCAGTGGTAGAGGGTCACGGACGGGGTGATGCCCGCGTCGAGCAGCCCGTCGATCAACTGGTCGTAGAAGTCGAGGCCCTTGGCGTTGACCGGACCGTCGCCGCCGGGCACTATGCGCGGCCAGGCCAGGGACAACCGGTAGGCGTTGGTGCCCAGTTGCCTCATGAGGGCGATGTCCTCGCGCCAGCGGTGGTAGTGGTCGCAGGCCGTGTCGCCGTGATCGTCGTTGTCGATCTTTCCGGGGGTGTGCGAGAAGGTGTCCCAGATCGACGGGGAGCGACCGTCCCGCGCGACGGCTCCTTCGATCTGGTACGCCGATGTGGCCGTGCCCCACGCGAAGTCGTGCGGGAGTGCGGCGAGGTCGATGAGGTGGGACGGAGACGACACGGACGACACGGACGTCCTCTCAGACGTAGAGGGATGGGTCACTTGACGGCTCCGGCGGTCAGGCCGGCCACCAGATAGCGCTGGAGCAGCAGGAACCCCGCGACCACGGGCACGCTGACGACGAGCGACGCGGCCATGATCTGGTTCCAGTAGACGTCGTTCTGGGTGGAGTAGCCCTGCAGGCCGATGGCGAGGGTGCGGGTGGTGTCGTTCGTCATGACGGAGGCGAAGAGCACTTCTCCCCAGGCGGTCATGAAGGCGTAGACCGCGACCGCGACGATGCCGGGGATCGCGGCGGGGACGACGACGCGGAAGAGCGCGCCGAGCGGCCCTCAGCCGTCCACGAGGGCCGCCTCGTCCAGGTCGCGCGGCACCGAGTCGAAGTACCCGATGAGCATCCAGATCGAGAACGGCAGCGAGAAGGTGAGATAGGTGAGGATGAGTCCGGCGCGTGAGCCGAACAGGGCGATCCCGGTGGCGTTGCCGATGTTCACGTACATGAGGAACAGCGGCAGCAGGAACAGGATGCCGGGGAACATCTGTGTCGACAGGACGGTCACCGTGAAGACGCGTTTGCCGCGGAACCGGTAGCGGCTGACGGCATAGGCGGCGAAGACGGCGATCACCACCGAGCAGACGGTGGCAGCGCCCGCCACGATCAGCGAGTTCATGAAGTACTTCGCCAGCGGGACGGTCTTCCAGATGTCGATGTACGGGCGGATCGTGAGCCCGCTGGGCAGCCAGCGGAACTTGCCCGACACGTCTTCGAGCGGCTTGAGCGAGCTGGACACCATCACGAACACCGGAAGCAGCACGAACCCGGTGAGCAGGGTCAGGAAGATCCGCCGGGACCAGAGGAACGAGCGGGGCGGCGCCATCGGTGACCGGACGCTATGCATGGACCGACTTCCTCTCGCGTGACGTGACCCGCAGATAGACGCCCGTCACCGCGAGCAGGAACAGGAGCAGCAGGACCGACATGGCAGAGCCGGAGCCGAAGTTCCAGGTGGCGAACGACGATTGGTAGATGTGGATCGAGACGAGGTCAGCCGCCTCGGGCGCCGCCCTGCCGAACAGGACGAACGGCGTGTTGAAGTCGTTGAACGTCCAGAGGAAGAGGACCAGGACGAGCACCTGGTTGACGGGACGGAGCGAGGGCAGCGTGATGCGGCGGATCTGCTGCCACACCCCGGCGCCGTCGAGGGCGGCGGCCTCGTACATCTCGCGGGGGATGTTCTGCAGGCCGGCCATCATGATGAGGAAGGCGAACGGCCAGCCCTTCCACACCGACACGGTGAGCAGCGCGACGAAGCTGTTGTCGCCGATGAGCCAGAACGTGGCGCTGTCGGTGAGGCCGAGCTGGTCGTGCAGGACGTGGTTGATCAGGCCGTTGTCGCGCTGGAACATGAAGCCCCAGGTGATCACGGCGGCGTACACCGGCAGTGCGTACGGCACGAGGAAGAGCGCACGCAGCACGCCCCTGCCCGGGAACGTCTCCTGCAGATAGATCGCGGTGGCCGTGCCCAGGAGCCAGCACAGGCCGACCGAGAGCAGGGTGAAGGCGCAGGTCACCAGGAACGAGTGGAGCAGCGCCTGCCCGACGGGCGCGTCGAAGTCGACGGCGACCTTGTAGTTGTCCAGGCCCGACCAGGGCGCGGCGCCCCAGTCGCGGATGAAGAACTGGGTGAGTTCCTTGAAGCTCATCACGATGCCGGTGACGATCGGCAGCAGATGGACGAGGATTTCGAGGAGGAGGGCGGGGAGCAGCAGGAGGTACGGGAGTCCGATGCGGCGCAGGCGTCCGGGCCTGCGGCGGCGCGGCCCTGTCGCAGCGCTCACTGCTGTGACATCTGCTGCTGGGCCTTGGCCAGTTCGGCCTTCACCGATGCCGTGGTCACCTCGCGTCCTGCCGCGGCGTGCGCGAAGAGGTTCTTGACGGCGGTGCCGACCGCGGTCTCGAACTGCGACTCGTCGGGCACCTGGGGCAGCGGCGCGGCGCTCTTGGCCAAGGTGTCGCGCAGGACCTTCAGTTCGGGGCGGTCGAAGGCGGGGTCCTGCTGTGCGGCCTTGACGGGCGGTACGGAGCCGTAGGCGGCGCAGAGGATCTTCTGCTCCGCGTCGCTCGTCATGAACTTCACGAACTTCAGTGAGCCGTCGATGTTCTTGGTGTTCTTGAACACGGCCATGTTGATGCCCGCGACCATCGAGTTGGTGGCCTTGCCCTGCCCGGGAGCGCCGGAGGTGACCGGCACGGGCGCCACGCCCCACTCTTTGTCGCTCATGCCCTGCGACTTGAAGGTGGTGGCCGCGGCCTGCCACAGGACCATCGCCGTCTTGTCCTTGGCGAAGTCGCTCAGCGACTGGTTCTGCGCGTACTCGGCGTTGCCGGGGGCGATGACCTTGTCCTTGGCCATCAGGTCGACGTACTGCTGCACGGCCGCGACCGCGCCGTCGGAGGTGAAGTCGGGTTTGCCGTCCGCGGTGAAGAAGTCTGCGCCGTGCTGTTTGCCGAGGACGAAGATCTGGTGGATGTTGTTGGCCAGGTTCGCGCCCTCTGCTCCCAGGGCCCAATTCCCGTCCTTGGAGAGCTTCTTGCCGTCGGCGACCAGTTCGTCCCAGGTGGCGGGCGGCCCGTCGATCCCGGCCTCCGCGAACATCTTTTTGTTGTAGTAGAGGGCGTACGCCATGGAGTAGAGCGGCACGGCCGCCGGGTCCTTGTCCGGTGCCCCGGCCGAGCCGAGCGCGGACTCGACGAACCGGTCCTTGCCGCCGATCTTCGCGAAGTTCTTCTCGTCCCAGGGCAGCAGGGCACCGCCGGCCTGGAGCGACGCGCTCCAGGTGTTGCCGATGTTCAGTACGTCGGGGCCCTGGCCCGAAGTCGTCGCGGTGAGGATCCGGGTGAGCAGCTCCGACCAGGGGATGACCTCGAGTTTCACCTTGATGCCCGTCTGCTTCTCGAACTTGTCGAGCTCGGGCCCGAGGATCTTCTTGTCCGCTTCGAGGTTGGGGCCCTGATTCGACGCCCAGTACGTCAGGGTCTTCGGCGAGTCGTTGGATCCGGCACCGCCCGTCGACGTACCTCCGCCGCAGGCGGACGCGGCGAGGGCGAGCGCGAGGGTGGCGGCGCCGGCGGCGGGCGCTCGGAATCTGCTCATGTCTCCAGGTGTCCCTTCCGGAGGGAGTCATGAGGCGAAGGGCCCGGGGCCGGGTCGGGCGGGCCCCGTGTTCACCTTCTGAATGACCTCATGACTTAATTTAGGACGTGAGTTAAACCGGCGGGGAAGATAGCGTCAAGAGGTCGCACAGGACCAAGTTCGAGGCAGAGCAGGCCGGAAGGAACCACATGGCAGGGCAGCGCAACGGGCGTACGGTGCACGACCTGCGGCGGGAGAACCGCGCCGCCGTGCTGCGGCGGCTGTACTTCGACGGGCCGATGAGCCGCTTCACGCTCGGGCCCGCCACCGGGCTGAGTTCAGGTTCCATCAGCAATGTCGTGGCCGAGCTGGTGGCGGAGGGCCTCGTGGAGGAGGCGGGCAGCGTGGAGTCCGACGGCGGCCGGCCCCGCACCCTGCTGCGCGTCGCCCCGGACCGCGGCCGGCTGATCGGTGTGGACGTCGGCGAGACCCGGGTCCGCGTAGAGCTCTTCGACCTGTCGCTCTCCGAACTCGCCCGTGTTGAGCGGCCGTTGACCCTGAAGGGCCACGACGTGGAAGGCGTCGCGGGACTCATCAGGGACGGGATCACCGAGGTCATCGGCGCGGCGGGCGGCTCGGACGACGCCGTCATCGGCGTCGGGATCGGCGTACCGGGAATCGTCGCGCGCGACCCCGAACTCGGCGCGGTGGTGCACGGGCAGACCATCGGCTGGGACGCGGTCCCGCTGGAGTCGCTGCTGCGCGATACGGGTCAACTCCCCGATTCTGTCCCGTACTTCATCGACAACGGCGCCAAGACGCTGGGCCAGGCGGAGATGTGGTTCGGCGCCGGGCGCGGCACGCGCAACGCGGTGGTGGTCCTCTTCGGCTCCGGTGTGGGCGCGTGCGTGGTGACCGAGGACGCGAAGCAGGGCCGCGCCGTCGAGTGGGGACACCTCACGGTGCGGGTCCGTGGCAGACGGTGCCGGTGCGGGGCGCTGGGCTGCCTTGAGGCGTACGCGGGGGCGGAGGCGCTGCTCGAGCGGTGGCAGGAGGCGGGCGGGCGGCCGCCCCGGGGCTCCGACGAGGAGGGCGCGCTCACCGCCATGCTCGGCGCCGCCTACCCGGAGGGCGACCACGCGGCCGACCCTACGGCCCTGGCCGTCCTTGAGGAGACCGCCGAGTACTTGGGAGCGGGCCTCTCCGACCTGATCAACCTCTTCCAGCCCGAGCGCATCCTGGTCGGCGGCTGGGCCGGACTCCAGCTCGGGCAGCGCTTCCTCACGGCGGTCGAGCACCACATCCCCACCTACGCCCTGGCCTACCCCGCGGACCGGGTCACCATCGGGCTCGGCCGCCTCGGCCCCGACGCGGTGACCGTCGGGGCGGCGACGCTTCCGCTGGCCGACTTCTTCGCCCGGGGCGGCCGCCGCGCGGCGCCGGCCCCCGAGGCGGCGGCACCGGCCTGGCAGACGGCGCTGGAGGGGCGAACGCCCAAGTGACAGGGCTTTCGGCGCCCTTGGGACCGGCCCATTCGGGTCGTTCTGGGCGTCACCGGGCGCGCGGACGCCGCCGCCGTCCGGCGTTTCGGGTAACGGTGGCCTGGCCCGGATCACTTGACGGTGCCCTCACCCCGCTCACCTGACGGTGGCCCGGCCCCGACCATTTCGACAGGAGAACCGCAGTGCGACCTCACCGCGCCCTGGCCTCGACCCTCACCGCTCCGGACACCGCCGGTGCGGCCGCCCTCGACGACACGGACTACGCGGCCGAGTCGAACGGCTGCCTGGTGCAGGCCGCGGCCATCAGCGGCACCCTGCGCGGTGCGAGCGATCCGTTGACCACGCGGGTGGACCTGGCGAACCTGTTCGTCGGCACCGTCGAGGTCCACCTCAAGAACGGCGGCGAGGTGTGGGCCTCCTGCCACGGCAAGGTCCCGCTCGGAAAGGCCGGCTGGGAACGGCGTGCGGGCAGGCTCGGCCAGCCGATCGAGCCCTGACGCGCCGTCAACACATGACTTCGTCGCTCGACCACGCCGCCGCCCGGCTCTTCCCCGACGACCCCGAGCACCACGGCGTGCTGCCCCCGCTGCTCGTCGTGCTGACCTTCGTCACCGGCCTTGTGGACGCCGTCAGTTATCTGGGCCTCGACCACGTCTTCGTCGCCAACATGACCGGGAACGTGGTCTTCCTCGGGTTCGCGCTCGCGGGCTACGCCCAGTTGTCCGCCACCGCGTCGCTCCTCGCGGGCGGCGCGTTCGTGGCGGGCGCGTGGGCGGGAGGGCGGCTCGCGCCGCGGGTCGCGGACCGGGTGCGGCTGTTCGCGGTGCTCGTCGCGGCACACGCCGCGCTGGTCGCGGCGGCCCTGGTGACCAGCGTCGCCGTCGACGTCGATCACGTACTGATCGCGCTCCTGGCTCTGGGGATGGGCCTGCAGAACGCGGTCGTGCACCGCATCGCCGTCCCGGATCTGACCACCACGGTCCTCACCCGCACCCTGACCGCCCTCGCCTCCGACCGTCCCGGCCCTGCGACCCTGCGCCGATCCCTCTCCGTCGCCGCGATGTTCGCCGGCGCCCTGACGGGCGGTCTGCTGCAACTCGACCACGGCACACCGGCGGCGCTCGCGCCCGCCCTCGCCCTGCTCACCGTCGTCGCACTGGCGGCGGCTCTTGCCCCGCGTACCCGCCGCTAGGAAGCCTCGTTCTCCTCGACGAGCCGGGCGAGGTTGGCCAGGGCCATGCGGGTGCCCGTCTCGTTGTCGGCCGCCGGGATCGCGTCAGGGATCCCCTCGTGCACGATCACCACATCGGTGCCGCCGTCCGCGCCGTCGGTGAGCGTCGTCGTCATCGTCATGGTGCCGCGCAGTGCGGGATCCTCGGCCTCGAACGCGAGGATCTCGACCACCCGCTCGTCCGGGACGAGTTCGGCGAAGTGGCCGTGGTACGTGTCGGTGTGCGAGGCCGACTTGCCGGCGCCGTCCGGAGCGTCGTAGGTGAGCGACACCCGGAACTCGCCTCCCTCGCGGGCGTCGAACGCGTGCACCTTACTCGTCATGCCGCTCGGCACCCGCCATCGAGCGATGGCGTCCGCGTCCACGAGCGCCTGGTAGACCGCCGGGCGCGAGGCGTTCACGTGGTGGGAGATCCGCGTCGCGTACATACGCGTCAACGTAGCAAGCGAGGGCGGCGTGATTCGGGCATCGCGCCCCGTTCTGTACCGCTGCGCGCGGGGCGTGAGTGCCGGGGTGAGGGGCGAGGGGGCGGCGGAGGCCGGGCAGGCGCCAATTGTTCGCAGGCCCCGGCCGGGCTGGTGGGAGTGCGGTGGCCTCGGGGGCGCGGACCCGGCCGCTCGCGGTGAGGTGCGGGAGCGAGCCGATGCCCTGTGTGCCGTGCGGGATGTGAGAGGCCGTCAGCCGACGGGATCGGTCCGCCGTTGACCGGCCCGGCGGCCTCCCCGCCCGGTCGGCGCAAAAGGCTCATTGCGGCACTTGTCAGGCGGCAGTAGAAGGGGCATTGACCCTAAACGTTGCGGCCGCGGCGTCCTCAAAAGCATCACAGCGCAGCTCTGCACATCACAGCTCGTACATCGCAGCTCTGAGAGAAGCCGGGTGATCCAGAATGGCGCAAGATCCACACACCGCAGTGACGAACGAGCCGGACGACGGTGCGGTATCACTGGCCCCTGAGCAGGAAGCGATCCTGCAGCCGCCGTCCGAGGGCACGCAGGGCGAGACGCAGCACCCGACGGGCGAGGGGCTCGAGCACATCGAGGGCTACCGCCGGCCGGAACACTTCGCGCCCGAGGCCTGGACGGCCCCGACCGCGACGCTGCCCGACATCGGGGAGGCGTCGTTCGGTCCGCCGCCGCTGGCCCCCGAGACGGTGCACGGCCCCGATGACCGCGTACAGATCAACAACACCAGCGTCTACCCGTGGCGCGTCCATTGCTACCTGCTGATCACCGCCCGCGACAACGCGCTCTACCAGGGCACCGGCTGGCTGCTCGGACCGCACACGCTGGCCACCGCCGGGCACGTGGTCTACATCAAGGGCAGTGGAGTGGCGGGCCGCGACGGCTGGGTGAAGAGCATCCAGGTCATGCCGGGCCGCAACGGCGCGTCACTGCCGTACGGCAGCATCACCTGCACGAGCTTCCGCTCGGTGCTCGGCTGGACGCAGAACGGCGACGAGAACTTCGACTACGGCGCCATCGTCACACCCTCCAACATCGGCTCCACCACGGGCTGGTTCGGCTTCGGCGTATGGTCGGACTCGGATCTGCTCAAGACCACCGGCAACATCGCCGGCTATCCGGGCGACAAGCCCGGCGGGACCATGTGGTACGCGGCACGCGGGATCGACTCGGTCGCCCCGCGCAAGGTGTACTACGACATCGACACCGCCGGTGGCCAGAGCGGCAGCTCCGTCTACCGCATCGACAGCAACGGCCGCTACGGCTTCGCGATACACGCCTACGGCGGATCCCGGGTGAACTCGGGTACCCGGTTCACCACCCCCGTCTTCAACAACTACGTGGCATGGAAGGCATGAGCGAAGGCCTATGAGCGGCAGCGGTTCGGCAGTACAGATCATCGGCGTCGTCCGCGACGCCTCGGGCGCGCCGGTGGCGGGTGCTCATGTCCTGTTCACCAGCGGGCCCCGGCCGCTGCCGGACATCGCTGCCTTGACGGACACCGAGGGACGCTTCTTCCTCACCGCGCCCGCCGCGGGCGCGTACACGCTCACGTGCCGGGCGGACCCGATCATGGGCCCGCCCGGCACCGCCGATGCCACCGTCCGGGTCGGCGCGACCACCGGGGGCGCCGTCGCCGAGCCGGTACGGGTCGAGCTGACAATCGGCTAGGCACCTCTCCTGGAGACCTCGCCGCGCCCTATTTCAGATACGAGCCGTCCACGCCTACCTTGCCCGGAGCCGGATTGCCCGGCAGGTCGAGCACGTAGGCGCGCAGGTTGCCCTTGCCGGGAGCGGCGACGGACAGCTTGCCGTCGGTGACGGTCTTCTTGTCGCCCGTGACGGCGTCGGTGTACGTGCCGTCGGGGATGCCGCTGTAGGTCGCGGCGCCGGAGACGGTGACCAGGGCGAAGCTGTCGGCCGGGCCCGACGTGTAGCGGCGCTTGTACGCCATCTGGCCGCCGATGCCCTCGGTCGAGTACTGGCCCGACTGGAGCGCGGGCACCGCCCTGCGGATCTGGTTGAGCCGCTGGACGTGTTTGACCAAGGGCTGCTCCAGGGTCTTGGCGACCTCGCCGCTCGCGCTGTCGACCGTGCCGAACTCCGAGGCGGTGACGCTCCCTTGGAGGTGGCCGCCGTAGTAGGCGCGGCCCGTGGTCGCCAGCGGGCACTTGGGGCCGCAGTCGATCTGCTTGCCCTTCTGGAACTCGATCTCCGAGCCGTAGTAGAGGGTCGGGATGCCGCGGAAGGTCCACATCAGGGCCATGTTCTCGGCCCAGGCGTCGGCGCCGCCCGCGCGGCGGGTCACGGGGGCCGCTGGGCCCCCTCGTTCAGCCCCGCTCAAAGACGGCGACCGTCCGTGCGGGGACGCTGAAGGTTCCTGAACTCGGGTCGTACGAAGATGACTTGACCACCGGGTCGGCGCCCTTCGCCTGGACCGGGTGCAGGGCGTACGCGGTGTCCTTGTGCGCTGCGACCCGCTGGGACTGCGCCTCAGGAGTGGCGTTGAAGACGATCACCAGGTCGCCGAGCTCCATGGTGATGACGCCGGGTGTCTCGGCGGAGGTCCCGGAGAGCGGGAAGGAGAGACGGGACTGGACCTGGTCGGCGGTTGCCAGGGAGAACGCGGGCTCG